>NZ_JBEEAC010000018.1:0-157333 GCF_040120695.1 Plantactinospora sp. B6F1 | reverse complement strand
TCGACGGCCTGGGCCAGCGACCGGTCGGCCCGGACCGCGAGTCGGCTTCCGGTGACCCGGATCGCCAGCGGGAGCCGGTCGCAGAGCTGCACCGTCCGGTGCACGGCCGGTAGATCGCCGACCGCCCCCGTTGCCCCGACCGCCCCCGCCGACCCGGCCGGGCCCCCCGACCCGGCCGGGCCCCCCGCCTCGGTCGAGCCCCCCGACCGAGCAGGTACTGCGGGAAGTGCCTGGCCCGCCGGTCCGCCCCCCACGGACCCGGTCCTCCCCGTCGACCCGGTGACCGGTTCGGCAGTGGAGGTCCCGAGGACCTGCATCGACGCCACCGACCAACTCGGCCCGACCGGGCCGGTCGGCCACGCCGGTCCCCCGGGCACCGCCGGGGCCGGTCGCCCCGGCGCGGCGTCGAACGGCGGCTCGACCCAGGCCGGTGGCCGAAAGAGCGGCTCGCAGTGGTCCTCGACCAGGTTGCCCTCCGGATCGACCAGGCAGCGCCGGTACCGGCCGTCGTCGTCCAGTACGTCGACCCCGCGGAAAGCGCCGTACCGGTAGTGCACCACCCCGCCCCACTGGTACGGCCGGTCGGAGAGGACTGCCGGTCCCACGTAGCCGGCGGTCACCTCGTCGAGACGTCTCGCCAGTTCCCGGAAGAGTTCGTCGGTCGCGGGGTGCACGGTGAGGAACTTTCCGGCCCCGGCCCTCGGTGCCCGCGGAGCGTTGAGCTCGGCCAGTCCCGCCGTGGTGGCGACGAAGCCGAATTCCGTACCCGCCTCGACCAGCACCGGCGCGCACGCCGCGAGCACCAGCGGCGCGTTCGCGGGCGTTGCCGAGACGTGCAGCTTCCAACCCTGCAAGCGGTCGACCGGCGACGCCGGGGTGACCATGGTCCGCCCGGCCCGTTGCCGCACGGTCCAGCCGGCGAGGCTGATCCGGTCGAGCAGCTCGCGGATCAGGTCGGCCGGCTCAGGTTGCCCGGACCGCACCGCAGGGCGGGCGGGAGCCGAGTTTCGCCTGCCCAGCGGCATGGCGAGGCCGGAACTCCGGCTCGCGGTTGCCGACGACTCGGGCGTCATTGGTCTCCCCGGTTGACGATCGGTGAGGTACCGGCCGTGGTGAGTGGCAGCTGGCACCGCCGACGAGAGTGCCGGTACGGCGCATCGAGTGGGCATCGACCCGGCATCGAGTACCTCCGGTCGGGCCCGGACCGGAGGCTCTGGTCGGACAGCCGTCGACCAGGCCCGGGTCGGGTACCGGACCGTACGGAGACAGGCCGGATTTTCCCGAGTGGACTGGGACACCGGTCCCGGGCCAGCGGGACGTCGCAGGGGACATGATGCTCAGCCGACGGACCTTTCCACACCCCGTTGATGAGCGGGCCTAGGCTGCGAAGGAACCGTCGCCCACCAGCGCCGAGGACCGTCGAGACTGGATTACGAGGGGAGCGTCATGACCGCTAAGCCGATCCGCCCGGTTCGCCGTACGGAGATCGAACCGATCGTCATCGCCAGCGACAACAGCTTCGCGCACGCCTACGGCAGCGTCGCGGAAATGCTGAGCGAGAAGGACATCGGCGCCAAGGCCCAGGGGGGCCTGGAGTTCTTCGACAAGGCGGGCCGTCGGCTCGCGCCGGTACTCAGCCACGCCTGGGAGCTGGAGGGGCTGGTACCGACGCTGGAGGATCCCGACCCGGAGCTGATCCAGGGGCGGTTGCAGGCCGTCGTGCAGCACGTCGGCGACTACATCCGCCGGCATCCGGAGATCGTCGCCGACTCCGGCCTGACCGCAGACGAGGCGATCGACGCGCTGCCGCAACTCGGCGCCGGCACGCTCGCCGAGGACGCCGCGCACTTCCCGGGTGGCGACTCGCCCTCCGGTGGTGTCCGGCTGATGGATCGGGGCGGATGGTTCCACAACTCGCTGCACGCCGCCGGCTGGACACACTGAGAACTTGATCGGACAGGGGTAGCAGGGGTGACGTCCACCGAGGACACCAGGCGCTGGCCCACAGGCAGGCTCGTCGCACTGGTCGGAGCAGCCATCGTCGTCGCGCTCGTGGTGGCCGGGCAGTACGTCAGCGCCCGTGATATCTGGATCGAACAGACCGGCGAGACCGCGGTGATCGCGGTCGCGTTCACCGTGATGGGCGTGCTGGTCCTGATCGGGGTACCCGGGCATCCTGTGGGCCGGCTCACGCTCGCCGCCGGGGGGGCGGCGAGCGTGGCCGTACTCGCGGAGAGTTGGAACACCTGGCTGCCGCTGGCCTGGCTGAGCCAGTGGGCGTGGTTCGTCCCGTACGGCCTGATCTTCCTCACTCTGCTGGTCTTCCCGGACGGGCGGCTGCCCTCGCGGCGGTGGCTCCCGGTCGCCGTGGTGATCATCGGCGGTACGGTCCTCGCCGCCCTCGCCTACGCGGTCGCCGCGCTGGACGACCCCTACGGCTTGGTCAGCGACCCGGATCCGGCCCCGACACAGCGGGCCCGGACACTCGTCCTGGTGGCACTCGTCGCCATCGGGGTAACCGTACTCGGGCTGATCGCCGTGCTGGTCTCGCTGGTGCTGCGCTGGCGGCGGGCCGACAGCGAGACCCGTGCACAGTTGGCCTGCCTGCTGGCGTCGGGGATTCTGCTGCTACTCGGGCTGGTGCTCGAGGCCATCAATCTGCCCGGAGCCTGGCTGATCATGGTGGTGGCGCTACCGATCGGGATGGCCGTCGCGGTGCTGCGCTACCGGCTGTACGGGCTGGACCAGGTCATCAACCGGACCATCGTCTGGCTGGTGATGAGCCTGCTGGTGATCGCCGCCTTCGTCGGACTGATCACCCTGCTGCGCGACCTGCTGATGGCGGGCAGCACCTCGAACGCATCGCTGGTGGCGACCGGGCTGATCGCGGTCGCGTTCGAGCCGGCCCGGGGCCGGGTGCAGCGGGGGGTGAACCGGCTGCTCTACGGCGACCGGGACGACCCGTACCAGGTGATGGCGCGGCTCGGCGAGCTGTTGGGCCGTACCGTCGAGCCGGGCGCGGTGCTGCCGCTGCTGACCGACACCATCGCGCGGTCGCTGCGGGTGCCGCACGTCGCGGTGGAGGTCGAGGGGCGGGAGGGGCCGCGCGTCCTCGCCGCGCACGGTACCGCGAACACACCGATCGAGGCGTTCGACATGGTGACCCGGGGGGAACGGGTCGGCCGGCTGCTGGTCGCCAACCGGAGCGCGGCGAGCCGGTTCACCCCGGTCGAACGGCGGTTGCTGGGCGACCTGGCGGTGCACGCGGCGGTGGCGGCCGAGGCCGTCCGGCTCATCCACGACCTCCAGGAGTCCCGGGAACGGCTGATCACCGCCCGCGAGGAGGAGCGCCGTCGACTTCGCCGCGACCTGCACGACGGGCTCGGTCCGACGCTGGCCGGGATGGCCATGCAGGTCCGGGCCGCGCACAAGCTCGTCGCCGGGCAGCCGCGCACCGGTCGGATCCTCGACGCGCTCGCTACGGACCTCCAGACCTGCACCGCCGAGGTACGCCAGCTCGTCGACCAGCTTCGGCCACCGGCGCTGGACCGGGGACTCGCCGCCGCGCTGCGCAACGAGTGCGCCCGGTTCGACAGCCCGAACCTCGCGGTCCGGTTGCAGGTCGACGGAAACCTCCAGGGGTTGCCGGCGGCGATCGAGGTGGCCGCGTACCGGATCGTCGCCGAGGCGCTGAACAACGTGACCCGGCACTCCCAGGCCAGCACCTGCCGGGTGCACGTGCACCGGGACCGGGCGCTGACGGTGGAGGTCGTGGACGACGGGGTGGGACTCGGCCCGCGCCGGCCCGGCGGGGTCGGCCTCGACTCGATGCGGGAACGGGCCACCGAACTCGGCGGTGACTTCGACATCACCCCGACGAGTCCGCACGGTACGTCCATCCGGGTGCGACTACCCTTCCAGCCGACCCTCCCCGACCCGGCGACGGCGGTGCCAGGGCAGGGCGGCCCAGTCACCCTCGACCGAGCGGCCACCGACGCACCGACCGGGGATACCGGTACCGCCGGCCGTACGGGCGGCGCCAGCGGAACCGATCCGGAAGCCGGCAACCCGGACGGCTGCTGGGGGATCGCCCACCGGTCCGTCGACGCCGGCCCGGAATCGCAGTTGCCGCAGCCGCGCAGCGGAGCCGCACAGCCCGCCAGCACCGCCCCGCCCGCCACCGGGAGCCAGAGTCCGGACAGCGACGCGGGCCGGATCGGCTAGCCCGCTACGCTGAACCCGCGATGCGCAGCCGGGCCCCGGCAATGCCCTTCCGGCCGATGGCGGCGCACATGACGTGATGCGCGGGCAGAGGCGGCGACGAGCATGGTGCACGGTGGACGGATCCTCATCGTCGACGACCACCCGGTGGTGCGCCGGGGGCTGCGCACCATGCTCGAGGGCGAGTCGTGGGTGAGCGAGGTGTTCGAGGCGGCTACCACCGCCGAGGCGATCAGCACCGCGGTCGGCGAACGGGTCGAGGTGATCGCGATGGACGTGACGCTGCCGGACGGTGACGGTGTCGACGCCACCGCGCGGATCATCCAGTCCCGCCCGGAGACCAAGGTGCTGATGCTCACCATGGCCAACGACGAGGAGATCGTGGCCCGGGCGCTGCGGGCCGGTGCCCGGGGCTACGTGCTCAAGGACACCGATCCGGACGCCGTCATCGACGCGCTGCGTACGGTCGCCCAGGGCGGGGTCGTGCTGGGGCCGGGGATCGGGACGTCGGTGCTCACCGCGCTCAACCGGGGACCGGCCGAACTGCCCGCCCCGCTCAACCAACTCACCGCCAGGGAGCGGGACATCCTCGGCCGGCTCGCGTTCGGCGACACCAACGCCAAGATCGCCCGACACTTCGGGCTGAGCGAGAAGACCGTCCGCAACCAGCTCTCCGCCATCTTCGCCAAGCTGGGTGTCGCGGACCGGGTTCAGGCGGCCCTGCTCGCCCGCGACGTCGGGCTCGGCACCTGAGCCGTCCCGGTGCTCAGCCCGGGCGTAGGTCGAACTCGACGACCAGCGGATAGTGGTCGGACGCGGACTCCGCCGCCCCACCGGTGACGACCCGGGGCGGGTGGGCCAGCCGGGCGAGCGGCGGCGTGCCGAGCAGGTAGTCGAGTCGCATCGCGGTGAACTCGACCCCACCGCCCGCGCTGGTCGGCACGGTGTGCGGCGGTTCCGCCGACCCGGCCGGACCCGCCGGCCGGAACAGGTCCACGAAGCCGGCCCGGTACAGCGCGGCGACCGCCCGGGTGTCCACGGTCACCCCGTCCGGCATCAGGTGCCGTTTCCGGTACTCCGGCGGCAGCCGGCCGATCCGCTCGTCGTGCCGGCCGCCCGGATCGAGCGTGTTCAGGTCACCGGCCAACAGGACCAGCCGCTCCGGCAGCCGCCTCCGGTCCGCCCCGCCCCGGCTGGCCGCACCGACCAGCCAGCCGGCCTCACGCAGCCGGCGCCACCCGGAGTACGGGTGAAGGTGCGTGCTGAGCACGGTCAGCGGCCCCCGGTCGGTGTCCAGCACGACCCGCTGAGCCCCGTGGTGGAACGGCCGACGGACCGGTGCGACCACAACCGGCGCGACCGGGGGCCGGACCAGGACCGCCACCGGTTGACCGAACCACCCGCCGGCCAGGTACCCGCGCATGCCGAGCCGCCGGGCGAGGGTGTCGAACCGGTCGCGGTCGCGGCGGAGTCCCCGGAGTTCCTGTAGTGCCAGCACGTCCGGGCGCTGCTCGGCGACAACCTGGAGTACCAGGTCCAGCCGGCCCGGGTCGGCGCCGTCCCGCCCGCCGTTCTTGATGTTGTAGGTCATCACCCGCACCCGACACCACCCCGTCCTCCGTCCGGCAGGCCCACCGGTCACCGCCGCAGGTTCCTCCGCCCGGTCCCCGCAGCCCCGACCGCGGCACCCTCGGGTCTCAGTCTGGTCGGGCCGCCCTGGCCAGTTCGTCGTCGAGTTCCGACAGTTGGGCCGACCTGCTCGGCGCGGTCTCCACCGTCCCCGCAGAACCGTTCGGGCGGGCGGAGCCGCTCGGGCGGGTGGAGCCGCTCGGGCGGGCGGAGCCGCTCGGGCGGGTGGAGTCCCACGATTCCGCGTCGGCCCCGCCGCTGTCCTGCCCGCCGCCGGCGGAGAGTTCCTCGTTGGGACGTACCACCAGCCAGAGCAGGCCGATCCAGAGCGCGGTGAGCAGCATGGCCCCGGCGAAGTCGCTCGGGTGGTGCATCCCCCGGTACATCCGGGAGGTGGCCACCAGCAGCGGCATCACGACCGCGGCCAGCACGGCCAGCCAGCGCCACCAGCGGTCGGTGCGCGGCACCACCAGCAGTGCGATCGCCACCCACAGGCACATCGTCGCCGCGATGTGCCCGGACGGGAACGACGCGGTCGGCAGCGGTCCGTCCAGGTGTTCGACCTGCGGGCGGGGCCGGTTCACCGCGTGCGACGAGGCGAGGAAGAGGGTCAGCTCGCCGAACATGGTCAGGGCGAGGAAGAGCACCGGCCGCCAGCGCCGCCAGAAGGCCACCGCCAGCGGGCAGAAGACCAGCGAGACCAGCAGGATGGCGTGGGTGTCGCCGGCCTTGCTCGCCAGGTGGCTGACGTCGTTGAGGGTGTCGGTCCGCTGCGCGGCGAACCATTCCGGCACCTTCCGGTCGAGTGTCGCCACGAAGGTGCCCTCGACGTGGTAGCTGACCAGCATGCCGAAGGCGTACAGCGCGCCGAAGACCAGCACCCAGCCGGTGATGACCTCGGCGACGGCCGCCCGGGGGTGCGGCAACACGCGGTCCTCCGCCGGTGCCGGAGTGATCTCCCGGCCCGCCTCCGGCTCCAGCCCCTCGCCCAGCGGCCGGACCGGGCGTCCCCGCTCGCGGCGCCACAACCGGAAGGCGTACGCGGTGATGCCCAGCCAGGCGAGGCCGAGCAGCCAGCCGGCGAGGACGTCGGAGAGGTAGTGCACGCCGAGCGCGATCCGGGTCACCCCGACCGCCACCACCACCGCGATCACCAACCCGGTCGCCAGCCGGCGCCACCGGGGTCGCATCGCGGGTAGGAAGACCAGCAGCAGCGCGCCGTAGGCGACCATCGATCCGAGGGCGTGGCCACTGGGGAAGCTGTTGCCCGGCGCCGACGCCACCGGGATGTCGACGACCGGGCGGAGCCGGCCCACCAGCTCCTTGAGCGACGGGTCGAGTACCAGCGCGCCGAGACCGGTGACGATCAGGTAGACCGCGAGCCGGCCCTGCCGGCGGATCAGCAGGCCCACCACCGCGATGGTGACCAACCAGATCATGATCGGTCGGCCGCCCAGCGAGGTTACCGCCCGGAGAACGGTGACCAGGCCGTCGTTGGCCGAGACCAGCTCGTTGAACCAGGCCGCCGTCTCGTGGTCGGCCCGGTACAGCGGCCCCCAGTGGACCCGGACCAGCAGCAACAGCACGCCGAAGCCGACGCCGGTGCCGGCGACCAGGGCGAGCCCGGCCAGGCTGCGTTCGGCGAAATGCCCGAGAGGTCGCCGCAACAGGTCGCTGACCATAGCCACGCCAGAGCCCCCTTCTCGTCTCTGGCCTGCCCGGTACCCGCGCTGCGGACGGCGTACACCCGTCAGTCGTCGCGCGGCTCCGCCCCGGGGCCGACGGCGTCGGCGACCCGCTCCGCGCTGCGCCGGGGCCCGGGTACGGCCCGGCCGAGCGTCCCCGCCGGATCGATGTCCAGCATGTCGGCGCGTCCCGGGTCAGCCCGGTCCGGATCCCAGCGGTCCGGCTCGGCCGGCTCGTGCTCGCCGATCCGCAGCGCCTCCAGTTGGGCGGCGAAGGCCAGCCCACCGAAGAGCGCGATCCCGGTGAGGTTGGCCCAGAGCAGCAGCGCCATCATCCCGGTCAGCGCGCCGTAGGTGGCGCCGAACGCGTCGCTGTAGGACACGTAGCCGGCGAGCAGCACGCTGGCCAGCCACCACAGCGCGATACTGAAGCCTGCGCCGAACAGCAGCCAGGACAGCCCCGGTTGCCGGCGGCGCGGCGCGTGCCGGAACAGCACCGCGACGGCGAAGACGGTCAGTCCGAGGCTCAGCGGCCAGCGCAGCACGTCCCAGCCGAGGCCGGCGGCCGGCCCCCACCAGTCGTAGTGCCGCCCCATCGAGCGGCCCAGTTCACCGCCGCCGACCAGGATGAAGAAGCCGGCCAGCGCGGGTGCCCCGGCGGTGAGCGCGAGTACGGCGGCCCGGACGTACTTCCAGAGCGCCGGACGGTCCCGCTCCACCCCGTAGATCCGGTTCGCCCCGCGCTCCACCTGGGCCATCGTGGTGGTCAGCGCGACCAGCCCGGTGATCAGGCCGAGAGCCAGGGCCAGTTCGCCGGCGTCCTCGGTCTGTTCCGAGTCGACAAGCAGCTCCCTGACCACCCCGTCGCTGGCGCCCGGGGTCAGCGCGATCACCGTGTCGGCGACGACCCGGCCGCCCTCGTCCACCCCGAGGTCACTGATCAGGCCGGTCAGCGCGATCAGGAACGGCACCACGGCGAGGCAGAGTTGCAGGGCGAACGCCCGGGAGTGGCTGAACGCGTCGCCGTAGCGGAACCGGATGAAGGCGTCCCGGACCAGGTGCCAGCCGCCGTGCCGGCGCAGGGTGTGCCAGGCGTCGTCGGCGGATAGTTCCTCGTCGGGCATGCACCGGGTCTCGGGGACCAACCGGGTACTGCTCACCGGGCCTCCTCCACCCGGCGCTCCCCCCGTTCGGCGACCGCGTCGGCGTCCACCGCCAGGTCCGGCTCGGTCGCCGGCTTCGGTACGCAGAGCCAGAGCGCCGCGGGGCGTACCGACACCTTCAGGGAGCGGCCGGCGGGGATGACGTCCCCGTCCAGCTCACGGGGCTGGGCCCGGTTGCTGGTGATGATGACCCGCCGGCCGCGCAGCACCTCCATCCGGGGCACCCGGCGACGGCGCCGCAGCACCGCCCAGCCGAGCGAGAGCCAGTGGTTCAGCGTCCGGGGCGTGAGGACCGCGACGTCCAGGTAACCATCGTCCGGCTCGGCGTCGGCGAGCAGTCGTACCCCGCCCTGCAACCGCCCGACGTTGGCCACCAGGACCGTACGGGCCCGGCGCCGAAGGGGCGGCTGGTCGTCGATCCGGATCGACACCCGCATCGGCCGGTCCCGCAGGTGCCGCAGCGCCCCCACCAGGTAGGCGGGCCAGCCAACCCGGGCCTTGGTGGTCTCGGAGGTGGCCTGCAGCATCTGGGCGTCGAAGCCCATTCCGGCCATCACGGTGAAGTACTGGTCACCGCAGCTGCCGACGTCGATGCGCCGCCGGCCCTGTTCGAGCGCCACCTCGAGCCCGGCGGCCAGGTCGTTCGAGAGCCCGAGGTTGGCGGCGAGCAGGTTGCCGGTGCCCGACGGCAGGATGGCCATCGCCGCGTCGGTGCCGACCAGGGCCCCGACGCAGGACATCACGGTGCCGTCGCCGCCGCAGACGAAGACCACCTCGGCGCCGTCCTCGACCGCCCGCCGGGCCTGGCCCCGGCCCGGGTCGTCGACGGTGGTGGTGAACCAGGCGGGTTCCGGCCAGCCGGCGGCGGCCAGTGTCTCGGTGACGGTCCGGCGCAGCCCGTCGAGGTCGGTCTGCTTCACCGGGTTGACCACCACCGCCGACCGGAGACCGCCGGCACCACCTGCCCGGGTACCCGCCGGTACGCCGTCCGTGCTCTGCTCGTGCGCCTTCACGGCCGCCAGTGTGCAGCAGCTTGCCGCCGACAGCGACCCGGGGGCGGTCAGGCTGCGCTGCGGAGGGAGTCGAGAGTACGGCGACGCAGGTCGGCGAGGTCCACCCCGGCCTCGGTCAGCAGCAGCGCCGCCAGCCCCTGCCCCTCGCGGAGCAACCCGAGCAGGATGTGCTCGGCGCCGATCTCCCGGTGCCGGAGCTGGATCGCCTCGCGCAGGGCCAGCTCCAGCACCTTCTTGGCCCGGGCGGAGAACCGGCTGGAGAAGTCCCAGCCGCCGAAGAGGCCACGCCGCGAAGACCGGGACGGCGGCGGCTCCAGAGCACCCGCACCGAACGACTCCTCCAGCTTGGAGCGAACCGCCGCCAGGTCGATGCCGATCGAGCGGAGCGCCTCCGCGTCGCGGTCGCCGAACTCCTCGGTGCCGCGGCCGAGCTTGCGGTCGATCGCCTCGGCCACCCGGGCGGCGTCCACGCCAGCCTGGTCGAGCAGTTCCGCGACGGAGCTCCGCGCCGGGTCGAGCAGGGCGAGCAGGAGGTGTTCGGTGCCGACGTTGCGGTGCCCCAGCCGCTCGCGCGCCGCCACGGCCCCACGGACGACGTCCCGGGCCTGCACCGTGAACCGCTCGAACATCATGCCCCTCCCTGGGTACGCGCCGACGCCCGGCCGGCGTGCTTCTTGTGTACTCCCTGCCTGCTGACCTCTAGCGCGTCGGCGATCTCCTGCCATGACCAGCCCTGGCGCCGGGCGTTGTCGACCTGGACGACCTCCAGGCGTTCCAACAGCCGACGCAGGGCCACCACCGCACGCAGCCCGACCCGTGGATCGGTGCTGCCGGCCGCCGCCGCCAGATCCGTTGCCTGACTCATACTGTCAACTTAGGTTGACGCCACCCCTTGTGTCAACCTAAGTTGACATGACTCGGCTGAATGCCGTCGTCAGCCGGGCCGATGTTGTGGTAGCAGCAGGCTGACCGCCGCGATAGCCAGGCCGATTCCGGCCGCGATGAGGAAGACCAGGTCGTAGCCGGCAGCGAGGGCGGCCGGAGAGCCGGCGGCGGCGCCTGTTCCGGCCTTGACGCTGGCGGCTGTGGCGAGTACGGCTAGGGCTACCGAGCCGCCTGCCTGGTTGGCGGTGTTGGCCAGGCCGCCGACGATGCCCGCGTCGCGTTCGGGTACGTCGGCGGTGGCCGCGGCCATGAGGGTGGGAAAGGTCAGGCCGATGCCGACGGCGATGAGCAGCGTGGGCCCGAGCACGCCGGTGACGTAGCCGCTGTCGGTTCCGGCCTGGGCGAGCCAGCCGAACCCGGCCAGGAAACAGGCGCTGCCGGCCAGTACCAGTGGGCGTGCACCGGTTCGGGGCAACAGGTTGGCGGCGATCCGCGCGATCACCACGAAGGTCACCGCCGCGGGTGTCTGTCCGAGCCCGGCCTCGAGTGCGCTGTATCCGAGGGCGTTCTGCATGAACAGCGACGTGAAATACCACATCGCGACGGCGATGCCGCCGAAGAGCAGCAGCATGCCGTTGCTGACGGCGACGGTCCGGATTCTGAACAGCCGCAGGGGCATCATCGGCCGGGTGGCGAACCGCGCCTCCACCACGATGAAGATGCTGAGCAGCAGCAGGCCTGCCACGGCTGGCCCGAGGAACCGCGAGGACGTCCAGCCGTGCTCGGCGCTCTGCATGACCCCGTAGATCAGTGCGGCCAGTCCAGCCGTTCCGGTGGCCGCGCCGGTGAGGTCAAGCGATTCCCGCCGGTTGGCTCGGGTGGCGGCCAGCGACATCATGGCCAGTACGATCAACACGGCGCAGATCGGCACGTTGATGAGGAAGACCCACCGCCATGACAGGCCGGTCGTGATGGCGCCGCCGGCGAGCGCGCCGGCCATCCCGCCCACACCGCCCGAGGCGGACCAGGCGCCGAACGCCCGCGCCCGCGGCTGCGGCTCGGTGAAGTAGGTGTTGATCACGGCCAGTGTCGCCGGAGCCAGCATGGCGGCGCCCACGCCCTGCGCGACGCGGGCTCCCACCAGGATCTCCGGCCCGGTTGCCACGCCGCCGACCAGGCTCGATGCGGAGAACAGGAACAGTCCGGCGACCAGCATCCGGCGCGGGCCGAACAGGTCGACGGCGCGGCCACTGAGCAGCATGAAGCCGGCCAGGGTGAGCACGTAGCCATTCACCACCCAGGCCAGGCCGATGGCGGTGAAGCCGAGATCCCGCTGGATCGAGGGCAGCGCGACGTTGACGATGGACACGTCCAGGATCACCATGAACTGGCAGGCACACGCCAGCGCCAGAACCATCCAGGAGGATGTGGCTGGCGGCCTGGCCCGCCGAGTTGTGGTGCTGGTGCTGGTCATGAGGACTCTCCCTGAGCTCAACCCGCCGCCTCCGCGGTCCGAGAGGCCGCCGCGGCCAGGGCCTCGTGGCCGTTTCCGGTGCCCACGGCGACATCGGGGACGACCTGGTCGCCCAGCAGCTGGAGGGTGATCCTGGCCAGCCGGAGTCCTTGGTATCGAGCCGCGTCCAGCGCCGCGGCGCCGGGGCCGTCTCCGTTCGGGCTGGTCACGTGCGACGTGCCGTACGGGTTGCCGCCGGCGGCGTAGACGACCGGATCGGTGAATCCGGGCGGGACGATCAACGACCCCCAGTGGTAGAAGACGTTGCTCAGCGACAGGATCGTGGCCTCGCTGCCGCCGTGCCGGTTGAACGCCGAGGTGAAGGTCGTCACGGGCTTGTTGGCCAGCCTCCCCTCCTGCCACAGACCGCCGGCCTGGTCGATGAACTGCTTGAGCTGCGCGGCCGGCGCACCGAACCGCGTCGGTGTCCCGAACGCGTACGCGTCGGCCCACGCCAGGTCCTCGAGTCCGGCCCGAACGATCGACGCGGTCGCGTCGGCGTGCCGCCGCCACTGCGGGTTCTGGTCGATCGCACTGTCGGGGGCCAGCTCGGCGACCCGTCGCAGCCGTACGGCGGCCCCGGCCGAGGCCGCCCCCTCGGCGACGGCCTGCGCGAGCGCGTGCACAGCGCCGGTCGCGCTGTAGTAGATGACAGCGACCTTCACGGTCATGTCCGGCTCCTCGATGCTGCTAGAATTAGTTATCCGCATAATGTTATGCGCATAACCTTTCTGTCAAGGAGAGCCCGTGGACTTCGAGTACGCCGACGCCCTCAACCAGGCCATCCGGCTGCTGAGCCTGCGCCACCGGGCCAGGGCCGCCGCGTTGCTGGCCCCGCTCGGCCTACACCCCGGCCAGGAGGCACTCCTGCTCGAACTCGACCGGACCGGACCGAGAATCCAGGCCCAGCTCAGCGAGGCCCTCGGCTGCGAGCCGCCCAGCGTCACTCTGATGACCCGCAAGCTCGAGGCCTCCGGCCACATCCGCCGCGAACCCGCCCCCTCCGACAAGCGCGCCAGCATCGTCGAACTCACCGACAGCGGTAGGGCCCTCGCCGATCGGGTCAAGCAGCTGTGGCACGCTCTCGCGGAGGAGACCGTGGCCGGCCTGCCCGCCCAGACCGTGACCGAACTACCCGCCATCCTCAACGCCATGACCGGCAACGTCGACACCAGGCGCCCGGCCAGCCACACAGCCGCCGGTACGGCCTAGCTGTTCGATCAGGTTCAGCGGGAGCGTCGAGTCGACGGTGTCGTCATTCCGGCCTCGTCCAGACCGGCGAGCGCCGGGAGAAGTCGACGGTGGCGGCCACGGTGGCGGCACGCTCGGCGCCCATTTCCCGCTCTGTCAGCCACAGCCCCAGATCCAGGCCGGCGCTCAGCGCGCCGGCGGTGATGCGATCGCCGTCGTCGACCACCCGCTCCTCGATGACGTTGCCACCGTACGCCCGGAGTTCCTGGTAGGCATTGCGGTTGGTGGTCGCGTTGCGCCCGGTGAGCAGGCCCGCCGCCGCGAGCAGCATGCCGCCGGTGCACACCGACGCTGCCCACCGCGCGGTACCGGCCGCCCTGGCCAGCGCGTCGGGCAGCACACCGCGCCGGGCCTCGGCCCACGAGCCCTGCTCGGCACGGTTCATCCATCCCCCGCCGACCACGATCAACCCGTCCGGGCTGCCCAGCACTCTGGGCACGGCCAGCTGGACGCCTCGCATGCTGCGCACCGAACCCGGCTCGGCGGCGACAACCAGATCGACGTCGAATCCGGCCATGGAGAGGACCTCGAACGGCCCGAAGGCGTCCAACTCGTCGAACCCATCGAAAACTACGATCTCCACTCGCACTCACACAGGTTCGCCTTCTGCGTCCTGGCATACCAGTGACATCCTTGCCGTCATGCGTGAGGGATCGGCCATCCATCGTGTCGCCGTCCTGGCCCTGGACCCGGTGGTGGCGTTCGACGTAGCCATCGCCACGCAGGTCTTCGGCCACGAGCGCCACGGCCGATACGAGGTCACGCTCTGCGCGCTCGATGCGGGGTCGGTCACCACGACCACACCAGGTTTCGGCATCACCGTCGCCGCCGGCCTCGAAGCCGTCACCACCGCGGACACCGTCATCGTGCCGGGCTTCGGACGAGGTCCGGCACCCCAGGCGGCTCTCGACGCCCTACGTACCGCACATCGGGGCGGGGCCCGGATCGCATCCATCTGCATCGGCGCCTTCGCTCTGGCGCAGGCCGGCCTGCTCGACGGCCGTCGGGCCACCACCCACTGGGCCCATGCCGCCGATCTCGCGCGGGAGCACCCCGCCGTGCGGGTCGATCCGGCGGTCCTCTACGTCGACGAAGGTGATGTGCTGACCAGCGCCGGACTCGCCGCAGGCCTCGATCTGTGCCTCTACATGCTCGGCCTCGATCACGGGCAGTCGGCCGCGATCCACCGCGCCCGACGCATGGTCACGGCGCTGCATCGTGCCGGGGGGCAGGCCCAGTACACGATCGCGGCCAGGACGGAGACGAGTGAACGACTCGGGCCCGTGACCGAGTGGGCGCTGGCCAACCTGCATCGACACATCACCGTGGCGGATCTCGCACGGCAGGCGATGCAGTCCACCCGGACGCTTCGGCGGGCCTTCGTCGCGGAGTTCGGCACCAGTCCGCATGCCTGGCTGACGGCCGCGCGGCTGCGCAAGGCATGCACTCTGCTGGAGACCGGCGAGCTCACCGTCGAACAGATCGCCCGGCACAGCGGCCTGGGCAGCGCCGCAAACCTTCGGCTGCACTTCCGTCGGGCGTACGCCACCACACCGCTGGCCTACCGCGCCACCTTCCAGGGACCTCGTACCTGAGGAATCCGACGGCCGGTACCGAGCCCGCTCAGGAGACGGCTGCGCGGAACGCCGTGGCCCGCAGCCGCAGCGCGGTCAGGTCCCCGCCCTGCGGCGCCGCACCGAGTAGGGACTCGGCGGCACCGACCGCGACGGCACCCGCCGCGAGGTACTCCGGAGCGGATTCGAGGTCCACCCCACCGAAGGGCACGAACGGGACGTCTGGAAAGGGTTCCCGCAGTGTCCGGAGGTAGGCCGGGCCGCCGAGCGACGCGGGAAACAGCTTCACCGCGGCCGCCCCGGCCAGGCTGGCCGCGACCACCTCGGTCGGGGTCAGCGCGCCGACCAGGGCGGGCAGCCCGAGTCGTACCGCCTCGGCAACCGCCGGCACCAGTCCCGGGGTCACCACGAACGACGCCCCAGCCTGCTCCGCCTGCACCACGTCGGCCTCGGTGAGCACCGTACCGGCGCCCAGCGGCGCGTCCGGACCGAGCGCCGCCCGGGCCCGGACCAGCACCCCGGCCTCGTCCCGGGAGGTCAGCGACACCTCGACGAGGGCGACCCCGGCCTCTGCCAATGCCAGTACGCTGGCCAGGGCAGCGTCCGGATCGTCGCCCCGCACGACGGCGAGCAGCCGGTGCCGGCGCAGCACGTCGGGCAGGTTCACCGTCCCATCCTCGCAGCCCGATCCGCCCTCACGCGGCACAACGGGCCCGGGTCAAGCCGACACAGAACCGACAGTGCGGAGATTTGCGGGGATTCGCATATACCGCCCGGGCGGTTCGGCAATCCTGCTAACCTGCCCGCCATGCACCGAAGCCCTGTGACGGGTCCGGACCGGATGCCCGCCGAGGGCGACGTCAGCCGCACCTACCCGCTCGCCGGCCACCGGCTCAGCGTCGCCGGGGGCAGCCGGGTGGGCCAGCGCTACTCGGCGAACTTCGACGTGCTGCACGTCGATCCGGTGCTGCCGTTCCTGGCGGTCGCCGACGGGATGGGCGACGGCCGGGGCAGCACCGTCGCCGGCGGCACCACCATGGAGACCATGGTCGCCGAGGTACGCGCGGCAGGTCCCGACATCGGCCCCGGTCGGCTCCGCGCCGCGATGGCCCGGGCACAGTCCCGGGTCCGGGCTGCCGGCACCGACCTCAACGAGCTGAGCGGCTGCACCTTCACCGGCCTGGTCGTCGTAGCGCCGGAAACCGCACCGGGTGCCGCCGGCCCGGCGCCGACGTCAGCGGGTGCCGAGGCGCAGTTGCCGGCCCGGCCGGATCGCGCCGACGGGGGTGCGGGATCGCGGCGTACCGCGCCGATCGCCCGGCCGGCACCGGGCGGGGCGGCCGCGGGTCCGACCGGCGCGACCGACCTATCCGGCTCGACCGACCTATCCGGCTGGATCGTGCAGATCGGTGACTCCCGCGCCTACCGGCTCCGGGACGGACTGCTCGAACTGCTCACCGTCGACCACACGGCCGCCTGGCTCGGCGCCGTCTACGGCTGGTACCCGGCGGACTCCCCGGCGGCCGCCGCCGCCCGCTACCAGCTGACCCGCTACGTCGGCCACCCGGCGATGCCCGAGCCGGACCTGCTCAACGTCTCGTTGCGCCCCGGCGACGTCTACTGCCTCTGCACCGACGGGGTCGCCGAGCAGCTCGACTACCAGCGGCTGACCCGCCGGCTCGGCGCGGCCGGCAGCCTTGTCGAGGTGGTCCGCGGTGCGCTCGCCGACACGCTGGTCGCGGGCGGTCGGGACAACGCGACCATGGCCGTACTGCGGGTCGAGCACTGAGCGAACCCTCCGATGTGCGGCCGTGCCGGCCGAATACGCCGACGACCGCCACCGCACCGGATACTCTCGGCTGGTGCAGGATATACGCCACGTAATCAGCGGCGGGATGGTGGCAGTGACCGCGGGGCGACCGTGAGCACTCCACAGGACGCCTTCGTCGTGGTCGGGGTCGACGACTCCCGGCTGAGTATGACGGCGGTCCGACTGGCGGCCCGCGAGGCGGTCCTGCACTCCCGCCCGCTGCGGGTGGTGCATGCGTTCAACTGGGTCGCGGACCCGGCGGAGCCGATGCCGGAGGAGCCCCGCCGCCCCGCCGAGGAACTGCTGTGCCGGGCCACCGCCACCGCCAACCAGGCGCAGCCGACCCTCGACGTCTCCAGTGCGCTCATCGAGGGACCGGTGATCACCACCCTGCTGCGCGAGTCGGGTTCCGCCGCGCTGCTGGTGATCGGCGACGGCGGGCTGTCCGCCGGTACCGACGTGCCGACGGCCTCCGACGCCACCGCCGTACAGCTCGCGGCCCGGGCCGGGTGCAGCGTGCTGGTGGCCCGGGAACAGGTGCCGTTGACCGGGCCGGTGCTGGTCGGGGTGGACGGCTCGGCCAGCTCACTGAGCGCGCTCGAATTCGCCTTCGACACCGCCAGCCGGCACTGCACCGACCTGGTCGTGGTGCAGGTCTGCGACCCGGCGGATGCGGACGGCACCCCGCCGCCCGAGGTCGTCGAGCAACTCGCCGAGGCGGTCGCGCCGTGGCAGCGGAAATTCCCCTCGGTGCAGGTGAACCAGCGGGTCCGGACCGGTGACCCGGAGTCGACGCTGGCCCAGGAGGCGCGCCGGGCCGAACTGGTGGTGGTCAGCGCGCGCGGTGACGAACCCTGGCGCGGCATGCTCGGCTCGGTCAGCCAGGCGATGCTCTACCACTCGATCGCGCCGGTCGTCGTGGTACGCGGCGCGCACGGCGTGTACATCCAGGAGTGAGCGTGCCGAGATCGCCGTTCCGGTCGCGGGTCGGCCCGACTCGGGGCAGGCTCGGGTGATGGAGACCGCGCTCGACCCGCAGCCCCGGCTCTCCGAGGAGGAACTGGGCCGGATCGACGCGTACTGGCGGGCCGCCAACTATCTCAGCACCGGACAGATCTACCTGCTGGCGAACCCACTGCTGCGCGAGCCGCTGCGACCGGAGCACATCAAGCCGCGCCTGCTGGGCCACTGGGGTACGGACCCGGGGCTGAACCTGGTCTACGCACACCTGAACCGGCTGATCGTGCACCGCGACCTGAACGCCATGCTGGTCACCGGCCCGGGGCACGGGGCTCCGGCCATCATCGCGAACACCTGGCTCGAGGGAACCTTCACCGAGCTGTACCCGTCGGTGAGCCGGGACGAGGCCGGGATGGCTCGACTGTTCCGGCAGTTCTCCTTCCCCGGTGGGCTGCCGAGCCACGTCGCGGCGGAGGTCCCGGGGTCGATCCACGAGGGCGGCGAGCTGGGTTACTCGCTCGCGCACGCCTACGGGGCCGCGTTCGACAACCCGGACCTGCTGGTGGCCTGCGTGGTCGGGGACGGCGAGGCGGAGACCGGCCCGCTGGCCGGAAGCTGGCTCTCCACCATGTTCATCGATCCGGCCCGGGACGGCGCGGTGCTGCCGATCCTGCACCTCAACGGCTACAAGATTGCCAACCCGACGGTACTGGACCGGATGCCCCAGGACGACCTGGTCGGCATCCTGCGCGGCTACGGCTACCGACCGTACGTGGTGGCCGGGGACGAGCCGGCCCGGGTGCACCGGGAACTGGCGGCCTGCCTGGACCGGGCACTGGACGAGATCACCGAGATCCAGCGGCGGGCCCGGGATGGCGGGCCGGCTGGGCGGCCACGCTGGCCGATGCTGGTGCTGCGGACCCCGAAGGGCTGGACCGGGCCGGGCGAGGTGGACGGCGAGCAGGTCGCCGGGACGTGGCGGGCCCACCAGGTACCGCTGGAGGAGGTACGCGACAATCCCGAGCACCTGGCCCGGCTGGAGCACTGGCTGCGGTCGTACCGGCCGGAGGAGCTCTTCGACGCGACCGGCGCGCCGCTGCCGGCGCTGGCCGAGCTGGCTCCGCGCGGTGACCGCCGGATGAGCGCGAACCCGCGCACCAACGGCGGCGTCGTACTCCGGGACCTGGTCCTGCCCGACTTCCGGGCCCACGCCGTCGCCGTGGACCGGCCCGGCAGCCCGATCACCGGGGCGACCGGGATCCTCGGCGGTTGGCTCCGGGACGTCATCGCGGCCAATCCGGACCGGTTCCGGCTCTTCGGGCCGGACGAGGTGGAGTCGAACGGGCTGGCCGCGGTCTTCGAGGTCACCGACCGGGCCTTCCCTGGCCCGGGTGGGCCGGGCGACGCCCACCTCTCCCCCGGCGGCCGGGTGAGGGAGGTGCTCTCCGAGCACCTCTGCCAGGGCTGGCTGGAGGGCTATCTGCTGACCGGCCGGCACGGCGTCTTCACCAGCTACGAGGCGTTCATCCACATCGTCGACTCCATGGTCAACCAGCACGCCAAGTGGCTCAAGACCACCCGGGACATCCCCTGGCGCCGCCCGGTCGCCTCGCTCAACTACCTGCTCTCCAGCCACGTCTGGCGGCAGGACCACAACGGCTTCTCCCACCAGGACCCGGGCTTCATCGACCACGTCACCAACAAGAAGGCCGAGATCGTCCGGGTCTTCCTGCCGCCGGACGGCAACACACTGCTCTGCACGATGGACCACTGCCTGCGCAGCCGACACCGCATCAACGTGGTGATCTCCGGCAAGCAGGCGGCGCCGACCTGGCTGCCGATGGAAGAGGCGGAGCTGCACTGCCGGCGCGGGATCGGGATCTGGGACTGGGCCAGTACCGACGCCGGGACCGAGCCGGACGTGGTGCTCGGGTGCGCCGGCGACGTACCGACGCTGGAGACCCTGGCCGCCGCCGACCTGCTGCGCCGGCACCTGCCGGAGCTGAGGGTCCGGGTGGTGAACGTCGTGGACCTGATGCGCCTGCAACCCGCCGGAAGCCATCCGCACGGGCTGACGGACGCGCAGTTCGACGCCCTCTTCACCCCGGACCGTCCGGTCGTCTTCGCCTACCACGGCTACCCCTGGCTGATCCACCGGCTCAGCTACCGCCGAACGAACCACGCCAACCTGCACGTGCGGGGCTACCGGGAGGAGGGCACCACCACCACGCCGTTCGACATGGTGATGCTGAACGACCTCGACCGGTTCCACCTGGTCATGGATGTGGTCGACCGGGTACCCGGGCTAGCGGTCCGAGCCGCCCACCTGCGCCAGGCGATGGTCGACGCCCGGCAGGAGTGCCGCGACCACACCCGGCGGTACGGCGAGGACCATCCGATGGTCGCCCAGTGGCGGTGGCCGGGCTGAGGATGTGGAACGGCACAGCGCCGAGCTTGTCCGGGTTGGCCAGCAGGAAGATCCGCCGTACCGCGTCGTCGTCCACGTCGAGCACCAGCAGGTGCGGGGTCCGGGAGTACCCGATCAGCATGGCCGGCGCGGCATTGACCTCCAGCGACACGGCCCGCAGCGCTGGCGGCCGTGAGTAGATCGCTGCGAAGAACCGGGCCACCTTCGCCGCCGAGCGGATCGGCCGCAGCGCGGCACGGGCGCGGCCGCCGCCGTCGGACCAGGCAACCACGTCCGCGTGCAGCAGGCCGTGCAGCCGGGTCATGTCACCCTCGCGGGCGGCGGTGACGAAGTCGGCGAGTAGCCGTCGGTGCTCGGCCGGTGTGGGCGCGAACCGGACCCGCCCGTCGCGCAGCGCCCGTTCCGCCCGGTGGTACAGCTGCCGGCAGTCCTCGACGGTCCGCTCGACGATGGCGGCTATCTCGTCGTACGGCAGGTCGAAGGCGCTGCGCAGCACGAAAACGGCGCGCTGCGGCGGAGTCAGCTGCTCCATGAGATGCAGCACGGCGATCGAGAGATCCGAGGTGTCCACCGCGCCGAACGGGGACGGATCGGTGCCGACCGGCTCCGGCAGCCACTCACCGACGTAGCTCTCCCGCCGCGCCCGACGGGCCCGTAGCTGGTCGAGGGCGAGCCGCCCCACCACCCTGGTCAGGTAGCGGCGCGGCTGTGCCACAGCCGCCCGATCGGCGCCGGCCCAGCGCAGGTAGGCCTCCTGCAGGATGTCGTCGGCGTCGTGTGCGCTGCCCAGCAGTCGGTACGCCAGCCCGAACAGCATCGGCCGGTGCCGGACGAACTCGTCCACGTCCGGCGCGGTCACCAGCGGCTCCCGGTCACGCCAAGGGTGGCGGCTGTGTTCGGTTGGTGATGGCGATCCGGTTCCATACGTTGATAGTGCCAATCGCCAGGAGGAGGTTGGCGACCTCCCCCTCCGACCAGTGCTTGACGGCCTCGTCCCACACGTCGTCGGGCACCCCGTGGTCGTCGAGCCGGGTCACCGCATCGGTCAGCGCGAGCGCGGCCCGTTCCCGATCGTCGAAGTACGGCGCCTCCCGCCAGGCCGCCACCGCGAACAGCCGACGCTGGTGTTCGCCGTCGGCGAGGGCCTCCTGGGTGTGCATATCCACACAAAACGTGCATCCGTTGAGCATCGAGGCGCGCACCTTGATCAGGTGCAGCACGGTCGGATCGACCGTCGACCGCGTGTACTTCTCCAGCTGCGACATGGCGGCGTAGCCCGCCGGCACCAGCTCCGGCCAGGACATTCGTTGACTCATACTGCAACGACGGATCCGGCCGGCCCTGACGTGACAACGTCAGCTGTTGTACCCGCCACACGGCGCAGGCGTACGGGGGGAGCGGGGTCTCCGGGCTGTCGGCGCCGGCGCCGCTGTTCAGGTTCCGCTACGTGACCCCGAACACACCTGGTGGTCCGCCGTCTACTCCGCGTCGGCCTCCCCGCCCTCGTCATCGAGCCGCCCGCGTTCGTCGTCAGGCAGGTCCTGCCACCACCTCACCTGCTCCGCCGCACGCTTGGCGAACACCTCGCGGTACACGCTGAAGCCGACCGCCTCGTAGAGCGTGATGTTGCCCGCCAGTACGCCCCGGGCCATGTCGCGGGCCAGCGGGTCACCGTCGTCCCTGGCCCGTGCTTCCAGGGCCTCACGCAGCAGCCGCTGCTCGACCGGATCGCGCAGGCGCCCCAGCAGTCGGCTATCCATCGCGCACCCCGCGCCCGTAACCAATCCGGTTGTCGGCGGAGCGACCCGGACACCGTCGAGGGCGTCGCGGGTGATGGGGAGTGGTCACGCCCTCCACGCTGGCAGACCACGCTCGCCGAACCCTGGCGTTCCGCCGACCCCGGCCGGACGCTCGCGGCGCTGGTCAGCGGCGTGTCGGGGCGCCGCCCACGGGCCGACTACGGGTTGGGTACGGGCGGCGGGGGCCGATGTATGGTTGCCCGGGATCGCCGGGAGGCGACGATCACGAGGTGCGGTCGGACGGTGACGGCCAGTGGATAGGGCAGGGCTCTCCAGCATCCCTCGTGAGTCAAGACTCCCCAGCACCCTTCGGGAGTTCCGGGAACGGGCCGGTCTGACCCAACAGGAGCTGGCCGACCGGGCCGGGCTGAGCGTCGGCGGGTTGCGGGATCTGGAGCAGGGGCGCGTCGCCGCGCCCCGGTCCACCACCTTACGCCGACTCGCCGACGCCCTGGGTCTGTCCGCCGAGGAGGCGGCCGGGCTCGTCCGCCTCGGCCGAGCCGCCCAGCCACCAGCGCACGGCCTGCGGTTGCAGGTGTTGGGCCCGCTCGCCGTCGTCGTCGACGGAGCCGGCGTGGATCTCGGGTCGGCCAAGCAGCGCACGCTGCTGGCCCTGCTGGCGCTGCACCCGAACGAGCCGGTCCGGCTGGACACGCTCGTCGAGCTGATCTGGGGAGAGCATCCGCCGGACAGCGCCGCGACCTCGGTGCAGAACCACGTCTCCCGGCTACGCCAGCGGCTGCGGGCGGTGCAACCGGCCCCCCGTGCAGACCGCCTGCTGGTCGCCACCGGGGGCGGCTACCAGCTCACCGTCACCGACGACCAGCTTGACCTGCTCGACTTCCGTCGCCTCGTCGGGCGGGCACGGCATGCCCAGCGGGACCGGGACCTGACATCCGCGTACGAGTGGTACGGGCAGGCGGCCGGTCTGTGGCGCGCGGCGCCGCTGGCCGACCTCGCCGGCCTGCGGATCCTGCCCGAGGTGGCCGCGTTGGACCGGGAACGCCGGACGGTGGTCGTGGAGTACGCACAGGTGGCCGCTGCACTCGGCCAGCACGAGCGGGTGCTGCCGCTGCTGCGGCAGGTCGGCGAGGCCGATCCGCTGGACGAGGCCGCGCACGCGCAGTTGATCCTCGCGCTGGCCGGCAGTGGTCAGCAGGCCGAGGCGTTGCGGGTGTTCGAGGCGCTGCGCCGGCGGCTCGCCGACGAACTGGGCGCGGACCCCGGCCCCGAGCTGGCCGCCGCGCACCGGCGGGTGCTGCGTCAGGAACTGCCGGAGCCGGCGGGGACCGGCATCGCGGAAACCGGCATCGTGGAAACCGGCATCGCGGTGAGCGCGCATCGCCAACTGCCGCCGGACATCGCCGACTTCACGGGCCGGGAGGCCGAGCTGGCCATCCTGTCGTCGGCCCTGCCGTCGGCCGGGGACACCGGCAGCACCGTGGTGATCTCCGCGATCGAGGGGATGGCCGGGGTCGGCAAGACGCGGCTCGCCGTCCACCTCGCCCACCAACTGGTCCGATCTGGACGGTACGCCGACGTCCAGCTCTACGTGGACCTGCACGGCCACGCCGACGAGCCACCCGCCGACCCGGCGACCGTGCTCGCCTCGTTCCTCCACCTGCTGGGTGTGCCCGGTGCCCAGATCCCCGACGGTCTGGATGCCCGGGCGGCGCTGTACCGGGACCGGTTGCACGACCGGCACGCCCTGGTCCTGCTGGACAACGCCGCCGGTGACGACCAGGTGCTGCCGCTGTTGCCGGCCAGTGCGACCAGCCTGGTCCTGGTCACCAGCCGGCGGGTGCTCGCCCTCGACGGCGCCCACACCTTGAACCTGAACGTGTTCACCGCTCGGGACGCCCACGCCCTGCTCGAACGGGTCGCCGGGAAGCACCGGGTCGCCGCCGATCCGGTCGGCGCTCGCCGGGTCGTCGACCTGTGCGGGCGGCTACCGCTCGCGGTCGTACTGGCCGCGCACCGGCTGCGGTCCCGGCCGGCCTGGACCTTCGGCGACCTCGCCGCCCGGCTCGAAGCGGAGGGCGACCGACTCGGCGAGCTGGCGGTCGGGAAAAGGCAGATCCGCGCCGTCTTCGATTTCTCCTTCCGGGCTCTCGATCCGGCCGGGCAGCGGCTGTTCCGGCTGCTCGGGCTCCACCCCGGCGACGACTTCACCGTCGACTCGGCCGCCGCGCTGCTGGGCGTCCCGCCGACGGCGGCCCGGCAGACGCTGGAGCGGCTGAGCGACGAGCACCTCGTCACCCCGATCACCGTCGACCGCTACCGGTTGCACGACCTGCTCCGCGAGTATGCCGCCGCGCGGGCCGCCGTCGAGGACGACGATACGCACGACAGCACCGACACCGCCGTCGACCGGATCCTCACCTGGTACCTGTACGCCGCCGACGCGGCCATCCACCGGCTCTTCCCGTACAACACCGAGGTCGTACTGGACGAGCGGACCCGACCGGCACACCTGCCCTCGTTCGACACGGATGAACGGGCGTTCCGATGGATCACTGCGGAGCAGAGCACCCTGGTCGCGGCCGTGACCACCGCCTTCAACCACGGCCGCTACGACATCGCCTGGCGGCTGCCGGCCGTGCTCCGGCTGCACTTCGACCGTCGCAGCAACTGGCACGACTGGCTCGGTACCAGCCGGATCGCGCTGGAGGCGGCACGTCGGACGGGTAACCGGGAAGCCGAGGCGCTGATCCTCAGCGGACTCGGCCTCGGCCTCGGTCAGCTCGGTCAGATCGAGAAGTCCATCGACCACCTCACCCGATCGCTGGAGATCCGCCGTGCCGTCGGCGACCGGCGCGGCGAGGGCCGGACACTCAACAACCTCGGTACCGCGTACGGCCGGCAGGGCAGGTTCCAGAAGGCCATCGACCACCTGACCGCGGCCCTGGAGGTCCGCCGCGAGGTCAGCTCCCAGTACGACCAGAGCATGACGTTGGGCAACCTCGGGCGGGCATACGCCGGGCTCGGGCAGCACGAGGAAGCGATCCGCTGCCTGTCGCAGGCGCTCGAGGTCCGGCGGCGGCTCGCCGACCCGGTGGGCATCGCCTCGGCGCTCCACAACCTCGGCGAGGCGCTGCTGAGCGCCGGGCAGCACCGGCAGGCCCTGGTACCGCTGCACGAGGCACGCGACCTGTACCACCGGAAGCACTGCCACGGGCTCGAGGCCGAGACCCTGGAGGTGATCGGGGACGTCCTGGTCTGCTCCGGCGAGCCGGCCCAGGCCCGGGAGTACTGGCGACAGGCGCTGGACATCTTCGACACGCTGGACCACCCTCGCGCCGAAGGGCTGCGCGCCCGGCTGGCCGAGCAGCCGGCGCCGCCCGTGATCGGCTCCACGAGACCATAGTCGAGTCAGGGCTCCACAAGACCCTGGTCGCGTCGGGATTAGGCGGGACCCTGGTCGAGCTGGGGCTCGGCGTGCGGCCGACCCTTCAGCTCGTGGAAGCCGGGTACGCCGGCCACCAGCAGCGTCCCGTCCCAGAGCCGTCCGGCCTGCTCACCGGTGGGAATCCGGGAGATGACCGGGCCGAAGAAGGCGACCCGAGCGCCGTCGGTGCCGGTCGTCGCGATGATCGGGGTGCCGACGTGCGGGCCGACCAGGCCGATCGCCTCGGCGTGCGAGGCGCGCACCGCGTCGTCGTACGCGCTCGACGTGCCGGCGTCGACCAGTTCGCGCGGCAGGCCGGCGGTGGCCAGCGCGGCGTGCAGGTCGCCGAGCCAGTCCTCGCCGCTCCGGGCGGTGGTCCACATCGCCGTGTAGAGCCGGGCCATCGCCTCGGGGCCGTACCGCTGGCGCGCCGCCGCGCAGATCCGGACCGGCACCCAGAGATAGCCCTCGGGGTCACCCTCCGGGTCGTCGTCGCGCCCCTCGTTGAGCACCGACAGGCTCATCAGGTGCCACCGCGGCTCGACGGGCCGGACCTTCGCCACCTCCAACAGCCAGCGCGAGGCCGTCCAGGTGTACGGGCACGAGGGGTCGAACCAGAAATCCGCGACGGTCGTCTCCGGCATCCCGTGTCCCTTCGCTGATCAGCCCTGTGGCCGGCCCGGGCCGGAGACCGCGCGGCCGGGGCATACCCGGGTCGTCCGGATCCTAGCCGCCGCCACCGCCACCGCCGCAGCCTCCCCCGGACCCGCAGCCGCTCTCCCCACCGCCGCTGCCGCTGTCCCCACCGCCGTAGCTGGCATAGCCGGAACCCGGGTGCGCCGGTCGGTGTCCACCGCCCCGCAAACAAGATTGATCCGGATAAGTCGTCGCATCTTGCTCAGATCGATCCGGGCTGATCCGGTGGGGTGTTGACGCAGCCGTAGCGCGCCTGCAACATTACGACGACACCACGCAAATTTCGGGCTGTCGACTGCTAAATAGCCTTCTTCAGTCCGGAATTTCTAGACAGGCGTCCTCTGTGCTCCTTCCCCGGCTGCCCTCGGGGAGCGGCCCTTCGGCGGGGTCCGCGGCGGCGGCGGACAGGCGGACGGACGGCGCCACCGCCCGCCCTCCGACGGCGGGCGGGCAAGCCGGGCCCGCCGCCGACCAGGCCCGGTCGCTCGCAGCACCCAGGTCGGTTCCGACGAGCGCCAAGGAAGCCTGATGAGACAGCCACCACCACGACCCCGCCTGATCGCGGCGACGCTCACCACCGGCCTACTCGCGGCGGCGGGATCGCTGCTACCCACGCCGGCCGCGGCCCGGCCCGACATCGGGGCGCAGCGGGCCGAGACCGCGGTCGCCGCCAGCCTCAGTGCCAGCAGCTCGCATCCGGAGTACCCGGCCGGCAACGCCGGCGACGGCAACCCGGCGACCTACTGGAAGAGCGCCAACAACGCGTTCCCGCAGTGGATCCAGGCCGACCTCGGCGCCGCCTCCGAGGTGAACCGGCTGGTGCTCAAGCTGCCACCCGGCTGGGGTACCCGGACCCAGACCCTCTCCGTGCAGAACAGCACCAACGGCAGCACGTTCAGCACCCTCGTCGCCGCCACCGGCTACTCCTTCGACCCGGCCAGCGGCAACACCGTCACCGTCGACCTGCCGACCACCAACACCCGCTACCTGCGGCTGCACATCACCGCCAACAACGGCTGGCCGGCGGGCCAGCTCTCGGAACTGGAGGTGCACGGCCCGGCCGGCGGCCCGGACAACCAGGTCCCGACCGCGCCGACCAACCTGGCAACCCGTCCCCGCTGACCGTCGCCCCGGTGGCCAGCTCCGACCTGGTGGCGATTCCGACCTGGTCGCCGGGCACCCCGGCGAACGGCCAGCCGGTCACCTTCTCGGTGGCGATCCGCAACCAGGGCACCATCGCCTCGGCCGGCGGCGCGCACGCCATCACGGTGACTCTGTCGAACGCCGGCGGCACGGCAGTACGCACGCTGACCGGCTCGTACACCGGCACCATCGGCGCCGGGGCGAGCACCGGCCCGGTGAACCTCGGCACCTGGACGGCGGTGAACGGCCGGTACACGGTCCGGACCGTGCTGGCGGCGGACGCCAACGAGCTGCCGGTGAAGCAGGGCAACAACACCAGCGAGACTCCGTTCTTCGTCGGGCGGGGCGCCAACCTGCCGTACGAGATGTACGAGGCCGAGGACGGCACGCTCGGCGGCGGCGCGGCGGTCGTCGGGCCGAACCGGACCGTCGGCGACCTCGCCGGTGAGGCCTCCGGCCGTCGCGCGGTGACCCTGAACAACACCGGTGCCTACGTCGAGTGGACCACCAGGGCCCCGACCAACACGCTGGTCACCCGCTTCTCCATCCCGGACTCCTCCGGCGGCGGCGGGATCAACTCGACGCTGAACATCTACGTCAACGGCAGCTTCCACAAAGCCATCGACCTGACCAGCCGGTACGCCTGGCTGTACGGCAACGAGGCGAGCCCCAACAACTCACCCGGCTCGGGCGGGCCCCGGCACATCTACGACGAGGCGAACGTGCTGCTCGACTCGTCGATCCCGGCCGGCAGCCGGATCAGGTTGCAGAAGGACCCGGCCAACAGCACCACGTACGCGATCGACTTCGTCAACACCGAGCAGGTCTCGCCGCGACCGAACCCGGACCCGGCCCGCTACACCACGCCGGCCGGTACCAGCCACTCGGACGTACAGAACGCGTTGGACCGGGTGAGGATGGACACCACCGGCAACCTGATCGGCGTCTACCTGCCCGCCGGCACCTACCACACCTCGAACAAGTTCCAGGTGTACGGCAAGGCGGTCCGGGTGGTCGGCGCCGGCATGTGGTACACCCGGTTCCAGACCCCGCCCGGCCAGGAGAACACGGACGCCGGCTTCCGGGTCGAGGGCACGGCGAACGGCTCGACCTTCGAGCACCTCGCCTTCTTCGGCAACTACACGTCCCGGATCGACGGGCCCGGCAAGGTCTGGGGCGAGTTGCAGAACGTCTCCAACCTGACCTTCGACAACGTCTGGGTCGAGCACACCGTCTGCATGTTCTGGGGCGTGCACGTCAGCAACATCACCATCAGGGACTCGCGGATCCGCAACACCTTCGCCGACGCGGTCAACATGACCAACGGCAGTACGAACAACCTGGTCAGCAACGTCGAGGGGCGCGGCAACGGGGACGACGCGTTCGCGCTCTTCTCCGCCACCGACGCCGGCGGCGGGGCGAACAGCGGCAACGTCTTCGAGAACCTGACGGCGACGTTGACCTGGCGGGCCGCCGGGGTGGCGGTCTACGGCGGCCAG
Organism: Plantactinospora sp. B6F1; assembly: GCF_040120695.1. NCBI lineage: Bacteria > Bacillati > Actinomycetota > Actinomycetes > Micromonosporales > Micromonosporaceae > Plantactinospora > Plantactinospora sp. B6F1. Next base: position 128,676 of record NZ_JBEEAC010000018.1, on the reverse strand, counting down.
AACAACACCTTCCGCAACATGTACATCGCCGACCAGCTCGTCTACTCCGGGATCACCATCAGCTCGCTCGACTTCGGATATCCGTTCGTCGGGTTCGGGCCCGGGCTCACCCGGGTGGAGAACGCCTCGATAGTCCGGTCCGGCGGCCACTTCTGGGGCGCGCAGACGTTCCCCGGAATATGGGTCTTCTCCGCGTCGAAGGAGATGCGCGGAATCCGGGTCAGTGACGTCGACATCGTGGACCCGACCTACCACGGCATCATGTTCCAGACCAAGTACAACGGCAGCACTCCGGAGAACCCGGTGACCGACACCGTCCTCACCAACATCTCCATCAGCGGCGCCCAGCGCAGCGGCGACGCGTACGACGCGAAGTCCGGGTTCGGCATCTGGGCGAACGAGATGCCGGAGGCCGGTCAGGGTCCGGCGGTCGGCTCTGCGGTCTTCAACAACCTGCGGCTGAGCAACAACCACCAGAACATCCGGAACACCACCTCCACCTTCACCATCACCGTCAACCCGTAGTCGGGGACAGCGACCGTAGTCCCGGACAGCGCGGGGTGTCACCGGAAGCCGGAAGCCGGCCGCTTCCGGTGGCACCCCGCGGGCATCTCCACCGTGACCATCGTCGAAGGCGGCTGCCGAGCCGGCCCCGAAAGCGCCGGACGACGCGTTCGCGTTACCGGGACGCACCGTACCGGTCGCGGAGATATCTCACTCGTTCCGCGGGTGTCACGTCTTGCCTACGGAGTCGACCCGCACCTAGCGTGGGACGGCGATCACGTGGACGGGGGACAACCGGTGCGGATCGGGATACGACGACAACGCACGGTAGGACGAGTCGCTGCGGAAACCGCTCCGGTATCCCGTCATCACGTCCGGACGGCACCCCGGTCGGGCGGGGCCGGAGCGGTCCGAAGTGGGGTTGAGCCGTGCCGGCCGAGCTGACCGCCCTGGTCCGCGCGGCGCAGCGGGGAGACGAGTACGCGTTCCGGATGCTCTATCGGGAACTTCAGCCCGGACTGCTGCGGTACCTCACCGTGCTGGTCGGGCCGGACGCCGAGGACGTGGCCTCGGAGACCTGGTTGCAGATCGCCCGCGACCTGGCGACGTTCACCGGTGGGCCGGGCTTCCGGGCCTGGGCCACCCGGGTCGCCCGCAACCGTGCGCTGGACCACCTCCGCCACCAGCGTCGCCGGCCGACCGTGCCGGTACCGGTCGAGACACTCACCGAGCTGCCCGGTGCCGAGGACACCGCCGCGATCGCCGCCGAATGGCTGGGCACCGACAGCGCCGTCGCGCTGATCGCCACGCTGCCCCGTACCGAGGCCGAGGCGGTACTGCTGCGTACCGTGATCGGCTTGGACGCCGAAAGCACCGCGCGGGTGCTCGGCAAGCGGCCGGGAGCCGTCCGCACCGCCGCCCACCGGGGGTTGCGCCGGCTGGCGCGGGTCCTGGCCGAGAGCGGCCCGGATGGTGCGCTGCGGTCGGCCGACGGCGGACCGGCGGCGAAGCAGGTCGCCGACGTACGGTCCGGCGAGGATGTCGAGGCTGGACAGGGATGGCGCTGAGAGAGATGAGATCGGCTTTCCGCCGACGCGGTCGGCCCGACCCGAAGGCGGCAGAGCGCCCGCCCCGCCCGGAGGCGGCAGAGCGGCTGCTCGACGCGGTGGCGGCAGAGCGGCTGCTGGATGCTGTCGCGGCAGGTGTCGTCCCCGAGTCCCGGCCGGCGCCCGGGGACGTCCCGGATCCACTCGCCCGGCTGCTCGCCGTCGCGGCGGCGCCCACCCGACCGGGAGAACTCGGCGGCGAGGACGCCGCGGTGGCGGCATTCCGGGCGGTCCGCGACGCCCAGGCCATGGCCGATCCGACCACGACGTCCCGGACGACCGGTACCCGCGATGTCGTGCCCGGTACGCCCGCCCGACCGCCCGCCCGGCCGCGCCGGCTGACAGCCGGTGCCTTCGGCTGGATCACCGTGGTCGTCGCCACGCTCACCGCGGGCGTGGCGCTGGCGGCGGAGATCCCCGCGCTGCGTCCCGCCGGGCCACCACCCCGGGCGCCGAGTGCCGAGGCCGACCCGACGGTGGTAGGGACGCCCGCGCCGCCCACCAGCACACCGGCGCGGCCGCAGGCCCTGCCCGGCACCGAGCCGCCGCCGACCGAGCCGGGCCGGCCCCGCCGGACTCCCCCGCCGCAGGCGCTCGTGGCGCAGTGTCGCTCCCTGCTGACCACGGGTAACTCTGGTTCCGGCCCGGCCGCCGGCCCTCGGCCGTCGGCCGCCCTGATCCGGGCGGCCGGCGGCCGGGACAAGGTCGTCGACTACTGCCGACGCCTGCTGGCCAACGCCACGGAGCCGGGCAACGACGAGCCGCGCCGGCCGCCGGGCAAGGGCGCCACGCCCGATCCGCCCGGTAAGCCGCCCGGCCGGGAAGCCGCCGGCAATCCTTCCCGTTGATCCTGCCTCGCCCGAGCCATCCCGGGACAGCCCGCGAACCGACGACCGCTGCGGACCAGCAACCCCCACAGGCCAGCAGCCACCGCTGACTGGCCACCGCCGGACCCCGGCTACCGCCGGCCGGCGTCCGGGCCGGCGTCCGGGCCGGCGTCCGGGCCGGCGTCCGGATCGCGCTCGACCCAGTCGGGCAACGCCTCCCGGGCGGCCAACCAGGTCGCCGGCACGCCGACCGCGTCGGGCCGGTCGCCGATCCCGGTGTACGCGGCCAGCACGCCGCCGACGATCGCCCCGGTGGTGTCGACGTCCCCGCCGGCGGCCACACAGGCGGTGATCGCCGCCGGAAAGTCGCCGAGATGGGTCGCGGCGACCCAGAGCGCGAACGGGACGGTGTCCTGGGCGGTCACCCGTGAACCGTTACCCAACTCGTACGCCGCCTCCTCCACGGTCACCGCCGTTCCGCTGAGCAGTCGACGGGCCCGCGCGACGCCCTCGGCGCAACTGCCGTCGATCAGGTACGGCTCCAGCCGGTCGAGGAACTCGGACGCGGACGGGCGTACCCCGGTGAGCCGGGCCTGCCCGGCGTGCGCGGCAGCGACCGCGACCAGTACCGCCCCGGCGATCCCCTCGGGGTGGGCGTGGGTCACCTCGGCGGATCGGATCGCCTGCTCCGCAGCCCGGCGCGGCCGGTCGGCATGGTAGGCACCGACCGGAGCGACCCGCATCGCGGCGCCGTTACCGCAGGAGCCCTCTCCGCCGAACGCGTCACGGGCCGCCGCCCGCCACGGCACCCCGTCCCGGATCCGGTGCAGGATCACCACCGCGCCCGCCCCGTAGCCCCGGTACGGCTCGCAGCGCTCCGCGAACGCGGCGGCGAGCCGGTCCTGCTCGATCTCGCCATGCGCGCGCAGCTCGGCAACCACCGAGCAGGCCATCTCGGTGTCGTCGGTCCACTCCCAGGGGCCGGCCGGCGGTCGACCCGCCGCCAGGTCGGCCGGCGACCGGCCAACCATGAAGAACTGCGCGCCGAGCGCGTCACCGACGGACAACCCGTGCAGGCTGTCGTAACAGATGTCGAGCCGGGCCGGCCCGTGCGGAACGAAGGACATCGCCCCGATCATCCCGCAATCCGGTCCGGCCCGCCCACTCTGTCACCCGAAGCCAGGCCGGCAGGCGTCCTCGACGCGCCCGGCAAGGTGTCCGAACGCGTCGGTCACCGGACCGGCAGCCACGGGTGAACCGGACCGGCAGCCACGGACCGACCGGCAGCCACGGGTGAACCGGACCGGCGGCCACGGACCGACCGGCGGCCACGGTCGGGCGCCGTCAGCGTTGACAGGCCCTCAGCGGGGTGCTGGTCCGGGCGGCCCGGGTCGAGCCGTCCCTGAACTTCGCCGTCGCGGTGATCGCGATGGTGCCGCCGGCCGAGTTGCGCGGCTCGGCCCGGAACGGCCCCAGGCTGGCCAGCCAGGTCCCCCGGTCGTTGCCGATCGTCCGGGCGGCTCCGCTGCCGTTGAACGGCACCACCGTGTCGACCCGGTAGCGGAACGACACCGACGAGACGTCCCGGGCCGCACCCACCCGCACCTGCACCAGCCCGAAACTGGGATTGCCGCAGCCCTCCTGGTGCAGACCGGTGACGTTCTGCGACCGGCCGAACCCGCCGGTCACCCTGACGGTCACCGTCGTCTGCTCGCCGATGGTGCGGGCTCGGCGGGGCGGCACCGTGCCGGCCGGCGGCCGGGTGGTGCGAGCCACCGTGGGCCTCGGCGCGGGGGTCGGGGTCGGGCTCGCGCCGGTCGTGGTGGGCGCGGCAGACGGGGACCCGGCGGCCGTCAGGCCCTCCGACCACTGCGGACGCTTAGGCCCTTCGCCCCCGCAGGCCGCAGCGAGAGACAGCACGGACGTGCAGGCCGCGGCGAGCACGAAACCTGCTCGGGTACGCCGAAAGTGCAGGACAGTCACCTTGATCCCGTCGGTCGTGTTGGCCCCATTTCACGGCATCAGCCGGCCCTGACCGTAGTCCTATCCGTCGATGTCGCCAAATCCACTCCGGAAAGCGGGACAAGTCAGCACTTCAGCCACCTTGCGTCGGCCGGCCCCGCCGGTGCTAAGGCCGCCACAGCACCAGCTCGGTCTCCCTGACCCGCTCGGAGAAGCGCCCGGCCGGCGACGCCGTACGCAGCAGCCGTCGCAGGTCCCGTTCGAACTCGGGTCGGCGGCCGGCGAAGAGGTGTGGTGCGGCGGAGGAGAGCGAGAAGACCGCCGCCACCACCTCGTCCTCGGTACGTTCCCGCACGGTGCCGCCGCCGACCGCCAACCGGCGCGGGCCCCGGTAGCCGGCGGCGCGCATCACCTCCTCCTCCCCGCCCGCCGTGCCGCCGGGCAGCACGCCCCGACCGGCCCGGCGCACCGGACCGAGGTAGCGGGCGACCAGCGCGTCGATCTCGTCGTGCGGCGGGCGGGGAAACGGAAGCGGGTCGGCGCCGTCCACCCCCCGGTGGGTGGTGGCGGCCACATGCACCCAGACACCGTCGCTGCCGAGCATCGGGCGTACCGCGTGGGCCACCCGGGGGCGGTCGACCCAGTGGAACGACTGCGCGAACGTGACGACCCGGAACGCGCCGAGCCCGGCGGGCAGTTCCTCAGCCCGCAACCGCTGCCAGCGCACGTTGTCGACCCCGGTCTCGCGGGCCGCCCGCTCGGCCCGCCGCACCATGTCCCGGTCCGCGTCGATCCCGACCGCCGTCGAGAAGAGCCGTGCCAGCAGCAGGGTCAGCGAGCCGGGTCCGCAGCCCACGTCGAGCAGCCGGCCGCTGCCGTCGAGCTGAAGTTCGGCGGCCAGGGCGTCGGCGAGCGCCGCCGGGTACGGCATCCGGCCGACCGCGTAGTAGTCCGCGCTCCCGGCGTAGAGCGTCTCGTCCCACTGGAATCCGGGTGGCCCTGCCGACACGGCACCACCCTATGCCCCGGCCGGACCTGCGGGCGTCGAGGACCGAGTCGATCCAGCGGCAGGTCGGACCGGTGGGCGCACAGGCTTCGTGCACGTTCGTGGCGCGGTGGTGCTGCTCAGCCGCCTTCTCCGTCGGCGTCGGCAGCCGGTGCTGCTGGCCGGCGGGCGAACGGCGGTGCGTGCTCGGGGCGTACGCCGACGCCGATCAGGTAGGCCGGGCCGAGGGACACGAACGGGAACCGCCGGAGCAGGGCCAGCACCGGCCAGGGCGGCCCGGCCCGGCGCTCCGACAGGATCGGGGAGACCAGATTCCGGTGCATGAGCTGTTGCAACCACTGCACCAGGATGGTCGGCAGCAGCCGCCGGGACCGGACGGCTGCCAGGTCGGCCTCGGTCACCGCGCCGCGCTGGAGCGGCTCGGCGAGCAGCGTGGCGGCGGCGACCGCATCCTGCACGGCGAGGTTGATCCCGACCCCGCCGACCGGTGACATCGCGTGCGCCGCGTCACCCAGGCACAGCAGCCCGGGCACGTGCCAGCGGTCGAGCCGGTTCAGCCGTACGTCGAGGTGCTTGACGTCGTCCATCGAGGCGATCGCGTCGACCCGGTCGGCGAAGTTGGGAGCCAGTTCCGCGATGTCGCGGCGGAACTGTTCGACTCCCCTGGCCCGCAGTCGCGCATCGCTGCCCTTGGCCCCGATGTAGGCGATCTGGAGGTAGCCCTCCCGGGGGATGACCACGGCGAACCGGCCCGGAGCGACCCTGGGGGTGAGCCCGGCCGGGTCGTCGTGCGGGTCGCGGGGCAACCGGAACCACCAGGCGTCGATCGGTACCGGAAACTCCCGGACCGGCAGGTCGGCCTGCGCCCGGGCCAGTGACCACCGGCCGTCGCAGGCGACGGTCAGGTCGGCGCGCAGCTCACCGGCCTCGCCCTGCGGCCCCCGGTAGCGCACGCCCCGGACCCGGCCGTCCTCGCGGATCAACTCGGTCACCTCGGTGCGCATCCGGAGCGTGAACGAGGGCTCGGCGGCCCCCGCCTCGGCGAGCAGATTGAGCAGGTCCCACTGCGGCACCATCGCGATGTACCGATACCGGCTCCTCAGCCGACGGAAGTCGGCGATGACGACCTGCTGTCCCGGCGCCACCGGAAAGGCGACCTCGTCCAGCCGGCTCTGCGGCAGGGCGGCGAACCGCTCGCCGAGGCCCAGTTCGTCGAGGAGTTGCAGGGTCGACGGGTGCACGGTGTCGCCCCGGAAGTCGCGCAGGAAGTCACCATGCTTTTCCAGCACGGTGACGTCGACGCCGGCCCGGGCCAGCAGCAGGCCGAGCACCATTCCGGCCGGTCCGCCGCCGACGACGACGCAGGTCGTACCCTTCTCCACCGCGATCACCTTATTCAACAGCTGGTGAATTATTCCGCCACGCTACTCCCGGGGCAGTGAAGATCGCAACTGTCCCGGCGCGAATCCCGGCGCGGTCACGGCGGCGACGGAAAATCTCCGGGCCGCGCCGCCGGCCGTTGACGGGGCGGATACGTCACGCTACGTTCGTTCTAAGAACAGACGTACGCCCAACGAACGAGTGACCGGCCGCCGGGCCGGGCGCCCGGACCGGCGGCGCGCCCGTCTGCCGCCACCGCTCGGCAGGGCGACGACGCGCGATCAGGAGACTGGAGACGGATGGCCGAGATCGTCTCGTTGGCCGAAGGTGTGGCCGAACTGGTCAACGACGGTGACACGGTGGCGCTGGAGGGATTCACCCATCTGATTCCGTTCGCCGCCGGCCACGAGATCGTCCGGCAGCGGCGGCGCGACCTGGAACTGGTCCGGATGACCCCGGACGTCATCTACGACCAGCTCATCGGGATGGGCTGCGCCCGACGGCTGGTCTTCTCCTGGGGCGGCAACCCGGGCGTCGGCTCGTTGCACCGGTTCCGGGACGCGGTCGAGCACGGCTGGCCCGCCCCGCTGGAAATCGAGGAGCACAGCCACGCCGGGATGGCGAACCGCTACGTGGCCGGAGCGTCCGGGCTGCCGTTCGCGGTGCTGAGCGGCTACACCGGCACCGACCTGGCCCGGCACACCGCCACCATCAAGCCCGTCACCTGCCCGTTCACCGGCGATGTGCTCACCGCCGTGCCGGCGTTGAACCCCGACGTCACGATCGTGCACGCCCAGCGGGCCGACCGGGCCGGCAACGTACAGATGTGGGGCATCACCGGAGTGCAGAAGGAGGCGGTGCTCGCCGCCAGGCGGTCCCTGGTCACCGTCGAGGAGATCGTCGACTCGCTGGCACCGGTGCCCACCCAGGTGGTCCTGCCGACCTGGGCGGTCAACGCGGTCGCGCTCGCGCCCGGTGGCTCGCATCCGTCCTACACCCAGGGTTACTCGGTCCGGGACAACACCTTCTACCAGTCGTGGGACGCGATCAGCCGCGACCGGGACACGTTCACCGGCTGGATGCGGCAGCACGTCCTCGGCGCCCGGAGGGACACGTGAGCAATTGGACCGCCGACGAGATGATGACCATCGCCGCCGCCCGGCAACTGCGGGACGGCACCTCGTGTTTCGTCGGCATCGGCCTGCCGAGTACCGCCGCCAACCTCGCCCGTGCCACCCACGCCCCCGGGCTGGTGCTCATCTACGAGTCCGGATGCCTCGGCGCCAAGCCCGACCGGCTGCCACTGTCGATCGGCGACGGCATCCTCGCCGACACCGCCGACGCGGTGGTCAGCGTCCCGGAGGTCTTCAACTACTGGCTCCAGCCGGGCAGGATCGACATCGGATTCCTCGGCGGCGCCCAGCTCGACCGGTACGGCAACATCAACACCACCGCCATCGGCGGCGACTACCGCGACCCGAAGGTGCGGCTGCCCGGGGCCGGTGGCGCGCCCGAGATCGCCGCCTCCTGCCGCGAGGTCGTCGTCATCATGCGGCAGAGTCGGCGTACGTTCGTCGAGCGGGTCGACTTCGTCACCTCGTTCGGCTACGGCACCGGTGCCGGTGACCGGGAGCGGCTCGGGTTGCGCGGGGCCGGGCCGCAGGTGGTGATCACGGACCTCGGTATCCTCCAGCCCGATCCGTCCACCCGGGAACTGGTGCTGACCCGACTGCATCCGGGCGCCACCGTGGAACAGGCCCGCGCGGCGACCGGATGGCGGTTGCGGGTCGCCGACGACCTGCGTACCACCGAGCAGCCGGGCGACTCTGAACTGTCGGTGCTCCGTGCCCTCAAGGCCGCGAGCGCTGACGACGGCTCCGCATCCACGGCCTGAACCGCTGCGCGGTGCCCGTAACGCGCGCGGCGGTCGGCCGGGAGGCGGACCCCGACCCGTTCCCCGGCCGACCGCGCCCGCGCAGCAGCGGCGGCAGCCTGATAGAAAACTTCGATGAGCCGAAGCATCGCGACCAACACCCGTGTCGACCGCGCCGAACTGCTCGCCTTCCTCCGGCCCCGACACCGCGCCATCCTGATGACGACCCGCCCGGACGGTCGACCCCAGTCCTCGCCGGTGACCTGTGGGGTCGACGCCGAGGGCCGGATCGTGGTCTCGACCTATCCCGAGCGGGCGAAGGCGACCAACGCCCGCCGGGATCCCCGGGTCTCCGCCTGTGTCCTCTCCGACGAGTGGAACGGACCGTGGGTCCAGGTCGACGGCACGGCCGAGGTGCTCGACCTGCCGGAGGCGCTGGAGCCGCTGGTCGAGTACTTCCGGTGCATCTCCGGCGAACACCCGGACTGGGACGAGTACCGCGAGGCCATGCGGCGGCAGGACAAGTCGCTGATCCGGGTCACCATCGACAGTTGGGGCCCGGTCGCCACCGGCGGCTTCCCGGCCCGCCTCGCCGACTGATCCACCGGACCCGGGCCTGTCGGGAGCGTCATCGGCCGCCCACCTCGACGATGGTCCCCGAGCACCGGGGTGCATATCCGGGGCGGCGGGACAGCGGGCCGTCCCGGCAGGGTGGCAATCAGCCCAGGTAGAGGCAGAACGGGTGACCGGCCGGGTCGAGGTGGACGAGGACGTCCTGCTGCGGCTGGAAGTCGGCGCGGGTGGCGCCACACGCCACCGCGTGCGCGGCGGCGCTCGCCAGGTCGTCGACCTGGATCTCCAGGTGCATCATCATCTGCTGGTCGTCGGCGCCCGCCGGCCAGCTTGGCCTGCGGTAGGGCGACTCGGTCTGGAAGGCCAGCCTGACTCCTCCGGCCGGATCGCGCATCAGCACCCAGTCCGGCTCCTCCTCGATGATCTCGAACCCGAGGAGGCGCTGGTAGAAACGGGCGAGAGCCACCGGGTCCGGTGCGCTCAGGTTGACGGTGGTCAGGGTCAGACCGGTGCCGTCGCGCATGATTCGGAACCTCCGAACGCTGGTCAGAGCCTTGGAGTCGGACAGGGTCCGGGCGCCGGCCATCACCACGGCCGGAGTTCGCAGATCCTACCGGCGACCACCGACAACACCGAGACGACCACCGACAACACCGAGACGACCCCCGGCGACACCGAGACGACCCCCGATGACACCGAGGCGGGCCGGGCCGGCGCCTAGGGGCCGAAGGCGGTGAGGAACCGGTCCCGGAAGTCGCTCATCGGCCAGACCGGAGCGTCCGGACCGGGCTTCAGGCCCTCCTGCCAGTTCCAGCCGGAGATCCGGTCCAGCACGGCGGGGTCCTTGGCCACGATGGTGATCGGTACGTCGTGACTGGCGTTCTCCCCGGTCACCATCGGTGCCGGCTGGTGGTCGCCGAGGTAGACGAAGACGATCTCGTCGTCGCCGTACCGCTCCAGATAGGAGACGATGGTGTTCAGCGAGTACTCGACGGCGCGGCCGTACTGCGTCCGCACCTTGCCGGTGTCCCGCCACACGTCCTCCGGCGACTCGCCCGCCTCCGCCATCGGGCCGAAGATCGATCCGTCGCCGAGCTCGTCCCAGCCGATGAGCTCCGGGAGCGGCGCCCAGGGTGCGTGGCTGGACACCAGCGGGATCGTCGCCATCACCGGCGGGTGGTCCGGGTCGGCATGCTCGCGCTGCTCGAAGACCGACAGCGTGTACTGGTCCGGCATCTGCGCCCAGCTGAACTGCGGGCCACGGTAGCCGAGTTCCTTCGAGGCGTGCACCTCGTCGTAGCCGAAGAACTTCCCCTCCGGCCATGCCTGGGTGATGCCCGGCATCACCCCGACCGTCCGCCATTCGGCGCGCTGGAAGGCCCGGTTCAGGGTCATCCGGTCGCTGGCGACGAGGTGGGTGTAGCGCTGCTGGTTGTTGATCCAGAGTCCGGAGAGCAGCGTGCCGTGGGCCAGCCAGCTCCCGCCGCCGTAGGTCGGCGAGGTCAGCCAGCCGCTGCGCGCCGCATAGCCGGCGGCGCGCAGCCGGGTGTAGCCCGTGTCGAGGGTGGCACCGACCCCCGGGGCGAGGGCCGGGTCCTCGATCGCCGACCGGCCGTAGCTCTCGACGAAGGCGAGGACCACGTCCTTGCCCCGCAACGCGGTCAACAGCTGGTCACCGGGAGTGTCGCCGAACGCGTCGACCCGGGCCTCGGCCGCGAACACCTTTTGGTCGCGCAGGGCCGCGCGCACCTGGAGGGCCCGGTCGTAGCTGAGCGTACTGATCGGCACATCCGGGATGATCTGCACGCCGAGTACGGCACCGACGACACAGGTGGCGCCGAGGGCCGACACGATGTGCGTCGCCGCCCTGCGGTTCCGGACCACCAACCGGGTCAGCCGGAGCACCGCCCAGGTCATCAGGACGAGCAGGCCGACCGCGAGCAGTCCGGCGGCGACCACCGCGACGACGGCACCGAACTGGCCGTACGACTCCGCCACGTAGTCCGTTCCGGCCTCGAACGAGATCCAGTCGAAGACCGGGTTGAACGGCCGGGCCAGCACGGCGAAGAAGCCCAGGTCGATGACCTTCACGATGGCCAGCAACCCGAGGGCCACCCCGACGGGTACCGCCACCATCCGGCGTCCCCGGGCCGGCAGGAGCAGCACCAGCGAGACCACCAGCAGGGCTTCCAGCGGCAGCCGCAGGAACGCGGCCGGGGTGAAGAGGGTGAGCTGGTTCGGCGCGAGCATGGCGAAGACGACCAGCAGCAGGGCCAGGCCGCTGGCCAGCCCGGCCGCCACGGTTCGCGCCCGGCCGCCCGGCCGGGCGGGAGCGGCGCTCGCGTCGTCACGGGCGCCCGGCGCGGCGGTACCGTCGCCGGCCACGCCGGTCCCACCGTCATCGGCCCCGGCGACGCCGGACGCCTGATCGGCGCGGACGTCGGCCGGCGCGTCGGACGCGGGTCTGGCCCGGTCGGCCGGTTCGGGCCGCGCAGGGCCGTCGTCCGTGGTCGGGACGCCCGGCGGCTCCGGCACGGCATCGGTCGGGGTTCGACGACGGGGCGTGAAAGCCGACAATCCAAGGGCCCTTTCCCGTGAAGCCTGGTGACGCCCGCTCGCCACTGTGGTGACCGACCCGCACGGTCGCGCGCGGGCGGTCGTCGCCAACCCCGTACGGCCGGCCGGCGAGGGTCGAGGCGGTGACCGGCTCTCCGTGCCCCGTCGCGATCCGGGCGCCACGTTAACATCCCGGACCGGCCTCGGCCGCCGGCCGAGGGGGCGATGAACCCCGATCCGGATCGGCGGCGTCACCCGACGGCGAGTTCCTCGCTGTACGTGGCGATCGGGCTGCCGTCCGCGCGGTATGCGGTCAGCCGGCCGTGCGAGAGGTTGGCCGAACGGAACGAGAAGAGCCACTGCCCCGGATAGACCTTCAGCAGCGGAATCGTCCGGGCGGCGCCCCCGGGCGCGGACTGGTATGCCAGCCGGGCCACGGTGGCGTCGACGACCCCGTTGACGCGTACCTTGGTCTTCTCGGCGGCGACCTCGAAGGTGATCGGCGCGCCCGCGCCGAATGCCGCACACTCGGCCGCGCTGCGGCAGACGAAAAAGTAGCGCGGGTTGTGCACGTCCGACATCGAGTACGCCTTGAACGTCGGGTCCGCCCCCGCCGGCAGCGGCTGTACGGCGAAGAAGGCGACCACGGCCACGGCGGCGGTGCCCACCCGCAACCAGCCCCGGGCGGTGGAGGTACGCCGACCGGCGGCGACCGCCGCGACCGTGGCCCCGCCGAACCCGGCCAGGCACAGCGCGATGGTGGCGAGGGAACGGGAGTTCTCGAAGAGGAACTGGAGTCCCGGGGTCATCGAGACCGAACTGAGCAGCGCGCCCAGCGACAGCACCATCGCGGCCAGCACCGCGACGCCAGCCACCCGGCGCGCCACTCCGTACGCTCCGACCAGGAACATCGCGGCCAGTACCGGCCAGATCTGGTGGTGGGTCCAGGAGACCGGCGAGGCCGCCACGGTGGCGCAGCCGATCAGCACGGCGGCGGGTGCCGGCTGCCCGGAGAGCTGGAGCTGCCGTGCCCGCAACAGCGCCACGCCGCAGACGACCAGCACCAGGCCGGCCCAGAGCAGCGGGAAGGTGTCGCCGTCCGCACCGACCCGCAGCAGCATGCCGTGCAGCGACTGGTTGCCGAGGGAGGCGAGGTTGCCGACCCGGGAGGTGTCGAGGAAGGTGCCGGTCCAGAAGGCCCAGCTGTCGGCCGGCAGCACGACCGCGCCGACCAGGGCGGCGGCCAGGAAGGCGCCGACCGACCGACCGGCGTCGCGCCAGCGGCGGGAGACGAGGAAGAAGACCACGAACAGCAGCGGGGTCAGCTTGACGGCGGCGGCGATCCCGACCAGGACGCCCCGGTACCGGGCCGGGGTCAGGCCCATCCCGTCGACCAGGGCCAACAGCACGATGAAGATGCTGACCTGGCCGAACCGCAGGTTGCTCTGCGCCGGCGCGGAGAGCATCAGCGCGCAGGCGATGGCGGCGACCACCAGCGGCCGCCGGTGCCGCGCCGGGGTGACGGCGCCGCCCACCGCGACGGCGATGGCGGCGACCGCCGCGCAGGTCAGCGCCAGCCAGCAGAGTTGGAGTACGCCCTCGGGCAGCAGGCCGATCGGCGAGAGGACCAGTGCGGCGAAGGGCGGGTACGTGAACGGTCCGCCGTTCTCGGCGACGAATTCGTAGAGCGGCTGGCCGGCGTGCAGGTGCCGGATGGCGCCGTAGTAGATGTGCAGGTCCGACAGGCGCTCCCAGGGCGGCCGGCGGAGCACGAGCATCGACGAGACCGCGGCGATGGCGGCGAAGACTCCCCAGAGCGCGATCGTCCCCCTGCGACTGCCCATCGGGCGAGTCTAGACAGCCGGGCTCCGGCGGGAGATCGACCGACACCGTACGGAGTCCTTGTCGTGACCGAGGCGATCCCTCGCCACCCGCGTCCGAACTGCGGGTTTTGTCGGTGCCGCTCGGCATACTGGCCGGCGGAGATCAACGGCGTACGTCCGATCGGAGAAGTGATCACTGCGTCCGGGCCGCGGAGGTCTGAGCGGATGGTCACCGTCATCGTGCCCGCCGCGCTGCGCGGCGAGACGGCCGGTGCCAGTCGGCTCGACGTCGCCGCGGCGGGCACCCTCCGAGCCGTCTTCGACGAGGTGGCCGCCGAGTGGCCCCGGTTGATCCGGCGGATTCGGGACGAGCAGGGACAGCTACGCCGATACGTCAACGTGTACGTCGACGGCAAGGACCGCCCGCTCCGGTACCGGCGGCCTCGACACGCCGGTACCGGAGCGGGCGGAAATCCGGGTCATCCCCTCCGTCGCCGGAGGCTGACCAGCCGCCCCGCCGTTCCCGCTCGGTCGACCCGGTTGGCCGGCCGGCCCGGCGTTGTCCGCGACTCGGGGTGCGAAGGGTCGCGCGGACGCCTACCGTGGGGGTTGGTCAACATTTCCGTGCTGTTGGCCAGCGGTCGGTCGTGCTCGGCCGGGGGCGGGCGTGGGATGGGACGACGGCCCGAGGGTCCCGTCGACCGGTTGTGCGATCCACTGTTTCGTGGGGCCCCGCACGTGTCGCTCGACGGTTTCGCTGTGGAGGCTGCCCATGTCCGACTGGCGTTCGCGCGCCCTCCGTCCGGCGAAGCGGGCCCTGCGCCGCTCCCAGGACCGGTACCCGCAGTCGCCGCCGGAGTTGTCGATGGACCCGAGGGCGGCCGAGGAGCCCAGCGTGCCGCCTCCGGCGGAGGAGAGTGTGGTGACCTCCGCGATCTACCGGGACGGTCACCGGGTCGACGGCTCGCCGAACCTCGCCGAGACCTGTCAGCGGCTGCGGGAGCACCCCGGCACGATGGCGTGGATCGGCCTGTACCGGCCGACCGAGGGGCAACTGCTCACCGTCGCCGAGGAGTTCGGGCTGCATGAGCTGGCCGTCGAGGACGCCATCGTCGCGCACCAACGGCCGAAGCTCGAACGGTACGGCGACACGCTCTTCGTGGTGCTCCGGGCCGCCCGTTACCTGGACGATGTCGAGGAGGTCGACTTCGGCGAGGTACACGTCTTCGTCGGGGCCAACTTCGTGCTGACCGTACGGCACGGGCAGGCGCCCGACCTGAATGCCGTACGTCGCCGGATGGAGAACGACCCCGACCTGCTGCGGCGCGGCCCGGAGGCGGTGCTGTACGCGATCCTGGACAGCGTGGTCGACGGGTACGCCCCGGTCGTCGGCGGGCTGCAGAACGACATCGACGAGATCGAGACCGAGGTCTTCCGCGGTGATCCCCGGGTGAGCCGGCGGATCTACGAACTCTCCCGTGAGGTGATCGAGTTCCAGCGGGCCACCCGGCCGCTGCTGGACATCCTCCAGGGGCTCACCGCCGGGTTCGAGAAGTACGGCACCGACGAGGAACTGCGGCGCTATCTCGGCGACGTGGCCGACCACGCCACCACCGCCTCGGAGCGGGTCAACGAGTTCCGCCAGATCCTGGCGGACATCCTCACCCTGAACGCCACCCTGGTGTCACAGGCGCAGAACGAGGAGGTCAAGAACCTGACCGTGGCCAGCTACACGCAGAACGAGGAGATCAAGAAGATCTCCGCCTGGGCGGCGATCCTGTTCGCGCCGACCCTGATCGGCACGGTGTACGGGATGAACTTCGACTACATGCCCGAGCTGCACTGGGTCCTCGGCTATCCCTTCGCGCTCTTCCTGATGCTGGTGGTCTGCACCACCCTCTTCGTGATCTTCAAACGCCGCGACTGGCTGTGATCGCCGGTGATCGGCGCGGCAGTCGCAGGCGCGCCGTGAATCCTGTGCGGTGCATGCCGCCCGCCACATCCGTGAGCTAACCTCTAGGACGATGCCGCGCCGAAGCGGACATCCCGGACGAGGACGTGTCGTACCCGGCCTGCAAAGACGACCGATGTGGAAGGCGGTCGATCGTCGTGGCGTGGTTGGTCCTCATTCTCTCCGGACTCCTGGAGTCGGTCTGGGCGCTCGCGCTGAGCCGCTCCGCGGGCTTCACCCGGGTCGGCCCGTCCGTGGTCTTCACCGTCGCCCTGGTGCTCAGCATGGCGGGCCTCGCCTACGCGCTGCGGAGCATCCCGGTCGGTACCGGCTATGCGGTGTGGGTCGGCATCGGGGTTGCCGGCACCGCGCTGGCCGGCATCCTCCTGTTCGGCGAGTCGGCCAGCGTGCCGCGGATGCTGTCGCTGGTGCTGCTGCTGGCCGGGGTGGTCGGCCTCAAGGTGTTCCACTGAACCTTTTTCAACCTCCCCTTGCGGTCCGACGGACTGCAAGGTCGGACGCGGTGCATGAGCGCCGCGCGGTTCAGGTTGAAAAAGGTTCACTGACCGACCGGCCCCGGCGCGGACCTCGGTGTGCCGGTGGTCAGTCGCCCCAGACCTCCTGCGCGGTCTCCACGATCAGCCGCAGCTTCGCCATCTGCTCCTCCCGGGTCAGCGCGTTGCCCTCCACGGTCGAGGAGAAGCCGCACTGCGGCGAGAGGCAGAGCTGTTCCAACGGTACGTAGCGGGCCGCCTCGTCGATCCGGCGCTTGAGCGTGTCCTTGCTCTCCAGCTCACCCCGCTTGGTGGTGACCAGTCCGAGCACCACCCTCTTGCCCGGCGGGACGAACCGCAGCGGCGCGAAGTCGCCGGAGCGCTCGTCGTCGTACTCCAGGAAGAACCCGTCGACGTCGAGCTGGCCGAAGAGCGCCTCGGCGACGAAGTCGTAGCCACCCTCGGCTGCCCAGGAGGACCGGAAGTTGCCCCGGCACATGTGGGTGGTCACCGCCAGATTCGCCGGCCGGCCGGCCAGTGCGGCGTTGATCTGCCGGATGTAACGCTCGTGCTGGTGCTCCGGGTCGCCGCCCTGGGCGGCCACCATCTCCCGCTGCCGGGGATCGTTCAGGTACGCCAGGCTGGTGTCGTCGAACTGGAGGTAGCCGCAGCCGAGGTCGGCGAGCCGGCGCACCTGCTCGGCGTAGGCGGCGCTGAGGTCGGTCCAGAACTGGTCCAGCTCGGGGTAGACGGCGGTGTCGATGGCGGCCCGGCCGCCCCGGTAGTGCACCATGCTGGGCGACGGGATGGTCAGCTTCGGCGTGCCCGTCGTGACCTGTTGCTTCAGGAAGGTGAACGCGTCACCGAAGATGGTGTCGGTCAGCTTCACCCGGTCGTGCACCCGCAGCGCCGCCGACTGGAACTCCAGCTTGCCGGAGGCGTTGAAGAACTGCACGGTCAGCTTCTCGTCGGCCGGGTCGATCCCGCCGAGCTGGTAGATGAAGTCCATGTGCCAGGAGGTACGCCGGAACTCGCCGTCGGTGACGGTTCGCAGTCCGATGCTCTCCTGCAGGCGTACCACCTCGCGGATCGCGTCGTCCTCGACGGCGCGCAGTTCCTCGGCGGAGATCCGCCCGGCGGCCCGGTCCGCCCGGGCGGTCAGCAGCCGCGCGGGGCGCAGCAGGCTGCCGACGTGGTCGGCGCGGAACGGCGGACGGGATGGTGTGTCCATGGTGGTCCCCTCTGTTCCTGGTACGGGCGCTCGGTCGGCACGCGCCGCCGTCGGTACCGCCACGGCGCGGTCCCGGCCAACGATAGTCCGCCGGCCCGGCCCGATGATCTAGGAACGACACCGCCGCCCGGGCTGACCGTCCATTGACGGAAATCGGTCTCAGGAGGCCGGATCGGGGCCGGTCTGCGCCCAGATGGCGCTCATCTCCGTCATCGCCTGCTCCATGATCTGCACCATGGCGGTCTTGGCCCGCTCGCCGTCGCGCCGCTGGATCGCCTGGGCGACGTCGGCGTGCAGTTGCAGCGCCTCCTCGTGCGGATAGTGCGGCATCAGGTCGTAGTGGTGCCGGCCGGCCAGCACCTCGGCGACCAACTCGTGCAGCTTGACGAACATCTCGTTGCCGGAGTCGACCAGCACCTGCCGGTGGAACTCGATGTCGAGCCGGAGGAACTCCGGCTCGTCGCCGGCCTTGCCCGCGGCCCACATCTTCGCGGCGAGGCCGACCAGCTCGCTGGCCTCCTGCGGGGTTGCCCGCAGCGCGGCGAGCGAGGCGGCCTGCGGCTCGACGGCGGTACGCAGTTCGGTGATGGAGCGGAGCTGGGCGATCCGGCCGGCCGAGGCGAGTCGCCAGCGGATCACCTGGGGGTCGAAGACGTTCCAGTCGCCCGCTGCCCGGATCAGGGTGCCGACCCGCCGACGGGACTCGACGAGTCCCATCGATGCCAGCACCCGCAGCACCTCGCGGACCACCGACCGGGAGACGGCGTACTGCTCGACAAGATCGTCGATGTAGAGCACGGAGCCGGGCGCGAGCTGGCCGGCGCAGACGGCCGTGCCCAGTTGATCGAGCAGCTGGGCGTGCAGCCCGGACTCGCCGGCGTCGAGCCGGACAGACGTGACCTCGGGTGACGGCATGGCCATAAATAAAGCCTATCAGTGAGTAGCCTGGTATTGCTTAAGTCAGGTTTATCGGCCTAGCATCCGGCATTAGGCGGACGTAGGAGTCCGCGGGCGGCGCCCCAACGGCGGGTCGTCGCGAGGGAAGGGGAGATGGACGTGTTACGTCGCTCAGTGATCGGAACATCTCTGGCCGTGGTGGCTGCCCTCGGCCTGTCCGCCTGCGGAGGCGGCGGCGATGACAGCGGGTCGGACACCCTGCGGGTGACCCTGGTGAACCACGTCTGGACAGACAACATAAAGCAGGTCCTGTCGGAGTTCGAGCAGCAGAGCGGCCTGAAGGTCGAGGTCACCCAGCTCGGCGAGGACCAGCTCTCCGACCAGTACAACGTCAAGCTGAACGCTGGCTCCAGCGACATCGACGTGATGATGTACCGGCCCCTCCAGGAGGGGAAGCTCTTCGCGAAGAACGGCTACCTGACCGATCTCACCGACAAGGCCAAGGAGGACTCGGCGTTCGACATGGCCGACTTCCAGGCGCCGCCGGTGCAGGCCACCACCTACGAGGAGAAGCTGGTCGGCATCCCGATCATCACCGAACAGGAGGTCCTCTACTACCGCAAGGACCTGCTGGAGAAGTCGGGCTTCAGCGCACCGCCGAAGACCCTGGACGAGCTGAAGACGATGGCTGCCAAGCTCGAGGCCGACAACCCGGGCACCGCCGGCTTCGTGGCCCGGACCGGCAAGGCCGCCGCGGTCACCCAGTTCTCCAGCTTCCTGTACAGCTTCGGCGGCGACTTCGTCGACGGCAGCGGCAAGGCCAGCGTCAACACCGAGCAGGCCCGGCAGGCGTACGAGTACTACGGCGGACTGCTGCGCGAGCACGGACCGGCGAACATCAGCACCGACATGAGCTGGTCCGAGGCGATGGCGATCTTCACCCAGGGCAAGGCGGCCTTCTACACCGAGGCCAACTCGCTCTACAAGAACGCCACCGACCCGGCCAAGTCCAAGGTCTCCGACACCGTCGGGTTCGCGCCGTTCCCGGCCGGCCCGGCCGGCTCCAAGCCGTACAACATCCCGTCCTGGGCGCTCGGCATCAACGAGGGCTCGAAGAACCAGAGCAACGCCTGGAAGTTCATCCAGTGGGCGGCCGGCAAGGACCAGACGCTGGCGCAGCAGAAGGGTGGCGTGCCGGGGGCCCGTACCTCGGTCTGGGCCAACCCGGAGGGTGTCGCGACCTACCCGACGGACCTCGCGGAGGCCATCAAGGTCAGCACCGAGAACGGCGTCGGCCACGACCGGCCGCTGGTCGTGAAGGTCGCCGAGGCCCGGGAGCTCGTCGGTCAGCCGATCGTCGACGCGATCACCGGCAAGGACGTGGCCGGCTCGGCCGCGGCGGCGAACGAGGCGTTCCAGAAGCTCCTCGACGACGAGAAGTAGGCCATCGCGCGGGGTGACGGAGCGATCCGTCACCCCGCGCGGCGGATCCGCCGACCGGAAAGACCACCCCATGGCATCTCTGGCATCCCCCCAGCCGTCCGGCGAACTGACCGGCTGGACCCGCTGGGCGAACAACCACCGCAAGTGGCTCTTCGCCGCACCGGCCATGACGTTCGTCGGTGCGCTGATCATCTTTCCGCTGGCCTGGACGATCTACCTCAGCCTCACCGACGCCGAGGGATCGGTACGGGCCGAGTCCGAGTTCATCGGCTTCGCGAACTACCTCGAGGTGCTCTCCGACACCAGCCGGTTCTGGCCCGCCGTGCTGCGTACGGTCGGCTTCACCGGGGTCGCGCTGCTCTTCGAGGTCGTCCTCGGCATGGCGATCGCGCTGCTGCTGTGGCGGCCGTTCCGCGGGGAACGCTGGGTCCGGGTGGCGATCCTGCTGCCGCTGGTCGCCACCCCGGTCGCCGTCGGCATGATGTGGCGGCTCATCTTCGACCCGAACATCGGAATGGCCAACCAGATCCTCAGCTGGGTCGGGATCGGACCGCAGCCCTGGCTGGCCGGTCAGCACAGCGCGCTGCCGACGACCATCTTCATCGACGTCTGGCAGTGGACCCCGATGGTGACGCTGATCCTGCTGGCCGGGCTCACCTCGCTGTCGAACGAGCCGGACGAGGCGGCCCGGGTCGACGGGGCGAGCGCCTGGCAGCGGTTCCGGCACGTCACCCTGCCGCTGCTGATGCCGACGGTGATCGTGGCGATCCTGTTGCGCGGCATCGACGCCCTGAAGACCTTCGACATCCTGTACGCGACCAAGGGGCGCGGCGGCGGCTCGTTCCACGAGGTCGAGACGCTGAACGTCTACGCGTACGGGCTGAGCTTCGACTACAACGAGTACGGCGTCTCGTCGACCGTGCTCATCATCTTCTTCCTGATCATCATCGGTTCGATGTGGGCGTTGACGTCCCGCCGCAAGAAGGGCGCACAGTGATGGCCCGCCGCAAGCGTCGCACCCCGTACCAGGTCTTCCGGGCGGTGGCCCTGGCCGTGGTGGTGGTCTCGCTGATCGCCCCGCTGCTCTGGATGGTCGCCGCCTCGTTCAAGACCAACGTCGACATCTACGACTCCGGCAGGGCGTTCGTGTTCACGCCGGTGCTGGAGAACTACTCCAAGGTCCTCGACCAGGCGAACTACCTCCAGTTCGTCGGCAACAGCCTCTGGGTGGCGTTCGCGGCCACCGTACTGTCGCTGATCCTGGGCGTGCCGGCCGCGTACTCGATGAGCCGGTTCAACATGCGCAAGTCGGCGCTGGTGGTGCTGATGGCCCGGGTCATCCCCGGCGTCTCGCTGCTGGTGCCCTGGTACTACGTCTTCTCCAACCTGCGGCTGGTCGGCGGTTTCACCGTGCTGATCCTCAGCCACATGTTCGTGTCGCTGCCGCTGGTGGTCTACATCCTGATGGGCTTCTTCGACAGCCTGCCGCTGGAGTTGGAGGAGTCGGCGCAGGTGGACGGGCTCACCCCGATCGGTGCTTTCCGGCGGATCACCCTGCCGCTCTCCGCGCCGGGCATCGCGACCGCCGGCATCCTGTCGTTCATCTTCTCCTGGAACAACTTCATGTTCGCCCTGGTGCTCTCCGGCGCCGACACCAAGACCCTGCCGGTGGCGATCTTCGACTTCGTCGGCTACGCCAGCATCGACTGGGGTGGCCTGATGGCCGCGTCCACCGTGGTCACCCTGCCGATCATGCTGATCGCCCTGTTCGTGCAGAAGTACGTCGTCTCCGGCCTCACCGCCGGCGCGACCAAGGGCTGAGGACGGACGGCGTGCCGGAGATGCCGAGGACGGAGACCGTGACAGAGATGCTGAGGCGGGCGGCGTGACGAAGATCGAGCGGGTGGAGACCTTCCTCGTGCCACCCCGGTGGCTGTTCGTGCGCATCGAGACCGCGGACGGGACCGTCGGCTGGGGCGAGGCGACCTGCGAGGGCCGGTCGGAGACCGTACGCACCGCCGTGCACCAGCTCAGCGAGTTGCTGATCGGCCAGGACGCGCTGCGGATCGAGGACCACTGGCAGGTGATGACCAAGGGGTCGTTCTACCGGGGCGGGCCGATCCTGGCCAGCGCCGTCTCCGGCCTCGACCAGGCGCTCTGGGACATCGCCGGGAGGCACTTCGCCGCTCCGGTGCACCAGTTGCTCGGCGGCCCGGTCCGGGACCGGATCCGGATGTACGGCTGGGTCGGCGGCGACGAGCCGGCCGAGGTCGCCGACCACATTGCCGCGCAGGTGGCGGCGGGGCTGACCGCGGTCAAGATGAACGCCTCCGGCCGGATGAGCCCGGTCGCCTCGGTCGCCGAACTCGACGGGGTGGTCCGCCGGGTCGCCGCCGCCCGAGAGGTGCTCGGCGAGCACCGGGACGTCGCCGTCGACTTCCACGGCCGGTTCACCCTGGCCAACGCCCGCCGGGTCGCCCCGCTGCTGGAGCCGTTCCGGCCGTTCTTCCTGGAGGAGCCGGTCGTACCGGAGAACTCGCACCTGCTCGGCGAGTTCGTCCGGTCGACCAGCACCCCGGTCTCCACCGGAGAGCGGCTCTACAGCCGGCAGGAGTTCCTGCCGGCGCTCCAGGCCGGCATCGCGGTCGCCCAGCCTGACCTGTCGCACGCCGGTGGGATCACCGAGGTCCGTAAGATCGCCGCGTTGGCCGAGGTGTACGACGTACAACTCGCACCGCACTGCCCGCTCGGACCGATCGCGCTGGCCGCCTGCCTCCAGGTCGGTTTCGCGACCCCGAACTACCTGATTCAGGAGCAGAGCATCGGAATCCACTACAACGCCGACGCCGAGGTGCTGGACTACCTGGTCGACCGGACCCCGTTCGGATTCGCCGACGGGTACATTCACCGGCTCACCGGTCCCGGGCTCGGCATCGAGATCGACGAGAATGCCGTACGCCGGGCGGACGAGCGCGGGCACAGCTGGCGCGGACCCGTCTGGCGGCACCCCGACGGCTCCTTCGCGGAGTGGTGAGCCGGCCCCTCGGTCCGCCGCTCCCGTCCACCACCCCAGCGCAGAAAGGCATGTCGTGAAGATCGTCGCGGCAGACGTGATCGTCGCCAGCCCCGACCGCAACTTCGTCACACTGAAGATCACCACTGACGACGGGATCACCGGGCTCGGCGACGGCACCCTGAACGGGCGGGAACTCTCGGTCGCCTCCTACCTGGCCGACCACGTCGTACCGCTGCTGATCGGACGGGACCCGCACCGGATCGAGGACACCTGGCAGTTCCTCTACCGATCGGCGTACTGGCGGCGCGGCCCGGTCACCATGGCCGCGATCGCCGCCGTCGACGTGGCACTCTGGGACATCAAGGCGAAGGCCGCCGGGATGCCGCTCTACCAGCTCCTCGGCGGGGCGTCCCGGACCGGCATCATGGCCTACGGGCACGCGTCCGGCCGGGACGTCCCGGAGCTGTTCGACTCGATCCGCCGCCACCTGGAACTCGGCTTCAGGTCGATCCGGGTGCAGACCTCCGTCCCCGGCATCAACGCGGTCTACGGGGTCGCCACCCAGCCCAGTGTGGACGGGAAGCGTTACGACTACGAGCCGGCGCAGCGCGCACCACTGCCCGCCGAGGAGGACTGGGACACCCGGGCCTACCTGCGGCACCTGCCGGAGGTCTTCGAAGCGGTCCGCAACGAGTTCGGCCCCGAGCTGCCGCTGCTGCACGACGGGCACCACCGGATGACCCCGATCCAGGCCGCCAAGCTCGGCAAGGCGCTGGAGCCGTACGACCTGTTCTGGCTGGAGGACTGCACCCCGGCGGAGAACCAGGAGGCGCTGCGGCTGGTCCGGCAGCACACCACCACCCCGCTGGCGATCGGCGAGGTCTTCAACACGGTCTGGGACTACCAGACGCTGATCCGGGAACAGCTCATCGACTACGTCCGCTCCGCGGTGACACACACCGGCGGGATCACCGCGATGCGCAAGCTGCTCGACTTCGCCGCGCAGTACCAGATCAAGTCCGGGATACACGGGCCGACCGACATCTCCCCGGTCGGGATGGCCGCCGCGCTCCACCTGGACCTGGCGATCCACAACTTCGGCATCCAGGAGTACATGCGACACGGTCCGTTGACCGACGAGGTGTTCCGGCAGTCCTTCACCTTCACCGACGGCTACCTGCACCCTGGAGAGCAGCCCGGCCTGGGGGTGGAACTCGACGAGGAGGCGGCCG
This sequence comes from Plantactinospora sp. B6F1, assembly GCF_040120695.1. NCBI lineage: Bacteria > Bacillati > Actinomycetota > Actinomycetes > Micromonosporales > Micromonosporaceae > Plantactinospora > Plantactinospora sp. B6F1. The sequence continues at coordinate 104,802 of NZ_JBEEAC010000018.1, read as the reverse complement.
CCCGGTTCCCGTACCAGCCGGCGTACCTGCCGTTCAACCGGCTCAAGGACGGCACCGTCCATGACTGGTGAGGGCGGCTCCGGCCCGTCGCGCGGCGCCGGGCCGATTCGGTCCACCCGGCACGTGGTGGTGATGGGAGTCTCCGGATCGGGCAAGACCACCGTGGCGGTGGGGATCAGCGAGCTGACCGGGCTGACCTTCGCCGAGGCGGACGAGTTCCACCCTGAGTCCAACGTGGAGCTGATGCGGGCCGGGGTGCCGCTCGACGACACGCACCGCTGGCCCTGGCTGCGCGAACTCGCCGGCTGGATGGCCGAGCGCGCCGCCGAGGGGGTTTCCACGGTACTGGCCTGCTCGGCGCTGCGGCGCTCCTATCGGGACGTACTCCGGCAGGGGCCGCCGAGCGTCGACTTCGTCTTCCTGGACGGGGCGGCGGAGGTGATCCGGGAACGGCTTTCCCAGCGGGCCGGGCACTACATGCCGGCCAGCCTGCTCGACTCGCAGATCGCCACGCTGGAACGGCCGGCACCGGACGAGCGGGTCCTCACCCTCGACGTCGCGGCGACCCCGGAGGAGCTGGTCGAGGCAGCGGTCGAGGGCCTCGACCTGGACCGGCAGGCGGGTCAGCGTACGTCGTGACCGAGCGGAACGCTCCCGTTCCGTCCCCGCTGGCAGGTGCACCGGGCCGCTAGGCTGACGCAGCAGCCGGATCGATCTGGGGGGACGTGTTGTTCGGGATCGTACGGCCGTGCCGGCACCGGATGTGCGGGAAGCTGCACGCAGCCTGGCTCGGCCACCTCTGCGGGCTCTGTCTGACCCTGCGCGACGAGCACGGACATCGGGCCCGGCTGGCCACCAACTACGACGGCCTGCTGGTCTCCGTACTCCTGGATGCGCAGCGCCCGGCCCCGGCCTCGTACCGCCCGGCGGCGCCGTGCGCACTGCGTGGCTTCCGGCGCGGCTCGGTGCTCTCCTCGGACGATCCCGGCGCCCGGCTGGCGGCCGCGGTCTCGCTGGTCCTCGCCGCCGGCAAGACCCTCGACCACGTCGCCGACCGGGACGGCGCGTTGCGGGTCCCCGCCCTGGCCGGAGTCGCCGGCCGGCTGGCCGACGGTTGGGCCGAGGCCGGCGCCCGGACCGGTGACGGCGTCGGCTTCGACACCGGCGTGCTGTTGGCCGCGGTGGCCCGGCAGTCCGAGCTGGAGTCCAGGATCGTGCCGGGCGTGCCGGTGCTGCTCGCCACCGAGCCGACCGAGACCGCCGTGGCGGCCGCGTTCGCGCACACCGCGACGCTGGCCGGCCGGCCCGGCAACGCCGCCGGGCTGGCCGAGGTCGGCCGGTACTTCGGCCGGATCGCGCACCTGCTCGACGCGGTCGAGGACTACGCCGACGACGTCGCGCGGGAGGCGTTCAACCCGCTGCGGGCCAGCGGCACCGACCTGGCGCAGGCGCGCCGGTTGTGCGAGGACGCGCACCACGGCCTGCGACTGGCCCTGGCCGACCTGGAGTTGCGGGACCGGAGGCTGGTCCGGGCACTGCTCGACCGTGAGGTCTCCGACGCCATCGAGCGGACCTTCGCGCTGGCGGGTGCGCCGATGGACCGTCCGGCCACCGAACACGGGGTGCCGCTCGTCCCGCAGAATCGGGCGGCACAGCCGGTGTGGCATCCGGAGTCGAGGCCGGACGGCTGCGGCGGACGGCTGGTGATCGGCGGTGCCTGCGTCCTCACCACCTGCACCTGCGGGCTGTGGCAGCCGCGCTGGAGCAGGTACCGCCGCAGCAGCCGCGGCGACCGCTGCTGGTGCACCAGGCACTGCGACTGCGACTGCTGCAGTTGCTGCGACTGTTGCGACTGCTGCTGAGCCGGTGCCGACAACCGCGCTGCCCCGGCCGCCGGTGAGACGACGGTCGGGTCCGCACCGGGATCCCGCCGCCGGTGCGGACCCGACCTGCCGGATGGGCGGCCCGACTCAGCTGACGGTGATCACACCGGTGCCGGAGCGGACGCACGCCACGGCCCGGTTCGAGGTGGCCGCCGCCCCCGCGAGGCACCGTCCGAGCACCGCGTGCCCGGCCGCGTTCGGGTGCCAGGACTCCTGGCAGGTCTGGAAGTACGTGACGCAGGCGTTGGCGATCCGCTGAATGGCAATCTTGTCGTAGCCGGAGAGGCTGGTCACCGGGACCCCGGTCGGGCCGTCCTGCAGGCGGATCGGGGTGGCGAGCGCGCCGGTCGGGCTGGACCCCGTCTCGCAGAGCCGGGCGCCGTCGAAGGCCCGCTGCACGTTCAGGTAGACCAGGTCGTCTCCGGGGAACTCGGCCCGCATGGTGCCGTGCACCGACCGGACCAGGGTGCCAAGATTGGCGGAGAAGAGATGCCCGGCCGCCAGGCTGGCCCGGTGCACGGGACAACCGGCGGCGTACCGCTCGGCGCCCAGGGCCCGGAACTTGTCCCGGCTGTCGTTGCGGTTGTCCTCCTCGTGGAACCGGGACTCGAAGTCGAACGGCAGCGGGTTGGTGTAGTCCTGGAAGACGATCCGGTGCTGCCCGTCGGCGTCGACCTGGTCCAGGGTGGTCAGCAGTTGCCGCACCGCGCTGGTGGTCTCGGCCGTCGCCGCCGCGAACTCGGCCTGGGTGCCGAGGTCGTCACCGGCACACGGCGACTGCTCGACCGGCCCGCCGAGGTACGCCCAGAACTCCCACCAGCCGGTCCAGGCGTCCGCGATGAACCGGTTGGCACAGTCCGAGGCGACGTCGCCGAACGTGAACGAGCTGTTGTTGGAGCCGAGCCCGAGCAGTACCAGGTCGATGTCGTGGGTCTGCGCCACCGCCCGGAGCTGGTCGAGCTGGGCCGCCACCGTACGCCCCTTGGCCCGGCTGGCGGAGGCGTTGGCGATGTCGTACGGCTGGCCGCCGGAGCAGGCGAGGTTGAACCGGGCCGAGATGCCGGGCAGGTTCGCCTGGTGCAGCGAGGCGTTCGCCGACCGGTGGCAGAAGAAGGCGTTGCTGTTCGGCGCGGACCAGCCGGGGAAGCTCTGCGGGGTACCGTTGACGTCCACCACCGGCTGGTATCCGCCGGCGCCCTCACCGCTGACGAAACTGTCCCCGAGCGCGACCGCGGCCGTCGGCAGCGCGGCGGTAGCCGTACCCGGTGCGGTGGCAATGCCCGACAGCGTGCCGGCGGCGGCGAGGGTGAGCGCCAGCGCCGCGGCGAACGCGGGTCGACGGAATCCGACCATCTCCGACCCCCAAGGTCTGATCGAAATATCGAAGCTTCTTCGCGTTCGGGCATCAGATCACGCACCCGAACCGGGGTCAACGGATGGCACGGATCCCGGCCGGCAACCCACGACCGGAAGTCGTACCTGAGTCCCGCGGCGGGCCGCGTCACCGTACCCGGAGCAGCAGCGGACCTGATAAGCCCGTCCGAGCGACCGGCGTACCGGTCAGCGGTGGCGTTTCGCACCCGCGCGGGCGGGAATGCCGCCCTCGGCAGCGCCGTTACCGCCCGGAGAGCCGGTCGCACGGGTACGACGACCGGCAACCGGTGAAGGAGGACGACATGGCGACCGCCGTGGAATTCGGTCTGGACAGCTTCGGCGACGTGACCGCCGACGCCGAGGGCAACCCGGTGCCGTACGCCCAGGTGATCCGCGACGTGGTCGAGGAGGCCGTCCTCGCCGACCGGCTCGGCATCGACGCTTTCGGGCTCGGCGAGCACCACCGGGACGACTACGCGGTCTCGGCCCCCGAGATCGTACTGGCCGCCATCGCCGCCCGGACCGAGCGGATCCGGCTCGGCACCGCGGTCACGGTGCTCAGCTCCGACGACCCGGTACGCGTCTTCGAGCGCTTCGCCACCCTCGACGCGCTGGCCCGGGGCCGGACGGAGATCACCCTGGGCCGCGGCTCGTTCATCGAGTCCTTCCCGCTCTTCGGGTACGACCTGACCGACTACGACCGGCTCTTCGAGGAGAAGACCGAGCTGATGTCGCACCTGCTCACCGAGGACGCGGTCACCTGGCAGGGCACGGTACGCGCATCGCTGGAGAAGCAGCACGTCTATCCGAAGACGGAATCGGGTCGGATCCGGACCCGGATCGGTGTCGGTGGCAGCCCGGAGTCGGTGGTCCGCGCCGCCCGGTACGGCTTTCCGCTGGTGCTGGCCGTGATCGGCGGCGAGCCGGCCCGGTTCGCCCCGTACGTGCAGCTCTACCACCGCGCGCTCGCCGAATTCGGCCGGCAGCCGCTGCCGGTCGCGGTGCACGCGCCCGGCTTCGTCGGCGAGACCGACCAGGCGGCGGCCGACCTGCTCTGGCCGCACGTCCGGGTCCTGTTCAACCGGATCGGTGCCGAGCGCGGCTGGCCGCCGATGACCCGGAGCCGCTTCGACGCCGACATCGCCAACGGCGCCTGGCATGTCGGCTCCGTCGAGACCGTCGCCCGCAAGGTCGCCCGAACGGTACGGGTGCTCGGGGTGCAGCGCTTCGACCTGAAGTACTCGGCCGGCACGCTGCCGCACGAGCACCTGATGGAGACGATCGAGCGGTACGCCACCCGGGTGGTCCCCCGGGTCCGGGAGCTTCTCGCCGCGGACGGCGATCCGGCATCCTGACCAGGGGCGGCACCGCTGGGCACCACCGCGGGCGAGGCGGGAGCCGGGTGCCAACCGCCGTTCTCCGGGTAATGGGCACCTCTGCTCGACCTTGCTTCGATCAGGCGTGCCCTGGCCGAGGACGAAGCGCTCGGGTACGCGGCCGAGCACGCCGGCATGGACTTCGTGGGACTCGCCCAGGCGTATATCGGCCACCCAACCGTCAACCCGCATCACGGCCTCGGCACCGCCATCGCGCAGCCCTGCCTGGCTCCGCGCTCGTTGCGGGCGGGAGCCGACTCAGTTCAGGCTCCGGCTGGCCGCGATGGCGGCGTACCTGCTCGTGCTCGGTTTCGGGGTACGAGCGAACGTCTTCCTGTCCACCGTGTGTAGCCCGAAGCGGAAGGCATCGTAGCCGGCGGCCCACTCGAAGTTGTCCAGCAGGGTCCAGTGGCAGTAGCCGAGCACCGGTACGCCGTCGTCGATCGCGTCGAGCAGGCCGGCCAGCGACGATTCGATGAAGGCCGCCCGTAGGGCGTCGTCGTCGGTGCCGATGCCGTGCTCGGTCACGAAGACCGGCACACCGCTGATCTCGTGTGCGTACCGCACGGCGCCGCCGAGCGACTCCGCGTCGATCGTCGAGCCCAACTGGTTGAGGGTGGCCCCCTGCGGCGGCGGCAACAGCCCCTCGGCGTCGTAGACCGCGCTCTCGTAGTTCTGGATGCCGATGAAGTCGTCCCCGCGTGCCAGCCGCAGCCAGTGGTCGTACACCTCGGCGCGCTTGCGGTCGCGCAGCGTCGCGTTGCCGCCGGCCACACGGTCGTCCACGATGGCGATGGACAGGCCCACGGGCAGGTCGGGCCGCTCAGCCTTGAGCGCTGCCCGGGCGGCAAGGTGGCCCGCCGTCATGCCATCCCGCATGGCGTCAAACTCTTCCGGCAGCATGATGTTGCTGACGCGGTAGCGGGGCACGCCCGCGGCGGCGCTCGCCGCCTCCAGCATGGTCCGCTCCAACTCCCTGACGGATGCCGGCGTGCCTGCCCAGGACAGTAGCTGCGGCAGGTTCGGTTCGTTGAGCGTGACGACTGCGGTGATCCGGTCACCGAAGTGGTCCATCATCTTGGCGCAGTACCGGGCGAACAGCGCGGGTGCGGCGGCATCGAGCCAGCCACCACGCTTGGCGAACCAATGTGGACAGGTCATGTGGTTGACGGTCACGACCGGAGCCACACCCCGTTGCGAACAGCTGTCGACAACCGCCGCATAGTGATCCAACGCCTCGGTGGAGAAGCTGCCCTCCCGCGGCTCGACCCTGGCCCACTCCACGGAGAACCGGAAGGCGCCAAGTCGCATGGACTCAACCAGATCAAGGTCCTCCCGCCACCGGGTCCAACTGTCGCAGGCACGACCGGAGCGTTCGGCGAAGACCGTCGGCCGGACGTTCTCCAGGAACCAGGTGTCGCTGCTGGTGTTGTCCCCCTCCGTCTGGTGACCGGAGGTGGCGACACCGAACAGGAAGCTGTCAGGGAAGCGCCTCATGCGGTCAATCATCCCTCGACCGCCCAGAATCGAATGTACTGAGTGCGGACCGTTGACCACGGCGGGCGGTACAGCTACCCGAGCAGCCCCAGACCCATCGCGGTGGTCACCGCGGCGGTCCGGTCGGAGACGTCGAGCTTGCTGAAGGTGCGCAGCAGGTGCGTCTTGACCGTCGCCTCGCTGATGTGCAGTGCCCGGCCGATCTCGGCGTTCGTCCGTCCCTCGGCGACCAGGCCGAGCACCTGCACCTCCCGGGCGGAGAGCGCCGGGGTGGCCGGAGCCCGGACCCGCCGGACCAGCCGACCGGCGACCGACGGCGCGAGCGTCGTCTCGCCCCGGGAGGCGGCCCGGATCGCCGCGGCGAGTTCCACCCTGGTGGCGTCCTTCAGCAGGTAGCCGATGGCGCCGGCCTCCACCGCCCGCAGGATGTCGGCGTCGCTCTCGTACGTCGTCAGCACCACCACCCGGCTGGACCGCGACTCGCGCAGAATCTCCCCGGTGGCCTGTACCCCGTCCATGCCGGGCATGCGCAGGTCCATCAGGACCACGTCCGGCCGGTGCACCCGGGCCAGCGCGACGGCCTCCTGGCCCGACCCGGCCTCGCCGACCACCTCCAGGTCGGGCTCGGTGTGCAGCATGCCGCGCAACCCGTCCCGGACCACCGGATGGTCGTCGACCAGCAGCACCCTGATCACCGGTCCACCTCCCGAGCCACCGTCCACCACCCGCACCGGACGCCGGTTCCCGTCGCGCGGGCCCGCCGAGGGTGCCGGCACCCCGCGGGGGTCTCCGGACCGCACGGTCAGCGGCCTTCGCGTCCGCTCCACCGAAACGTGAGCAGGCAGAGCAGCAACCCTCCCACGCACCAGGCACCGAGCACCAGGGCCGTCGTCCCGTGCTCCCACGAACCCGCCGGCTCCCGCGCCATCATGCTGTCCGGCAGGAACACCGACCGGAACCCCTGCCCCATCCACTTCACCGGAAAGAACGATGCCACCGTCACCATCCGGTCCGGCAACGCGTCGTTCAACACGAAGATCCCGGAGACGAACTGGAGCGCGATGGCCGGCAGGTTCAGGACCGCCGGGGCGCTTTTCGCCGAGCGGGCCAGCGAACTGGCCGCGATGCCGAGCAGCGTACAGGCGACGACGGAGAGCACCAGCAACCAGCCGAAGGTGAGCCACCGCCCGGGATCGGTCGGCAGCCGCAGGTCGAACAGGAGTACCCCGACCGCCAGCAGCAGGGCGATCCCGCCGGCGGTGGAGACCGCGACCAGCAAGATCTTGCCGAGGAAGTACCCGACCGAGGTGGCCGGCGTGCCGCGCAGCCGCTTCAGCGTGCCGTCCTCGCGGTCGAGCGCGATCCCCACGCCGACACTGATGAAGGCGGTGGAGACGATCCCGTACGCGATCATCCCGACCACGAAGACCTGGCTGATGACGACCCCCGGTGCGTCGTGCACCGGCTCGTCGAAGATCAGCCCGAGCATCAGCGCGATGAAGGCCGGGAAGGCGAAGGTGAAGACCACGGCGTCGCGTTGCCGGAAGAACTGCTTCAGCTCGACGGCTCCGCGCGCAAGGCCGACCCGGAGGGTGGACGGCAGCCGTACCGCCGAGGTCGGTGCGCCGGTGGTGGCGGTCATCGGTCTTCTCCGATCAGGTCGAGATAGATGTCTTCGAGGCTGGGCCGGTGCACCCGGAGGTCGGTCAGGGTCCCGCCGGCCCGGGCGGTCAGCCGGGCCACCAGGGCGACCGGGTCGGCGGTCTGCTCCCGGTGGTCGCCGTCGGCGTCCCGCCAGCTGACGGTGGCCGCCACACTCGCCCGGCCGCCGATGGTCTCCGGGGTGCCCTCGGCGATGATCCGGCCGGCGGCGAGCACCGCGAGCCGGCCAGCCAGCGCCTCGGCCTCGTCCAGGTAATGGGTGGTGAGCAGGATCGTGCCGCCCTCGTCGGCGAGCCGGCGGATCAGCGTCCAGAACTGCCGGCGCGCCTCGGGGTCGAATCCGGTGGTCGGCTCGTCCAGGAAGAGCAGTTCGGGCCGACCGACGATGCCGAGGGCCACGTCGAGCCGGCGTCGCTGGCCGCCGGAGAGGGTACGGATCCGGGCGCCGGCCTTCCCGGTCAGCCCGCACACCTCGATCACCTCGTCCGGGTCACGGGGATCCGGGTAGTAGCCGGCGAGGTGCCGCACCATCTCCCGCACGGTCAACTCGGCGGCGTCGGTCGCGGTCTGCAACACGATGCCGAGCCGGGCCCGCCACCGCCGGCCGGCCGTACCCGGGTCCTCGCCGAGCACCGAGACCGTGCCGCCGTCGCGGCGCCGGTGCCCCTCCAGGATCTCGATCGTGGACGTCTTGCCCGCGCCGTTCGGTCCCAGCAGCGCGAACACCTCGCCACGGTTGACGGTCAGATCGATACCGTCCACCGCCACCCGGGCGCCGTACGTCTTGCGCAGCCCGTGCGCACTGATGACTGTCATGCCTCGATGCTTCCGCCGGCCGGATCGGCCGGGGACGACCACAGGACGGAATCCGGCTGTCCACCGATCGGTGGACAGCGACGGCGCGATGACGGGCCAGCCGTGGTTGCCCCGACCCGGGCCGCTGCGTCACCGCTCGGGAAGGGGTCGCCGGGGCCCGGGGTCAGGTCCGGCCGGCCACCCCGGTGGCGGCCAGGTAGTCACCGATCGAGGCCGGTGCGACGAGGGCGATCCGGCACCAGTCGACGAGCAGCAGGTCCGCCTCCCGCATCGCCTGCTCCAGCGCGGCCGCCAGCCGCGGCTCCGGCTCGGTGTCCGGTCCCGGCTCACCCTGCACGGCCAGCACGGCCAGTACGGCGAGCGCGTCATTGTCGGCCAGGCCATACAGCAGCACCCGTCCGACCGTCACCGCGAACGAGCTGGGCACGATCCCGCGCTGGCCTCGGAGGCCGATCCCGCCCCGGTTCCGGGCGCCGGGCGGCAGCAGGCCGAGCAACCGGCTCCGGGACACCGGCCCGGACAGCGGTCGGACCGGCTGGCTGCGGACGTGGATGCCCTGGAAGCCGTAGACCCGGCCGTGCTCGTCACGGCGGGCGTGCTGCTCGAAGCTGCGGCGTACCGCCCGGAGTTCGGCCTGGACCTCGTCCGCGAGGTCGGCACTGACCAGCTCCACCTGGCGCCAGTCGTCCTCGTGCAGTTCGACGCGGTCGGCACCGGCCGGTGCCGGGGCGACCGCGGGCAGGGCGGCACAGAGCGTCGGCAACGAGTAGAGGATGCCGCCGGGCGGAACGGACTCGATCCGCCGCAGCGTCAGGGTGAGGGTGCCGGTCGCGCCGAACTGCGCCGCCGTCGGCGGCTCGGCCCGTTCGACCGACCAGGTGGCGCCGGACATTTCCAGCGTTGTCGTCGGCTGGAAGCTGTCCGGAAGTTGCCCGAGCGGCAGTTCGCTCCCGCCGATCCGGGCTCCGGTGTCGGCGTCGAGGAAGGCGACCCGCACCCGTTTCTTCGACATGGCGGGACCCTATCCGTACGCCGACCATGCTCGGCCGGAGCCCCTCGGCAGCCGGCCGGGCGGCGTCGACGGGCCTGCACGCCAGACCCGGCCGCCCGGGACGCGGGCGTACGACCCCGAGCGGTCCTGAATAGCGGACACCATTGCTCACTCGTTGAACAAACGTGCCAGACTCGGTGGCCGCTGCCACCGGCACCCGGCATACGATGGCGGCGGACGAGAACGGCGAAGGAGACCGGCAGATGGTTTCGATCGAGGCGACCGACGCAGTTCCGGACGGGCCGGACGACCGCGTGCATGCCCTGGTCGCCGAGTGCGGCCGGCGAGCGCGGGCCGGATCCACCGGGTTGACCGAGGCACCGGACTCGGTGATCGACGCCGCGCTGACCGCGATGGCCGACCGTCTGGTCGCCGCCGAGAGCGAGATCCTCGCCGCCAACCAGCAGGACGTCGAGGCGGCCAGGGCCGCCGGGATGAGCCCGGCGCTACAGGACCGGCTCCGGCTCGACGCGGCCCGGTTGAAGGGGATGGCCGACCAGCTGCGGCTGCTCGCCGAGGCGCCGTTTCCGGCCCGCGAGACCCCGCTGCGGTCGCTGCCGGGTGGGCTGCGGCTCTCCGAGCGCCGCCGGCCGGTCGGGGTGATCGGGGCGAACTTCGAGGCCCGGCCGAACGTGACCGTCGACGTCGCCTCCCAACTGGTCAAGTCCCGTAACGCCGGCGTGCTGCGAACCGGGTCCGCCGCGCTCACCTCGGCCAACGCCCTCCACCAGCACGTCATCACCGCAGGGCTGCGCGACGTCGGCCTCGATTCGGACGCGATCCAACTGCTGCCGGACGCGAGCCGGGCGAGCGCCGTCGCCCTGGTCCGGCAGACCGACCTGATTCCCCTGGTGATCCTCCGGGGCAGCGGCGACGCCACCCGCTCGCTCGGCGCCGAGGCGGCCCGGCATGGTGTCCGTACGCTGGCACACGCCGACGGCGGCGGAGTGCTCTACGTCGACGCGGCCGCCGACCTGGACCGGGCGACCGAACTGCTGGTCGCCGGGCTGGACCGGCTGGGCGTCTGCAACCGGGTGAACCTGCTGCTGGTGCACCGGGACGTCGCCGGAACGGCGCTCCCCCGCTTCGAGACCGCCCTGACGGAGCGGGGCGTACGCGCCTCGCTGCCGCCGTACGACCATCCGCTCGGTTACGAGTGGGCGCTGGACGGCGGCCGGGAGGCGACGGTGACCATCGCCGAGGTGGCCGACCTGGCCGAGGCGGTGACGATCGCCAACACCGAGACCTCGGGGCTCGCCGCGACGATCGTGACCGAGGACCGTGCCGCCGCCGAGCGGTTCATCGCCACCGCGATCGGCACCGGCGTCTTCTGGAACGCCTCGACCCGGCTGCTCGACGGCTTCAAGCTGCACGGCGTACCGGAGACCGGGATCAACGTGGACCATGTGCCGGGCCCGCGCGGCCCGGTCACCTTCCAGGACCTCTACCTGCGGCAGTACGTCGTCGTGCCGGAGGACGTGCCCGGCGTCCCCGGCTGACCCGGCGCCGCGTCCATCGGTGCCGAAGCCGGCGCCGCGTCGATCCGTGCCGAAGCCGGCGCCGCCGCCGGCCGGCTGGGCGGGTGGACCGCCGGCGGCCGACGGCGGTGCCGGGACGGTACCGCCTAGAAGTCGAACTGGTCGATGTTGGACGCGTCGAAGACGGTCGGCGGACCGAGCACCACCACACCGTCGGCGCCGACGGTGTACTCACCGAGCTTGCCTGCGGTGAAGGTGTCGCCCTCCTTACCGGTGATCATCCCGGAGGCGAGGGCGGCACCGGCGTACGCGGCCAGGTAGCCGAGGTCCGCCGGGTTCCAGAGCGCGAAGCTCTGCACCGTGCCGTTCTTGACGAACTCGCGCATCTGATTCGGGGTGCCCAACCCGGTCAGCGCCACCTTGCCCTTGTACCGGGAGCCGGAGAGGTAGCGGGCGGCCGCCGCGACACCGACGGTGGTGGGCGAGACGATGCCCTTCAGGTCGGGGTGGGCGGAGAGCAGACCCTGGGTCTCCTGGAACGACTTCTCGTCCTTGTCGTCGCCGTAGACCGTGGCCACCAACTGGATCCCGCTGTACTCCGGCTTCTTCAGCTCGGCCTTCATCAGCTCGATCCAGGCGTTCTGGTTGGTCGCGTTGGCGGTCGCCGACAGAATCGCGATCTTGCCCTGCCCGCCGATCGCGTCCGAGATCAGCTTCACCTGGTTCTCCGCGATCCCCTGCCCGGTCACCTGGTTGACGAAGAGGTCCCGGCAGTCGGGGTTGGTGTCGGAGTCGAAGGTGACCACCTTGGCACCGCCCTGCCGGGCCTGGTTGACCGCGCCGCAGATCGCGTTCGGGTCGTTGGCCGACACGACGATCACGTCGCTACCCTGCTGGGTCAGGGTGTTGAGGTAGCTGACCTGTGAGGACGCGCTCGCCTCGGAGGGACCGACCTCCTTGTACTCGCCCTTGAACTCCTGCACCGCCGCCTTGCCACCGTTGTCCGCGACGGTGAAGTACGGGTTGTTCACCTGCTTGGGCAGGAAGGCGACGCTCAGCCCCTCCTTGATCGAGCCGCCGCCACCGGCGGAGGAACCGCCCGACGGGGTGCCGTCGTCGTCGCTCGCGCAACCGGCGCCGAGCAACAACGCGGTGAGCGTCGCGGCGGCGGCAGCCACCCGTACGCCTCTGGATCTCATGACGGTCATGACCGGTCCTCTCTCGGATAGAACTGCCCATCTCGCGGGCCGGTGGGAATCGGGGTGGTTACAGGGGTGGGAGTGGTCAGGCGCCATCGGCGCCCGCCACCGGCGGTGCGGCAGGTCGTCGCCGTCGCATCCGCGCCCGGAGCATGCCGGCCGCGTTCGGCCCGACGACGGAGATGATCAGCAGGGTGCCGGTGACCACGGTCAGGGTGTCGGCCGGCACGTCGGCGAGTTGCAGGGCGTTGCGCAGGGTCATCAGCAGCAGTACCCCGGCGAGGACGCCCATCAGGGTGCCCCGGCCGCCGAAGATGGAGACGCCGCCGAGCAACACCGCCGCCACCACCGACAGTTCGAGCCCGGCTCCGTTGTCGGCGCGGGCGCTGGCGTACCGCATGGTCCAGAAGACTCCGGCGAGGGCGGCCACCGCGCCGGTGACGACGAGAAGCCAGAACTTGGTCCGGGCCACCGCGATGCCGGCGAAGGTGGCGGCCTGGTCGTTGTTGCCCATCGCGTAGAGGCCGCGACCGATCGGGGTGGCGTGCAGCAGTACCCCGAACCCGATCGCCAGGACGGCGAGCGGCACCACCACCCACGGCACCGTCGTGCCGGGCAGCGCCTCGATGGACTTGCCGGTCCAGCCGATCGGGAAGTCCGCGACCGCCCGGTCGCCGAGCACCACGTACGCCAGTCCCCGGTACAGCGCGAGGGTGCCGATCGTCACCGCCAGGGACGGCAGCCCGAACCCGGCGACGAAGAGCCCGTTCACCGCGCCGAGCAGGGCGCCGAGCAGCACCACCAGCGGTACGGTCAGCGCCAGCGGCAGGCCGGTCACCCAGAGCTGGCCGAGCACCGCGCTGGCCAGTCCCAGCGTGCTGGCTACCGACAGGTCGATCTCGCCGGTGATCACAACAAGCGTCATCGGCAGCGCGATCAGCGCGATCGGGACGACATCCAGCAGCAGGAAGCCCCAGAACCGGGCGGTGGCGAAGCCCTCGACCAGTACCGATGCGCCGATCACCACCACGGCCAGCACGACGATCACCAGCACGTCCCAGGTGCCGAACGTGGAAACCCAGCGGGCCGGCCGGCCCGTTCTCTCAGGCGCCACGGGCCTTCCTTCCTCGTAGCCGGCGGGCCACCCGTGCGGCGAGCGCCCGGTCCAATCCGATCGCGGCCAGGATCAGCGCCCCGACCACCGCCTGCTGCCAGAACGGATTCACCTTCAGCACCGGCAGGGCGCTGCCGATGGTGCTCAGCAGTACGGCGCCGAGCGCCGCCCCGTACACCGAGCCGCTGCCGCCGAAGATCGCCACTCCGCCGACCACCACCGCCGCGACCACGTTCAGCTCGATCCCGCTGCCGGCGGCCGCGTCGAGGGTGCCGTACCGGGCCGCGTAGAGCACCCCGGCCAGGCCGGCGAGCCCGCCGCTGACCACCAGCGCCCCGAACACCCGCCGGCCGACCGGGATCCCGTGCAGCCGGGCCGCCACCGGGTCGGAGCCGATCGCGTACAGTTCCCGGCCGCTGCGGTAGGACCTCAGGTAGAAGCCGGCGACGACCAGCACCGCCACCGCGAAGAGGGCGAGCAGGGGGATTCCGAGCAGGTCGGCGGTGCCCATCGACTTGAAGCCGTCGGGCATGTCGGCGGCGTTGATCTGCTGTCCCGCCGCCCACGAGTAGTCGACGCCCCGGAAGACGTAGAGGGTACCGAGGGTGACCACCAGGGCCGGCACCCGGGCCACCGCGATCAGCGCCCCGTTGACCACGCCGCAGAGCACGCCGAGTCCGACCCCGACCAGCACGGCGAGCGCGATCGGCGCGTCCGGCATCGCCAGGAACAGCTTTCCGGTCGCGAACGCGGCCAAGCCGAGCACCGACCCGACCGAGAGGTCGACGTTGCGGGTGATGATGACGATCGCCTGGCCGACCGCGAGCACCACCAGGATGGTGGCGCCGAGCATCAGGTCCCGGCGGCCCTGTCCGGAGAGGAATCTCGGGTTCACCGCCGTGGTCACCGCGATCAGCAGGATCAGCGCGAGTCCGATGCCGACCTCGCGGGCCACGAAGAGCCGGTGGCCGAGCCGGGTCCCGGGCCCGCCACCGCGGGCCCCGACCGCGGCGTCCGGCCCCGGGTCCGGGCGGGTCGTGGTCGTCACGGCGTCCCTCCCTGCCCGGTCGCGGCCAGCATCACCGACTCCTCGGTCGCCGCGTCCCGGGCAATCTCGCCGACCACCCGGCCCTCGTGCATCACCAGCACCCGGTCCGCCATGCCGAGCACCTCGGGCAGCTCGCTGGAGACCATCAACACCGCGACCCCCTCGCTCGCGAGCTGCGACATCAGCCGGTGCACCTCCGCCTTGGTACCGACGTCGATCCCCCGGGTCGGCTCGTCGACGATCAACACCTTCGGCATCGTGGCGAGCCACTTCGCCAGTACCACCTTCTGCTGGTTGCCGCCGGAGAGCGTGGAGACCGGGTCGTCGAGCCGTCCCGCCTTCACCCGCAACCGCCGCGTCCAGGTCCGCGCGGCGGTTCGTTCCGCGCCCCGGCCGAGCAGACCGCACCGGGCCAGCGGCCAGCGCCGGGTCAGCGTGGCGTTCCGTTCGATCGACAGCTCCATCACCAGCCCGTGCTGGCGGCGGTCCTCGGGCACCAGCGCCACCCCGGCGGCCATCGCCGCCGCCGGCCGGCTCCGGGGCAGCCGTACGCCGTCGACAAGCACCTCGCCCGCGTCGTACGGATCGATGCCGAAGACCGCCCGGACCACCTCGCTACGCCCCGCCCCGACCAGGCCGGCCAGCACCACGATCTCGCCCCGGCGTACCTCAAAGCCGACATCGGCGAAGACGCCGCGCCGGGTCAGCCCGCGCACCCGGAGGATGACCTCGCCGGCCTCGGTCGGCTGTTTCGGGTAGAGCTGCGAGATCTCCCGGCCGACCATCCGGCGCACCACTCTGGCCACGTCGAGGTCCCCGGTCGGGTCGGTCGAGACCCAGCGCCCGTCCCGCATCACGGTGATCCGCTGGCTGAGCGCGAAGACCTCGTCGAAGCGGTGCGAGATGAACAGGATCGCCGCGCCTGCCTCCCGCAACGACCGGACGACCGCGAAGAGTCGCTCCACCTCGATCCCCGACAGCGCCGCTGTCGGCTCGTCCATCACCAGCACCCGGGCCTCGAATGAGAGCGCTTTGGCGATCTCCACGAGCTGCTGGTCGGCGATGGAGAGCCCGCGCGCCGGCCGGTCCGGATCCAGCGGTACGCCGAGCCGGGCGAACAGCTCCGCCGCGCGTCGGCGCATCGCCGCGGAGTCGATCCGGCGCAGACCGCGCAGCGGTTGCCGACCCATGAAGATGTTCTCCGCCACGGACAGGTCCGGAAAGAGCGTCGGCTCCTGGTAGATCACCGCGATCCCGGCCGTCCGGGCATCGGCCGGACCGGTCAGGGCCAGCGGTGCACCGTCCATCGTCACCTCTCCGGCGTCCGGGGCGTGCACCCCGGCCAGGATCTTCACCAGGGTCGACTTGCCCGCGCCGTTCTCCCCGACCAGCGCGTGCACCTCGCCGGCCCGCAGTTCGAGGCGTCCGTCGGCGAGCGCCTGCACGGCGCCGAACGACTTCCGTACGCCGGACAGGGCCAGTCTCGCCGTACCCGGATCTGCGCGCTCGGGCATCCGGCCCTCCAGCCATGAAACGTTTCATCTCCAATGTGATGAAGACGCTAAGGGCCGACTTCCCGGCCGGTCAAGTCCCTGAAGGCGGTTACCGAATCGTTACTCCGAGGTAAGGCCTTTCCTTGCACCGAAACACCGCCCTGGACTGCACCGATGCCACGAGCGCCGACCCCGAACTCCCGGTCGGCGTCGAACGTCGGCGCCGGACAGGCCAGATTTGGTCAGGTACCCCCCGCCGCCAGAGCCGCCAGGAGTCCTTGACACGATTCAGTCGAGCGCGTCGACGCGGAGGAGGACAGCCGTGCGGGAGACCTCGTGGTGAGCATCCGCGACGTCGCCAGCCACGCGGGGGTCTCGATGGGCACCGTCTCCAACGTGCTCAACCAACCCGACCTGGTGTCGAGCGCGACCCGGGCCCGGGTCCTCGCGACGATCGACGAACTCGGCTTCGTACCCAACCACGCCGCCCGGCAACTGCGCCGGGGCCGGAGTCGGACCGTCGGCCTCGTCGTACTGGACGTGGCGAACCCGTTCTTCACCGACCTCGCCAAGGGCGTCGAGGACACCATCGGCACCGCCGGGATGGCACTGATCTTCTGCAACAGCGACGGCGACCAGACCCGGGAGGACGCCTACCTCGACCTGCTCAGGGAGCAGCGGGTGCGGGGCGTACTCATCACCCCGGTCGACGACGCCAGCGCCCGGCTGCTCCGGCTGCGCGACCGTGGCGTCCACGTCGTACTGCTGGACCGGCGGTCCCGCAACGCCGACCTCTGCTCCGTCTCAGTGGACGACCGGCTCGGCGGCGAACTTGCGGTACGTCACCTGCTGGAGGCGGGGCACCGACGCATCGCCTTCGTGGGCGGCCCGGTCCGGCTGCAACAGGTACGCGACCGGCACGCCGGTGCGATCCGGGCGATCACCGACGGCGGACTCGACCACGACAGCCTGCTCTGGCTCGACACCTCGGCCTCGACCGTCACCGCCGGCCGGGACGCCGCGGCCCGGCTGCTCGGCGCACCCAGGGAGAACCGGGCCACGGCGGTGTTCTGCGCCAACGACCTGCTGGCGCTCGGCGTCCTCCAGGAGCTGACCCGGCAGCGCATTCGGGTCCCCGAGGACATCGCCCTGGTCGGCTACGACGACATCGAGTTCGCCGCCGCGGCGGCCATACCGCTGACCTCGGTACGCCAACCTCGGCAGCGGCTCGGCCAGACCGCCGCCGCGCTGCTGCTCGGCGAGGTCGACGAGGCGGCCGCACACCGGCACCAGCAGGTCGTCTTCGAACCCGAACTCGTCGTCCGGGAATCCAGCCACCGCCTGGCCGGCCGGTCTGGCGGGTGACCGCTGTTGATCTTCCACGTCGCGTCCACGGCCGGTGTGGTTCGATGCTGCTCACTCGTCGACGGGTAACACCAACGGCGCGGTGCGGCGCGTGCTCTGAGATGCGCGCACGGCGACGACGCGACCGGTCGCCCCGGGGTCAGCCACGGCCTCCGGGTGGCCGGTCGCCGCTACGGGGCGACGCCGGACGGATTCAGCTCCGGCTCGCCCGACCGCGTCCCGGTCGCCGGCCCCGCCATGAACCGCCGGCTCAACCGCCGGTACGGGCCACTGCGCAGCGCCAGTCCGGTGGCGACCAGGCCGACGATGCCGGTCAGCACGAACACCAGGGCGAGTCCACGGTCGGCCCCGGTGCCGAACCAGTCGCCGATCAGTCGGGCACCGGACCCGTCGGTCATGAACGGGATGAAGACGAACTGTGCGATCGGAGAGATCAGGAACGCGGTCAGCGGCGAGGCGGCCTGCTCGACGCTCTGCGCGAAGCCGAAGACCCGACCCTGCCGCTCGTACGGCACCACCTTCTGCAGGATCGTCTGCTCGGCGGCCTCCGCGTACGGGACGACCAGCATGTAGACGTAGAGCCCGACGACGAGCAGCACGATCGAGGATCGCAGTGGGAACAGCATGGTGACCGCCCACAGCACCAGGTTGACCAGCAACAGCAGCCGGAGCGGGTTCCGGCCCAGGCCGGTCCGGGCGATGAGCAGCCCGCCGACGATGAAGCCCGTGCTCAACAGCCCCCAGAGCAGCCCCCAGGTCTGCACCGAGACCAGCGACAGCCCGTACGCGTCCATCAACGCCATGAAGACGCCACCCAGCAGGTTGTTGAAGGCCGAGAAGAGAATCAGGGCGGTCAGCCCCGGCACCTCGCGGACCACCCGGACGGTGCCGCGCAGGTCCACCGCGCGCTTCGGCGCGGCCGCCGGCTCGGCGGTGACCAGCGGTTCCCCGGGTACCGCCGGCCCGGCGGCGGGGGCCGGCGCCGACGGCCGGTCCGGTACCGGGACGAGGGCCAGGTGCAGTACGGCGAGCCCGATCACCGTCAGTGCCAGGACCAGCACCCAGAACATCCCGCCGATCGCCACCAGTACGCCGCTGATCACCGACGTCACCAGGAAACCCACCCCGGTGGTACTGCCGACCAGGCCGTTGGCCCGGTCCCTGGTCTCCTCCTCGATCAACACGGTGACCAGGGTCGGCAGGGCGATGGTCCGGATGTTGCCCGCGATGACCCCGATCATCACCAGCACGACCAGGATCCAGAGCGGCACGCTCGCCGGGTCGCCGAACGAGCCGTGCGGGGCGAGCCGGTACACCACCATGGCCACGGTGTACAGCGCGAGCGACACCACCGCCGACGCCTGCATCACCGTCTTCTTCCGGTGATGGTCGACCAGGCTGCCGAACCAGATGCCGGTCAGCGCCGTCAGTACCAGGAAGATCCCGGAGATCACCCCGGTGGCGAAGACCGATCGGGTCTCCAGGTAGACGTAGAAGGTGATCGCGAACCAGACGGTGTAGTTGACCACCGACACCAGCAGCGTGTTGCCGAGTAGCTGGTAGAAGGTGGTTCGGTCCCCCCGGATCGCGCTCATGCGGACGACCCTACGATCTGAACCTAACTTGATGTCGAGCCTTTTCCGACCGCTCCGGCCCCGAGCCGCCGGCGTCCGTCACCCCGCCGCCGGCCCGGCGTTCACCCTGCCGCCGGCCCGGCGTTCACCCTGCCGCCGGCCCGGCGTTCACCGCCGCGTACGACGGCAGGTCCGATCGGACGGCGAGGCCGTCGCGAACCGCCACCGCGGTCTGCGCGGAGGCGGCCAGGGCGGCCCGGAAGATCAGCGAACCGGTACTGATCCGCCGTACCCCCAGATCGGCCAGGGCGGTGACGGTGTGCCGGCCGGGCAGGAAGAGGACGTTGACCGGCACGTCGACCGCCGCCACCACGGCGGCGATGTCGGCCGGCTCGGTGAGGCCGGGAACGAAGACGCCGTCGGCGCCGCTGTCCGCGTACCGCCGCACCCGGCGCAGCGTCTCGGCCAGGTCTCCGGGCCGCTGCCAGAACGTGTCGGTCCGGGCGTTGACGAACAGGTGCGGCACCTCCCGCTTCACCGACCGGATCAACGCGGCGTGGTCCGCCACCGGGCCCATGGCGTCCTCCAGGTTGACCCCGACCGCCCCGGCCTCGGCCACCGCGGCCGCGGCACCGACCGAGCCTCCCTCGAGGTCGACGCTGAGCAGTACGGGAAGCGCCGCCAGGCTGCGGGCGAGGCGCAGCGTCCCGGCCTCGGTGGCACCGAGCCCGTCCGGCAGGCCGGCCGCCGCCGCGACGCCGAGACTCGTGGTGCCGATCGCGGAAAAGCCGGCGGTGACCAGGGTACGGGCCGAGGCCACGTCCCAGGCGTTCGGCAGCACGAGCGGGGCACCCCTGCGGTGGAGTGCGGCGAAGCCGGTCACCGCAGGGCCGCCTCGACGAGGGCGAGGGCGTGCGCCCGGCCGGGGCAGCGGCGCGCTCCGGCGCCGAAGGCCAGGTCGCCGGCGAGGCCGACCCACACCACCTCGCCGGCTTCGATCGTGACGCCGCCGACGGTGGTGGTGACCAACGCCTGCCGCCTGGTCTGCGGAACCGGCGGCTCGTCGCGCAGTACGTCCTCGACCCGGCGGTGCCGGGCCCGTTCGGTCAGCGCGACGGTGGCCTCGCACGCCTGCACCAGCACCCCGATGCGGGCCGCGGTCGGCTCGTCGCGGAGACCGCCAAGCAACGTGACCAGCCGGTCGACGGCGGCGTCGGCCCGGGGCTCGTCTCCGGTGCCCGGCTGGTACGCCTGCGCGACGTCCCGAACCAGCTCGACCACCGGCCCCTCGATGCCCATCCCACGGGCGAGGATGGCAACCGGATGCGCCGGGCCGGCGGCCCGGAGGATCTCGGGCGGGATCGCGTCCAGGATGGCGACGGCCAGTGCCCGCCGTCGCCGGTGTGCCTCGCCGGTGCTGAACCGGCCGACCGTGGCGCGGAGCCAGCCGACTCCGGTGCGGGCGGGCGGGACCGGTGGCACCACGAAGGTCGGGTCGGTCAGGACTGCGAGGGCGGCGTCGTGGCCGCTGATCCGCTGCATGAGCCGCAACCTACGGCCACCATCGTTCGGCGGCGGCCGAAGTATCGCCGCCTAGACTGGGTGGGTGATCTCGGCCTCGAACCTGGCGTCGCTGGCGGGACTGCTGGCTGACGAGACCCGGGCCGCCATCTGCCTGGCGCTGCTCGACGGCCGCGCGTGGACCGCCGGCGAGCTGGCCGCGCACACCCGGGTCGCGCCCTCCAC
This sequence comes from Plantactinospora sp. B6F1, assembly GCF_040120695.1. Taxonomy (NCBI): domain Bacteria; kingdom Bacillati; phylum Actinomycetota; class Actinomycetes; order Micromonosporales; family Micromonosporaceae; genus Plantactinospora; species Plantactinospora sp. B6F1. Next base: position 84,126 of record NZ_JBEEAC010000018.1, on the reverse strand, counting down.
CGCGACCGGGCACCTGCACCGCCTCGTCGACGGCGGCCTGCTCGTGCAACGGCGCCAGGGACGGCACCGGTACGTGCAGCTCGCCGATCCCTCGGTCGCACATCTGCTGGAGAGTCTGGTGGCCGGGCTCGACCTCCGCCCGGCCCCGCCGCGAGGTCTGCGGGCGGCGACCGCGAGCGCCGCACTGCGGCGCGGCCGGACCTGTTACGACCATCTCGCCGGACGGCTCGGCGTCGCGGTGACCGACGCGATGACCGGGGCCGGGCTGCTGGACCAGCGCGGCGGTTTCGCCCTGACCCCGGCCGGGCTCGGCTGGCTCACCGAAACGCTCGGCGTGCGTCCGGCAGCGCTGAGGTCCGGCAATCGGCCCCTCGCACGTGGCTGCCTGGACTGGACGGAACGGCGGCAGCACCTCGCCGGGTCGGCCGGGGCGCGACTCTGCGAGACGTTCCTCGGCAACGGCTGGATAGCCCGGATCGGGTCCGGCCGCGCGGTGCGCCCCACCCCGAGCGGCCGGGCCGCGCTGCGGGACCTCCTGGGGCTCACCGACCTCGACTGAGGTGGTCGTCCCGCCGACACCCCGCCCGCCTCCCGTGCGGCGGGTTACACCCTGACCAGGCCGGTCGTGGCGTCCTGCCGCAGTACCGTGAAGCCGTGCCGACGAAAGACATTCTCACCAGTGCAGACCTGAGCGATCTGCGACGGTCCGCGCTCGGCTCGGCCGACCCGCTGGGCATCGCCGCCGAGTTGGCCGAGGCGGTCGAGCAGGGGCGGCTCGCGGATCCGGCGGACGCCGGTCGGGCGCTGACGCTGGCCGCCGAAATCGCCGAGACCCGGGCGAAGCTCGACGCCGCGCGGCGGTACGCGGACCGCGCCGTCGCGGCGTACCGGGACAGCACCGAGCCGGACGCCGGTTTCGCCCGGGCGCTGCACGCGCGGATCCTGTTCCGGACCGGCCGTGCCGACGAGGCGCTCGCCGAGCTCACCTCGCTACGGCCGCTCCTTGATTCCCAGCCCGACGCGGCCGCGTACCTCAGCGCGGCGCTGGACGTCGGCGGCCGGACCGACCTGGCCGAGCAATGGCTGACCGAGGCGGTGGAAACCGCGCTGCGCAACCGGGCCACCCCGAACGCCACCGCGACCGCCGAGGCCGACGACACCACCGCGACCGCCGAACCGGGCATGCGGGAAGCCTCCGGGCTCCTCTTCTTCCTGTTGCAACAGCGCCACCGGGTACGCCGTGAACTCGACCTGCCGCACGACCAGAACGACAACCTGGCCGACCGGCTGGAGAACGAACTGTTCCGCGAGGCGACCACGGCGGCGGAGTCGGGCCCGGAGGCCCGGCTCTTCCTGCCCGAGGGCGAGTTCGACCTCCTTCGGTCGCGCTGGCCCGAGCTGGCCGAGAGGCTCGGCCAGGACTGGGCTGGGCACCGGGCCCGGGTCCAGCGGGAACTGGTCCGGCTGACCGAATCGGGCCGGATCGGACTCGGCCCGCTGCGCGGCTCGACGGAGGGACTGGCCGGATACGCCGAACGCACCGGCGCGGACCCGACGAGCGAGCCGGCCCGGGCCGGCTACGCGGCGGAACTCGCCGGGCGGGGTGACGAGCTTCCCTGGCCGCCGGAACGGAACGAGGCGTGCTGGTGTGGATCGGGCAGCAAGTACAAGAAGTGCTGCCTGCCGCGTAGCCGCGGCTGACGGTCAGGTAAGGCGCAGCCCGGCGAGGAGAACCTCGACCATCCGACGGGCGTCGTACCGCGGGTCCCGGTCCGCGCCGATGCAGAGGTTGCCGACCCCCCGCATCAGGGCGAAGGCCTCGATGCCGGAACCGATCTCCCCTGCCCTGACCGCGGCGTCGAGCAGCTCGGCGCAGACCGGCACCAGCCGGTCGAGGAAGTAGGCGTGCAGGGTCGCGAAGGCGGCATCGTCGGACTGCAGCGCCTCGGCAAGCCCGTGCTTGGTGACCAGGAAGTCTACGAAGAGATCGATCCAGCGGACCAGGGCGCCGTGCGCCGAGCCGCCGCTCGCCAGCAGGGCCGGGCCCGCCTGGACGCATGCCTCGACCTGGTGCCGGTAGACCGCGACGATGAGATCGGCCCTGGTCGGGAAGTGCCGGTAGATCGTGGCGACGCCGACGCCGGCCCTGGCCGCGATGTCCCGTACGGGCACGTCGACGCCGGAGGCGACGAAGGCCGCGGCGGCCGCTTCGAGCAGGGTCCCCTCGTTGCGCCGGGCGTCGGCCCGCTTCGGACGGGCCGCCGATGCCGGTCCGCTGCCGATCTCAGTCACTGCGCCGTTGCCTCCGTCACTCGGCTTGCTAATCGGAACACTGTTCCGTATCGTCTAAACGGAACATGGATCCGGTACCCATGCTGCCAGAGCGGCCCTCCCCTGACCAACCGGGCCTCGCAGCGTCACCACCGACCGCACCCCTCGAACCGCACTCCCCGCACCTCACTCCCCGCACCTCGGCTCGCAAGGAGAATCCCATGTGCCACCCCGACGAACTCGTCAGCGTGCCCGTTCCGGTCGTCTCGATCCGCCCGGTACCGCTGCCGGCCCCGGGCCGCGACGAGGACCTCCGGGTGCGGGTCTCGGCTCCCACGACCGGCGACGGACTGCCCGTCATCGTCTTCTCCCATGGCTTCGGCGGATCGCTGGACAGCTACGCCCCGCTGGTCGACTTCTGGGCCGCACACGGTTTCGTGGTCGTCCAGCCCACCCACCTCGACTCGCGGACCCTGGATGTCCCGCCGGACGACCCACGCCACCCGCTGATCTGGCGGTTCCGGGTCGACGACCTGATCCGCGTCGTCGACCACCTGGACCGGATCGAAGCCGCCGTTCCCGGCCTCGCCGGACGCATCGACCGCAGCCGCGTCGCCGCAGCCGGCCACTCGTGGGGCGCCCAGACGGCCAGCATGCTGCTGGGCGCACGGGTCCTGGACGCCCGGGGCGTGCCGGGCGAGGATCTGGCCGACCCGAGGATCCGGGCGGGCGTACTGCTCGCCGCACCCGGCACCGGTGGCGCCGACCTGACGCCGTTCGCCGCCGAACACCTCTCCTTCATGAACCCGGACTTCACCGGGATGACCACACCGGCCCTGGTGGTCGCGGGCGACAAGGACCGGTCCGCCCTGACCGTCCGGGGGCCCGAGTGGTTCACCGATCCGTACTTCCTGAGCCCTGGCCCCAAGAGCCTGCTCACCCTCTTCGGCGCGGAGCACTCGCTGGGCGGAATCTCCGGGTACGACTCGACGGAGACGACGGACGAGAGCCCCGAACGGGTCGCCCTGGTCCAGCGGCTCAGTTGGGCCTTCCTCCGCAGCACGCTGTACCCCGCCGACCCCAGCTGGTCGGTGGCAAGTGCCAAGCTGACCGAGCGCACCGATCCGCTGGGCCATGTCGAAGCCCGGTGACGCTCGGAGCGCCCGGACGGGGCCGATCCCGGAGGCAAGCGCGCCCGACGTGGGTCAGCGCAGCTCAACCCGGAGGCTGCGGCCGTACGCCTGCCGGGTGTGGGCCTCGATCCGGGTGCCGCCGGCAACCCGGCGGATCCGGATCCCGTCGTCTGCCGAGACCACCCGGCGCCAGCGACCGCGCAGCGTCACCGAGACCGTGTCGCGGTCCGTGGTCGGGTCCGCGACCGCGACCGCGACGCTGCCGTCCCGGGCCTGCCGGAACAGCACCGAGGCCGGGCCGTCGACCACCAGCCGGTCGGCGGCGTGCCGGCCGGGCGTGAAGGCGTTCGCGGCGACCAGTCCCAGCCCGGCGTGCCGGACGGCCTGGAATCGGGTGTCGTTCGCCAGCACCCGGACCGGCCCGCCCCGGTACGCCCGCAGCCGGTGCTCCGAGGCGTTCGGCACCAGGGCGTACGCCAGCGAGCCGAGTGGCGCACCGGCGGCCTGCTCCACCGAGACGGAGAAGACCCGCTTGCGCACCATCGTGTCCGGGTTGGCGGTCCGGACCACCCGGCGACTGCGGGTCACCACCTCGGTGCTGACCGTCGGCGGCGGCCCGGCCAGGAAGACGTAGCCCACCGAGGCCTGCCCGGCGGCGTTTGCGTAGCGCAGCCAGGCCAGCGGGGCGGTACCGGTGCCGGTGAAGGGCCGGCCGTCGCGCAGCCGCCCGCTCACCGTCACCGGATCGGACTCCTCGGCGATCCGGCTGTCGATCGTCGTGCTGACCGCCCGGCCGGCCGGATCGCCGACCCCGGCGGCGAGCACCACGATCTCGTCGTCGAAGAGGAACCACGACTTGGTGGCACTGGCGTTGCGGTACGCGACGAAGTCGTCCGGGAGCTGACCGGCCCGCTTCGCGGCGTACGCGGCGTCGTCGGACTGGACCAGCCCGGCGGCCCCGTAGCTGTCCAGGGTGGCGCCGCCGGAGTAGCGGTTGGTGCCGCGCGGGAAGTAGACGTAGGTGTTCTGCGACTCCGACGACGCGGTGAAGCCGCGCGCCGGGTTGTCGTACCAGGCGGTGCCGTACAGCTCGGGGACGGTGTGCCGGTGCTCGACCGGCGCGGTGACCCCGGCCAGCCGGTACGGCGAGACGGTGGTGAAGTAGTCCACCCCGTACGCCTGGGTCTGGTCCTGCCCGGCGAGGTAGAGGTAGTACGCCCCGTCCCCCTGGAACCACGGCCTCAGGTTCTCGCCGCTCATGTACTCGTACTTGCTGATCCGGTCGGAGCTGCGGGCGAGCGCGAAGGCGTAGCCGGGGCGGCGGTGCACGGTCCGGTCCATGGCGTTGAACGCGACGCTGCGCCGGGCGGGGTTCAGGTCGGCCGCCGGGATCGCGGCGTCGGCCATGATGTCGGCGTACCGGGCGATGCTGACCGGGGAGACGAAGGTGCTCGGGTCGAGCGCGGCCCGCGAGGTCTGCCGGACGAACTTGACGTAGCCGGCCAGCGCACGGGCGTCGGCACCGCTGGCGTGGCCGGAGAGGTCGACGACCGCCTCCAGCACGCCCGCCACGTCGGCGTAGCCGGTGGTGGTCCGGGAGACCGCCCGGCCCTTGACGATCTCCATCATCCAGCCCTCGAAGATCAGCGGGGCGAACCCGTCGACCACCCAGCCCCGGACCACGTCGACCAGCTCCGCACCCTGGACGTAGCCGGTCCCGTGCAGGATCTTGACGGTCTGCACCACCCGGGCCAGCAGGTTCCGGCCGTACGAGCCGGTGTAGGCGACCGAGGCGTGCTGGATGAACGACCCGTCGGCGTAGTAGCCGTCGGTGACGCCGTGCACCAGGGCGTACGGGTCGATGGTGGCGAAGACGGTGAACTGGTCGGCCAGTGCCTTGCTGATCCGGGCGTCGTCGCCGAGGACGGCGCCCTGGAGGACCCGGTTGGTGGTGATGTCGGCGAGGTTGGCGCCGGTGTGGAACCGCGAGTCGAGGTCGACGTCACCGTCCTTCCCGTTGCGCAGGTACGCGTCCATGGCGGTCACGTAGGCCTCGACCAGCTCCGGCCGGTACGCCGCCATCTCGTCGGCGAGCAGCACGAGGGTCCGGCTGACGTGGTTGGAGATCCCGATCTCCCAGCTGTACCAGTTGCCGTAGTAGCCGGCCGCCTGGTCGCCGTAGTAGCGCTCGTACAGCCAGCCGAGTCCGTCGACGACCCGGCGTCGCAGGGCGGTGTCACCGTCGAGGCTGCCGCCGGGGACCCGGGTGGCAAGGGCGATCTCGTAGAGGTACCGGAACGACGTGGTCAGGTTGGGATCGCTGCTGCCCAGCGGTACACCCTGGAACAGCTCCCCCGGTCCGGCGCCCGCCCAGGCGTCGAGCCTTGCCCGGGCCGTCGAGTCGATGGCCGCGAGCTTGGCGGCGACCTCGGGCCGGGTGTTCGAATCGGCGGTACCGGCGAAGATCGCGACCGTGTTGCCGAGCAGTACGTCGTGCTCGGCCGCGGCGGGCCCTCGATCCGGCGGGGTCGCGGCTCTCGCCCGCAACGGCGTGACCAGCGCCAGCAGGCCGGCGGCGGGGATCGTCGACAGGACGGCGCGGCGGGAGACTGGCACGGCGAACGCTCCAAGATCGACGGTAAAGTCTTGCCGAATTCAACCAACCTCCGTGAAACTTTTCAACCTTCCGGGGTCGCGTGGTTGCCGTCGTTCGACGTGGGGGCGTGTCCGTCAGACGGCAGGTTCGCCATGCACGGTCGATGTCCCGTCGGCCGGAGCCGACGGTCAGTTGGCGGTGAACAGCAGCGAGACGTTCTGTCCCCCGAACCCGAACGAGTTGCAGATCGCCGCGTCGAGCCGCTGCTCACGCGGCCCCTCGCTGGCCACCTCCAACCGGACCTCGGGATCCTTGCGGTCCAGGTTGAGCGTCGGCGGGATCACTCCGTTGGCGACCGAGAGCAGGGTGAGGATGCCCTCCACGGCGCCGGCCGCGCCGACCAGGTGACCGAGGCTCGACTTCGGCGCGGTGAGGATCACGTCGTCGCCGAGCGCCTGCTGGATCGCGCTCGCCTCCCCGACATCGCCGACGACCGTGGAGGTGGCGTGGCAGTTGACGTGCCCCACATCGCCCGGTCGCAGCCCGGCGTCGGCCACCGCATTGCGGATCGCCCGGATCTGCCCGGCACCGGTCGGGTCAGGACCGGTGATGTGGTGCGCGTCGGCGGTGATGCCGTAGCCGGCGAGCCGGCCGAGCACCCGGGCATTCCGGCCCGCCGCGAAGTCCGCCCGCTCCAGGACCATCATTCCGGCCCCCTCGCCGAGCACGAAGCCGTCGCGGTCCACGTCGAACGGTCGGGAGGCCCGTTCCGGCTCGTCGTTGCGCTTGGACAGGGTGCGCGCCTGGGCGAAGCCGGCGATGGTCAGTGGGGTGATCGCCGCCTCTGCACCACCGGCGATCACCACGTCGGCCTCGCCGGAGCGGATCAGCCGGACGGCCAGCGCCAGGGCCTCGGCGCCGGACGCACAGGCCGAGACGGTGGTGTAGACGCCGGCCCGGGCGCGGAACTCCAGGCTGACCCAGGCCGCCGGCCCGTTCGGCATCAGCATCGGCACGGTGAGCGGGGAGATCCGGGCCGGACCTCTCTGCTCCAGCAGGTCATCCTGGTCGAGCAGGGTGTTGACGCCACCGATCCCGGTGCCGATCACCACGGCCAGGCGGAGCGGATCGACCTCCGGACTGCCGGCGTCGGCCCAGGCCTGCCGGGCGGCGACCAGCGCGGCCTGCTGACAGCGGTCCATCCGGCGGGCCTGCACCCGGGTCAGCGCCGAGTCCGGCGAGACGGTCATCGGAGCGGCGATCCTGGTCGGCAGGTCGTCGCTGTGCGCGAACGACGCCACCAGGTCGTCGATCCGGCGTACGCCGGAACGCCCGTCGAGCATGCCCTGCCAGAGGGAGTCGACGTCCCCACCGAGCGGGGTGGTGGCGCCGAGTCCGGTGACGACCGCCTCCCGGCCGCTCATGCTGACTCCTCCTCGTCGTCGCGGTGTGCCGGCTTGCCTGCCGTTAGTTGTATCCCATACAACTATGACATGGCCACCGAGCCGCCCCGGGCCCGTGGCCGGCGCACCCGGGCACAGATCCTCGATCACGCCGCGGCGCTCTTCGCCGAGCGCGGCTTCGACGCGGTCAGCGTGGCCGAGATCGCCGCCGCCGCCTCGGCCCACCCGCACCAGATCACCTACTACTTCGGCTCCAAGGACGGGCTGTTCGTGCATGCCGCGTTCATGCTGCTGCTCCGGGACGCCGAACGGCTGGAGCCGGTCGGCCGGCGCCGGCGCACCCCCACCGCATTCCGAACCGCACTGGCCCGGAGCGCGCTGACCCTGCCCGCGGTGCCGATCGCGGTGCAGGCGATGTCGATCACCCGACGCCGCCCGGAGCTGCGACCGGTGGCCGAGCAGAGCCTCACCGTGCTGTTCCGCAAGGCGCAGAGCTATCTCGTCGCGATCCTCGACCGGCACGGCTGGGTGATCGACCGTCCCGCCGACGTCGAGGCCCGCACCTTCTGGAGCACCGTCCTCGGCGCCCGGCTGATCTCGGAGTCCGGCTTCGACGGCCGCGCCGACGACATCGACCTGGCCGGTGTGCTCACCGTCCGGGCTCCGGCCGACCCGGCACGGTGACGGCCAGGCCGCTCACCCTCCGGATGCCGGCCGATCCGGCACCGTGACGGGCGGGGCCGACAGTGGCGGGCGGGTCGGGCCGCGTAGCACCCGCAGCGCCACCCTCGGATGCGCCAGCGCGGCCGGTGGCCGGACCAGGTGCTGCACGTCGGTCAACACCCGCAGCACGTACGGGTCACGGTCGGCTACGTCGGAGGCCCGGTCCAGATACCAGTGGGAGAGCCGGCCACGCCGCCCCGGCCGGACGGCGTCGGCCGAGAATCGCAGGTCGCTACCGGTGGCGATGGTCCAGGCGGTGGCGCTGCACCCGGCCACGGCGGCCTGGGCGGCCCGGCCGAACCGCCCCCGGTGAGCCCGCAGGTGCTCGCCGAGCACCACCGCGGTCTGCGCGGCGACGCTCATCCCCTGGCCGTAGACCGGGTTGAAGGCGCAGGCGGCGTCCCCGACCACCAGGAACCCCTCCGGCCAGCGCGGCATCGTCTCGTAGTGCCGGCGGTGGTTGCCGGTCCGCCGGAACCCGTGGATCGGTCCGTCCGGCTCGGCGTCCCGGATCGCCTCGTAGATCAACGGGCTGCGCAGGTTGCGGGTGAACTCCAGGAAGCCCGCTTCGTCGGTGGGCGGGGTCTCGTCGCCGAACCCGCCGAGGGTGACCATCCAGCGGCCGTTCTCGATCGGATAGAGCACCCCGGCCCGGGAGACCTGCGGCGGCTTCGGCATCACCATGATGTTCTTCCAGCCGTCGGCGACGCCCGGCGCCAGCCGGTACCGCCGGCTCGCATAGCCCAGCCCGGCATCGATCCTGGTCTCCTCCGGCCGGCCGTAGCCGAGCGCGGCCAGCCACTCCGGGGTACGCGAGCCGCGCCCGCTCGCGTCGACGACCAGGTCGGCCGCACACCGGTGGACCTCGCTCCCGCCGTTGCGGACCCGCAGTTGCACCCCGGCAACCGAGGCGCCGTCCGCACCGGAGCAGAGTCCGACCACCTCCCGGGCGGTCTCGAACCGGATCCGCCCGTCGGCGGCGAGCCGCTGCCGGATCGTCCAGTCCAACAGCTCCCGGCTCGCCCCGACCAGGGTGTGCGTGGCCGGGAAGCGCTCCCGCCAGCCGTTCGGGCTCAGCGACAGCAGGTCGGTCGGGGCGGCGACCGGGACGGCGCCGCGGTCGTACAGCTCGGCCATCAGGCCGGGAAAGAGCCGGTCGAGCGCCCGCTGGCCCGAGGTGACCAGGACGTGCAGGTGGCGTGCCTGCGGAATGCCCGTACGCAGCACCGGCCCGTCCGGAAAGCGGTCCCGGTCGAGGACGGTCACCCGCTCGACGAAACCGGCAAGGGTACGCGCGATACAGAGGCCGGCGAAGCTCCCTCCGATGACCACGGCATGACGGGGCTTGGACAGTGGCGAAGGCATGCCTCCATCCTTACCGACACCGGCGCTCACCAGGCGAAACTCGTTCGGCAAGCTGCCGGTTAGTCAGGATCACGACTCTGCCGCGCGTCGGCGTACGCCACGCCCGGCCGACCGGTGTCGCTGAGTCACGCCACGCCCCCTGTCCCGAACGAATCCGCACAGATCCGAACGGTGAATTGATCACTCGGACCAGCTCCGGATGGCAACGTGAAGGTCACTCGCGACGTGACTACGACCGGGGGAGGTGAAGTGCGATGGCGAAGCTCGCTCTGATGAGTCTTGCCCGCCTGGTGCGGCTCGACCGCGGCCGGATGGGCGGACGCTACCCGTGGGAGCCCTGATCCAAGGAGGACGGTGGCCGGCCGGCCAGGCGGCCACCGTCGCGGGTACGCCGTGTGGCGCGGGCCAGCACCGCGGCGGCCGGACCGCCGCCGCCCAGACAGTCCGGGTTGTCCAGACGCGAGGGATCACGAACATGTCCACAGGCGGGTACCCGGCCGGTCCGCGCGGGCGGCGCCTGGTCGGCAACCGGTACGACTACGAGCAGGACCGGATCGGGTTTCTCCGACGGTGCCAGCACGAGTACGGTGACGTGTTCGCGTTCAGCCCTCGGGCGAGCGTGGTGGCCGACCCCGTCCTCGTGCACGAGATCCTGGTACGCACGAACACCGACTTCGGTATCGAGGTCGCCCTCTTCGACGACGCCCCGCCCGAGGAGATCGCCCGACAGACCCCGACGGCGATGGCCGGGCGGAAGAAGAGCCGACCAGGTGTGAGCCGGGCGGCGGTCGACGCGCACAGCCAGCGCCTGGTGGACATTTTCCATGCCCAGCTGGGCCGGATACTCGACCGTGAGGTCGACGTCGCGGCGGTGATGAGGTCCTTCATCATCCACGCGACCACGGACTACTGCCTCGGCGGCGAGGTCAGAAAGGTCAGCGCCGGGGAGAGCGCCGACGTCGACGCGGTAGCCGCCGCCGAGGAGGTTGCCGCTGCGGTCGCGGCGGCAGCGGAGCGCTCGACCGCCCTGATGTCGAGTTCGCTGTCCCTGCCGAGTTGGCTGCCGGTCCGCGCGGTCCGCTCGGCGAAGGCGGCCAATCGGCGGCTCGCCGAACTGCTCCATCACCTCATCCGGCAGCGGCGCGCCCAACGCCGGGACACGGTCGACGATCTGCTCGACACCATGCTCGACGGCGACGTCGAACCGCTTGACGACGAGGCCGTCTACCGGACCCTCTCGGTGATGCTGCGGACCTCGCACGGCGTACCAGGCACGGCCCTCGCCTGGGCGGTACTGGTGCTCGCGCGGGAACCGGGAATCGCCGCCCGGATCCGCGTCGAGGCGGAGGTACTGGCGGAGCGGGCGCACCGCGCGATCACCGTCGACGACCTCCCCTACACCGAAGCGGTGGTGAAGGAACTGCTGCGCGCGTACATCCCGACCTGGCTCCTGGGCCGGGAGGTGCGTACCCACACGACACTCGGCCGGTGGACCTTCCAGCCCGGCCAACAGATCATGATGCCCGTCTATCTGATGCACCGGGACCCGAGGTGGTGGGAGAGCCCGGAGGAGTTCCTGCCCGACCGGTGGCTCGGAACGCAGCAGCCGCACGCCCGGTTCGCGTACCTGCCGTTCGGGGCCGGACCTCGGATCTGCCTGGGCAACCAGCTCGGTCTGCTCCAACTGGTGCTCGCCGTCGCCGCGCTGGCACGCGACTACGACGTCTCGGTGGTCGATCGGGAGACGGTGGTCATGCGGCCGGAGGCGCTGTTGGTACCGGCCGGGCTGCGTGCCCGGTTCGTCCGCAGATAACACCGCCCTCCGCTCCAACCGACATCCGTGGGCCGAGGTGGAAGGTCCAGTTGGTCCAGCCACCGTTGGCTACGGGCTGGACCGAGAGGCCAGCCCACTGCGGGAACCGGTCGGCAACAAGCCGACGCACCTGATCGACGTCGACGGCAATGCGTTGGGGCCAGGGACCGAGGTGGTGTCTCATTCGAGGTGGAGGGTGGCGGACGCCTGCTCGGCGGTGGAGGTCACCGGCTCGATGTAGAGCAGACCGGAGCGGTGCCGCAGGTACCGGCCGGGAAAGTTCTGCGCCTCCAGCGAGATGCCGGCGCTGGCGGCCAGGCCGGTACGCCGCAGGAAGCTGGCGTCGGCCCGGAACTGCGCCGAGCCGTCGTTGCGCTCGACGTAGACCTCGTAGTTGCGGTGCCGGAGGTAGTAGCCGGGGAAGTTGGTCGACTCCAGCGACACCGTGCCGGAGCCGGCCAGGCCGGTCACGATCCGGAACTGCGAGTCGGCCAGCGGTGCCACGTCGGCGTCGACCCGGACCCGGTAGTCGTAGTGCCGCAGGTAGGAGGCGGTCAGGTCGTGCGGGCGGAGCCGGACCGGGGTCGCGCCGTCCGGCACCGGGATGCCGAGGTTCGGGGTGCCGTCGGAGTTCCAGTACAGCTTCTGGATCCGGGTGCGCCGGTTGGGGTCGTTCAGCGGGTCGCCGTTGATGTCCCGGTAGTTGCGGTCGTGGTAGACGAGGATGTCGCTCTGACCGTCCTCGGAGACGGTGAAGGAGTTGTGCCCGGGGCCGTACTGGCCGGTCGCGGCGTTGCTGGTGAAGATCGGGTTCGGGCTCTTGGTCCAGGCGGACGCGGAGAGCAGGTTCGCGGTCGCCGAGGCGGTCAGCATGCCGAGGCAGTAGTTGGCGTCGGTGGCGCTGGCCGAGTAGGTCAGGAAGATCCGGCCGTTGCGCTGGATCACCGCGGGTCCCTCGGCCACCCGGTAACCCCGGGTCTCCCAGTCGTACGTCGGCACGGTCAGCCGGGTCACCGTGCCGGTGATCTGCCACGGGTTGGCACCCATCCGGGCCAGGTAGAGGTTGGAGTTCGTCGAGATTCCCGGTTCGGACTGGGCCCAGACGAGATAGCGGACGCCGTTGGCGACGAAGGTGGAGGCGTCCAGCGCGAAGGTGTCCCATGGGGTGCTGATCCGGCCGCGTTCGGTCCACGATCCGGTCAGCGGGTTGGCGCTGGCGTTCTCCAGTACGTACATCCGGATCCGCCAGATGTCGTCGGTGCGGCCGGCGGCGAAGTAGACGTACCAGCGGTTGTTTATGAAGTGGATCTCGGGTGCCCAGATGTGCGCGCCCATCTCGCCGCTGGTGTGCCGGCGCCAGATCGTCGTCTCGGCGGCGCTGGCCAGCCCGGACAGCGTGGTCGCCCGGCGCAGCACGATCCGGTCGTACTGCGGCACGGTGGCGGTGAAGTAGTAGTAGCCGTCGGTGTGTTTGAAGATGTGCGGGTCGGCGCGCTGGTTCGCCAGCGGGTTGCTGTAGTTGACCGCCGGCGAGGCGGCAACGGCCGGCACCGCCGGCAGCAGGCCGGCCAGCAGCGCGAAGACCGTGGCCAGCGCGGCGAAGGCCGGCGCGGCCAGCCCTCGGTCGGGGCGGCGGGCGGTCGACCCGGCGCCCTCGGCCGGGCCGATGCCGGGCATCCGGAGCGACTGGCGGAACATCCTGCGCGGCATCGGCTTCATTACCTGCGACCCTTCGTCGATCCCAACGGGCGTCAGCGGTTACGGCGGTCGACAGCGGCCGGTCCGTGTCGGTCACGAACAGGTGCTAGAAGGCATAGTGTGATCGTTAACATAGATGCTCGTCAAGACTTGTCCGGTGGATGAGGAAAGCGTATTCCACCTTGACATCGACCGATGTTAGCGTAAACATCATCGATACGCCCGGGCCGAGCCACCCGCACAACGCCGGCCGCGCGTACCGGGCATCCGGGCCCTGCGGCAGGCGCCCGCCGGCACGCTGTTCCGAGCCGGCGGCCAGCGCTACCCCACCGAACGCAGGCCGATCCAGCACCACGACCGCACTGTCAACCCGCGGGACCGTCGTCCCACCGCACCGTGGGCTCTCGGCACCATCCACCTGACGGATCCCGGACCGGACCGACGGAAGGAAGACGATGGGAACACCTGCTTCCCCCCGAACCGCAACGCCGGGTCGTACCCGGCTCGTCCGTACCGCCCTCGTGACCGCGGTCGCCGCCACCCTCGTCGGCGCCGCCATCGCCGTACCGGTCCGGTCCGCCTCGGCCGCGACCGTCGACCCGAACGCCTGGTACGTCCTGGTCTCCCGGCACAGCGGCAAGGCCCTCGACGTCTACGACCGGTCCACCGCCGACGGTGGCCGGATCGTGCAGTGGGCCCGCAACGACGGTGCCTGGCAGCAGTGGCAGTTCGTCGACTCCGGCGCCGGCTACCACCGGCTCCGGTCCCGGCACAGCGGCAAGGTCCTCGACATCCGGGACTCCTCCACCGCCGACGGCGCCGAGGTGATCCAGTGGACCGACCAGGGCAGCACCGACCAGCAGTTCCGGCTCGCCGACTCGGACGGCGGGTACGTCCGGTTGATCAACCGGAACAGCAACAAGGCCCTCGACGTGTGGGAGTGGTCCACCGCCGACGGCGGCCGGATCAGCCAGTACACCGACTCCGGCGGCGCCAACCAGCAGTGGCAGTTGGTCCGGGTCGGCTCGGACGGCGGGCCCGGGACCCCGACCCCCACCCCCGGCACGCCGCCGGCCGGGTACCCGGCACCGATGCGGGTGACCGGGGACGTCGGGGTGCACGACCCGACCATCGTCCGCCGCCCCGGCGGCGCCTACCTGGTGGCGCACACCGGAAACAACATCTCGCTGAAGACCTCGACCGACCGGGTCGCGTACCGCAACGCCGGATCGGTCTTCCCGAACGGCGCGCCGTGGACCACCGCCTACACCGGAGGCAGCCGCAACCTCTGGGCGCCGGACATCTCGTACCGGAACAACCAGTACTACCTGTACTACTCGGCCTCCACCTTCGGCTCCAACCGGTCTGCGATCTTCCTGGCCACCAGCCCCACCGGCAACTCCGGCAGTTGGACCGACCGGGGGCTGGTGATCGAGTCACAGAGCTCCGACAACTTCAACGCGATCGACCCGAACCTGATCGTGGACGACCAGGGCCGCTGGTGGCTGGCCTTCGGCTCGTTCTGGTCCGGGCTCAAGCTGGTCGCCCTGGACCCGGCCACCGGCAAGCGCTCGGACAGCACCATCCGGGCCATCGCCGGCCGGGGCGGCGGCGCGATCGAGGCGCCGACCCTGGTCAGGCGGGGTGGCTACTACTACCTGTACGTCTCCTTCGACCGCTGCTGTCAGGGCGCGTCCAGCACCTACCGGGTGATGGTGGGGCGCTCCACCAGCGTGACCGGACCCTTCGTCGACCGGAACGGCACCGCGCTCACCTCGGGCGGCGGCACCCAGGTGCTCGCCTCGCACGGCGACATTCACGGGCCGGGTCACCAGACGGTGCTCTCCGACACCGACGGCGACCTCCTCGTCTACCACTACTACGCGAACAACGGTGCCTCGCTGCTCGGCATCAACCGGATCGGCTACGACGCCGCCGGCTGGCCGTACGTCTACTGAGCCGGCTGGCCGTACGTCTACTGACCGCATCCCCATCCACCGTAGGGAGCATCCCGTGACACCCTCGCATCCGCGTCGGGTCCGCTGGCAGGCCGCGCTCGCCGTCGGCGTCACCGCCCTGGTCGCCGGCACCGGAGTCCTCGTCGCCGCCGGACCGGCCTCGGCGGCCACCGCCGACCCGAACATCTACTACGTGTTGGTCAACCGGCACAGCGGCAAGGCCCTCGACGTCTACAACCTGGCCACCAACGACGGCGCCCCGATCAACCAGTACGCCCGCAACGACGGCAACTGGCAGCAGTGGCGGTTCCTGGACGCCGGCGGCGGCTACTACCGGGTGCAGTCCCGGCACAGCGGCAAGGTGCTGGAACTGCCGAACTCGAACGACGGCGTGCAGTTGGTGCAGAACGCCGACAGCGGCAGCAGCCGGCAGCACTTCCGGCTCGCCGACTCGGCCGGTGGCTACGTACGCCTGATCAACCGGGCCAGCGGCAAGGCGCTGGACGTCTGGGAGTGGTCCACCGCGGACGGCGCGATGGTCTCGCAGTACCAGGACCTGGACGGCGCCAACCAGCAGTGGCAGATGGTCGACGTCGGCTCGGTCGGCGGCGGCAACCCGACTCCCGGCACCTTCACCAACCCGATCAAGCGGAACGGGCCGGACCCCTGGCTCCAGCACCACAACGGCTACTACTACCTCGCCACCACCACCTGGAACTCGACGATCACCATGCGCCGGTCGGCCACCCTCGCCGGCCTGGCCAGCGCCCCCGACCAGGTGGTCTTCAACCTCGCCAACCGGCCGAACGGCTGCTGCAACATGTGGGCGCCGGAGTTCCACCTGATCAACGGACCGAACGGCAACCGGTGGTACCTGTACTACGTGGCCGGGCAGAACGTCAGCGACTTCAACCCGACGCAGCGGCTGCACGTACTGGAGAGCGCCGGCACCGACCCGATGGGCCCGTACACCTTCAAGGCCGACCTGGGCGGCGACTGGCAGCTCGACGCCAGCGTGCTGCGGGTGAACAACAGCCTCTACCTGCTCGGCACCTACAACGCCGGCGGCAGCTACGGGCAGAGTCTGTTCATCACCCCGCTGAGCAACCCGTGGACGATCAGCGGGTCGCGGGTCCGGCTCACCTCGCCGACGCTGAGCTGGGAGCGGCAGACCCACCCGGTGACGGAAGGTCCCGAGCCGCTCTACCGCAACGGCCGGACGATGGTCGTCTACTCCGCCAGCGCCTGCTGGGGACCGGACTACAAGCTCGGCCTGCTCACCCTGACCGGCAGCAACCCGCTGAACGCGTCGTCCTGGACCAAGAGCCCGAACCCGGTCTTCCAGCGCAGCGACGCCAACAGCGTCTTCGCGCCCGGCCACAACGGCTTCTTCAAGTCACCGGACGGCACCGAGGACTGGATCGTCTACCACGCCAACGACTCGGCGGGCGGCGGCTGCGACATGAACCGCTCGACCCGGGCCCAGAAGTTCACCTGGAACAGCGACGGCACCCCGAACTTCGGCACCCCGGTCCGGCTCGGCGTGCAGCTCACCGCACCGTCCGGCGAGTAGTCGGGCGACCCGCCCGGGGAACCGACGCCGTCCGTCGGTTCCCCGGGCACCGGCACCGGTCCGGGCGGATTCGCGGCCGGACGGTCAGAGCGCCACCTCCAGTGCTGTCGCCCCCGGCTCGTCGAGCCGGAACGTCGCGGTACGGCCGCCGGCCGTCACCTCGTACTCGCCGAGGAAGCCGGTGAACCCGACCCGCCCCTGCGGGTCGGTGCCCAGCCGCGTCGGCGGGAGCCACCACTCCCCCCTGACCAGCGCGCGCAGCGCCTCGTAGGAGGGCTTCGGCGTACCGTCGGCCCGGACGAAGCCGCCCGGCGCGCCGAGCCAGCCGCCGTCCACCATTCCCCAGTAGGTGCTGGCCCGCACCGCCGGGTGCGCGAGCAGGGTCTTGTAGTGCCGGACGATCTCGTCGGCCTGCCGCTGCTCCCCCTCCGGGGTACTGGGCCACTCCGGGACCTGGTAGTCGTTCAGGTCGACGATCTCGGCCGGCATGAGCTGCCCGGAGAGCAGGGTCGTCTCGGTGAAGTGGATCGGCAGGCCGTACCGGGCGAACCGGTCGATGATGCCGAGCGTCTTCTCCTCGCCCCAGTAGCCCTGGTGCATGTGGCTCTGCAGGCCGAGCGCGTCGATCCGGATCCCCGCCTCCAGCACCCCCTCGATCAGGCACTCGTACGCGGCCGACATGTCGAAGTCGTTGAGCAGCAGGGTGGCGCCGGGATTCGCCTCGCGGGCCGCGTCGAAGACCATCCGGACCAGGGGGATCCGCCCCAGCTCCCGGCAGATCCGGGTGAGCCCGTTGTCGTACTTGTCGAAGATCGGCATGATCACGACCTCGTTGATCACGTCCCAGGTGTCGATCACCCCGGCGAAGTCGGACACCTCCCGGCGGATCCGGTCCAGTTGCACCCGGGCGATCTCCGGGTTGGTCAGCTCGGTCAGCCACTCCGCGCTGACCGTGTGCCAGGCCAGCGGGTGGCCCTTGACCTGGCAGCCCCGGTCGGCGAACCAGCGTGCCGTCGCCTGGAGGCGCCGGGTGTCCGGCCGGCCGCGCTCGGGCTCGAACCGTCCCCAGTAGAACGGCAGGGTGGCGAAGTTGAACAGGTCGAGCCAGAGCTCCGCCAGCCGTTCGACCCGGGTGATGTCGGCCTCGCCCAGCGAGCCCGGCTCGCCGCCCGGGCCGCTCGCCGAAGCCGCCGTCAGCTCGCCGTTGGCCAGCGGGATGAACTCGAATCCGGTGCAGCCGAACAGGAACGCGTGGTCGCGCTGGGCGATCGTCACCTCGCGGTCGGCGAGCGGCGCGCCGTCCTCGGTCACGGTCAGCGTGACCTGCGCGGTCCGGTGCTGCCTGATTGCCGGGTCGGGGTCGGATGGCATCGAACATCCTCCAGCGGTCTGGGGTGGGCGGCGTGGAAGATGCCACCGTACGCGGGATGCCCCGGTGCGCGGTTTGCCGCGGGTGGCCGGTCGTCGGGAGGATGGCGGTATGCGCATGGTGTCGTTGCTGCCCTCCGCGACGGAGATCGTCTACGCCCTCGGACTCGGCGACGACCTCGTCGGCGTGACCTTCGAGTGCGACGAGCCGCCGTCGGCCCGGACCGACAAGGCGGTCGTGGTCGGCGGTCGGGACACCCGGGGGATGACACCCGCCGAGATCGACGACTACGTGAAGGCACAGATGTCGGCGGGGGGCGACCTCTACACCCTGCACGCCGACGCCCTCGCCGGGCTGGAGCCGGAGCTGATCCTGACCCAGGACCTCTGCCGGGTCTGCGCACTGCCGTCCGAGCACGTCGAGGACGCCCTCGATCATCTCGGCTGCCGGGCCGACGTGCTGTCGCTCGACCCGTACTCGCTGGAGGAGGTGCTGGGGACGATCCTGGCGGTGGGCGCGCGGGCCGGCGTGCCCGATCGGGCCGAGGCGCTGGTCGGCGCGCTGCGGGACCGGCTCGCGGCGGTGGCCTCGGCGGTCCGGGGCCGGCCCCGCCCCCGGGTCGCGGTGGTGGAGTGGGTCGAGCCGCCGTTCACCGCCGGACACTGGGTGCCCGATCTGGTACGCGCGGCCGGCGGCGAGCCGGTGGCCGCCCGCCCCGGGGCGCGGTCGGTGCAGACCACCTGGCAGGAGTTCGCCGACGCCGAGCCGGAGATCGTGCTCGTCACCCCGTGCGGCTTCCACCTGGACGGCGCCGCCCGGCAGGCCGAGGTCGTCGCGCGCCGGCTGCCCGGGGTCGCGGTCTGGGCGGTCGACGCGGACGGTCTGGTGGTCCGCCCCGGTCCGCGCCTGGTGGACGGGATCGAGGCGATCGCCGCGATCCTGCACCCGGGCACCGTGCCCGAGCCGCCCGGCGGAGCCGTCGCCCGGATCGCCTGACCGACGACCCGGAGCATTCGCGGGCGCCGATCCGCTACCGGGCGGACACCGCCGGGGTCACCAGGTGCCGGGCGTACGCCTCGGTGGTGAAGAAGGCCGGCAGCTCCTCGCCGAGCGCGGTCCGGACGAAGATCTCCGCCGCCCGGGTCAGCCGGTCCCGCTCGGTGACCGACCGCTCCGCGGCCAGCCGGGTCACCTCCTCGACCAGGATCGACCGGACCAGTTCCTCGGTGACCCGGCCGCCCTCGGCCAGCGGTGTCGCGTGGTGCAGCCACTGCCACACCTGGCAGCGGGCGATCTCGGCGGTGGCGGCGTCCTCCATCAGGTCGAAGATGGCCGCCGCGCCGGTACCGCCCAGCCAGGCGTCGAAGTACCGCAGCGCCACGGCGACGTTGCCGCGCAGTCCCGCGCCGGTGACCCGGCCCGGGGTACGGTCGACCGACAGCAGATCGTCCGCGCCGACGGTGACCTCGGGGCGACGCCGGTCGAGCTGGTGCGGACGGTCGCCGAGGACGGTGTCGAAGGCATCCCGGCAGATCGGGACCAGCCCGGGGTGGGCCACCCAGGAGCCGTCGAACCCGTCGGCGGCCTCCCGCTCCTTGTCCGCCCGGACCCTGCCGAGTGCGACGGCGTTGACCTGCGGATCCCGGCTCGGGATGAAGGCGGCCATCCCCCCGATCGCGTGCGCGCCCCGCCGGTGACAGGTTCGGACCAGCAGTTCGGTGTACGCCCGCATGAACGGCACGGTCATCGTCACCTCGGCCCGGTCCGGCAGTACGAAGTCGTCCCGCCAGCCGAAGTTCTTGACGATGCTGAAGATGTAGTCCCACCGCCCGGCGTTCAGCCCGGCGCAGTGCTCGCGGAGTTCGTACAGGATCTCGTCCATCTCGAACGCGGCGGTGATGGTCTCGATCAGCACGGTGGCCCGGATGGTTCCCTGCGGGATGCCGAGGTAGTTCTGCGCGAACCGGAAGACGTCGTTCCACAGCCGTGCCTCGCGGTGGCTCTCCAGCTTCGGGAGGTAGAAGTACGGGCCGCTGCCGGCGTCGAGTTGCCGACCGGCGCAGTGGAAGAGGTAGAGCCCGAAGTCGACAAGGGTGGCCGAGATGGCCCTCCCGTCGACCACGATGTGCTTCTCGACCAGGTGCCAGCCGCGCGGCCGGACCACGATGGTGGCGAGCTCCTCGCCGAGGACGTAGCGCTTGCCGCCGGGCGCGGTGAAGTCGATCCGGCGGTCGATCGCGTCGACCAGGTTGAGCTGCCCGCCGATCACGTTCTCCCAGGTCGGCGCGAGCGCGTCCTCGAAGTCGGCCAGCCACACCCTCGCGCCGGAGTTCAGCGCGTTGACCGTCATCTTCCGGTCGGTCGGCCCGGTGATCTCGACCCGCCGGTCGTGCAGGCCCGGTGCCGGCGGCGCCACCCGCCAGCTCGGGTCGGCTCGGATCGCCTCGGTCTCCGGCAGGAAGCCGGGGAGCTGGCCGTCGGCGTAGCGGGCCCGGCGGGCCCGGCGGGTGTCCAGCAGGGCCACCCGGCGGGCCGCGAACTCGCTGTCGAGCGCGACCAGGAAGTCCAACGCCTTCGGGCTGAGAATCTCGTCGTACCGCTCCCGCAGCGGCCCGGTCACCACGATCCGCATCAGAACTGCTCCTCCTCGGTGGAACCGCGCAGGGCGGTGGTCTCGGCGGCCGGGTTCAGCACCGTACTGACCAGGTCGAAGTAGCCGGTGCCGACCTCGCGCTGGTGCTTGACCGCCGTGTAGCCGTACGCCTCGGCGGCGAACTCCCGCTCCTGCAACGACACGTACGCCGGCATGCCGTCGGTGGCGTAGCCCCGGGCCAGGTCGAACATCGAGTAGTTCAGCGCGTGGAAGCCGGCCAGGGTGATGAACTGGAAGCGGTAGCCCATGTGCCCGAGCTCGCGCTGGAACTTGGCGATGGTGGCGTCGTCGAGATGCCTGCGCCAGTTGAACGACGGCGAGCAGTTGTAGGCCAGCAACTGGTCCGGGTACACCGCCCTGATCTCCTCGGCGAACCGGCGGGCCAGCTCCAGGTCCGGGGTGCTGGTCTCCATCCAGAGCAGGTCGGCGTGGGGGGCGTAGGCGAGTCCCCGGGCCACGCAGGCGTCGAATCCGTTGCGGACCCGGTAGAAGCCCTCGGCGGTCCGCTCGCCGGTGACGAACGGGCGGTCCCGCTCGTCGACGTCGGTGGTGAGCAGCGTCGCCGCCTGCGCGTCGGTACGCGCGATGATCACCGAGGGGACCCCGGCGACGTCGGCGGCGAGCCGGGCGGCATTGAGGGTCCGGATGTGCTGTCCGGTCGGCACCAGCACCTTGCCGCCGAGGTGCCCGCACTTCTTCTCCGATGCGAGCTGGTCCTCCCAGTGCACCCCGGCCGCGCCGGCGACGATCATCGCGCTCATCAGCTCGTACGCGTTCAGCGGGCCGCCGAACCCGGCCTCGGCGTCGGCGACGATCGGTGCGAGCCAGTCGATGCCGGCGTCGTCGCCCCCGCTGCCACGACCGTCCGCGGTCCCGATCCGGCCCTCTGCGGTCCCGATCCGGCCCTCTGCGGTCCCGATCCGGCCCTCTGCGGTCCCGATCCGGCGCTCTACGGTCTCGATCTGGCCGGCGCGCAGCAGCGCGTTGTTGATCCGGCGTACCACCGCCGGCACCGAGTTGGCCGGATAGAGACTCTGGTCCGGATAGGTCTGCCCGGAGAGGTTGGCGTCGGCGGCGACCTGCCAGCCGGAAAGGTAGATCGACTTGAGTCCGGCCCGGACCATCTGCACCGCCTGGTTGCCGGTGAGTGCACCGAGCGCCGGGACGAAGTCCTCCCGGTGCAGCAGTTCCCAGAGTCGCCGAGCGCCCCGGTCGGCGAGGGTGTGCTGCTCCTGCACCACGCCGCGCAGCCGGACGACGTCCTCGGCGCGATAGGTGCGCTCGACGCCCCGCCAACGCGGGTCGGTGGCCCATTCGGTACGCAACCGCTCTGCCGGCGTGCTCATGGAAGACTCCTCCGAGGTTCGGTCGATAATCGACGACTCACCGTCCACCAGGACTTGTCGAAACTGTGGCATGGGCGTGACTGACGGGTCGAGACACGGAAGCAGCCAACTATTGAAAAGTCCCGGGCGCATTTTGCGAAGTTGCAAATGGGCTTCTTTACAGGTGTGTTAATGTGACTGGATCCGGCGGCGGCGGCGCCGGAGGAGGAGGAAGGGCAGGACGGGACGGGGAAGGGAGATGCCGTGGCCAAGACGTTCGCGGGTGCGCGGCTGCGTCGGTTGCGCGAGGAGCACGGGATCAACCAGATCGAGCTCGCCCGGCAGCTCGCCATCTCGCCCAGCTATCTCAACCAGATAGAGCACGACTCCCGCCCGCTGACCGTCCCGGTGCTGATCCGGATCACCGAGGTCTTCGGTGTCGACACCACATACTTCGCACCGCACGACACGCCCCGGCTCGTCGCCGAGCTGCGCGAGGCGCTGCCGACCCGGGCCAGCCTGCCCGATCTCACCGAACTCGCCGGCAAGTTGCCCGAGGTGGCGGAGGCGGTGCTCGACCTCTACCGGCGTTACCGCCAGGTCGACGACCAGCTCGCCGAGGTGGTCGGCGACCGGGGGCTGATGCCCGGTCGCAGTCCGCACGACCAGGTCAGCGACTTCTTCTACCGGCGGCAGAACTACGTCCCCGAGCTGGACGAGGCGGCCGAGGCGCTAGCCGGGCAGATCGGGATCCGCCGGGGCGAGACCCGGGCCGCGCTGAGCGACCGGCTGGCCGGCCGGCACGACATCCGGATCGTCCGGCAGGACCCGGACTCACTCGCCGGCGACCTGCACCGCTACCGCCCGGAGACCCGCACCCTGCACCTGTCGACATCGCTGCGCTCGGGCCAGCGGGCGATCCGGATGGGTGCGCAGATCGCGCTGCTGGAATTCGCCGACGTCATCGACGAAATCATCGAGGAGGAAAACGTCGCCGACCTCCAGACGCAGATTCTCATGCGGGTCGGGTTGGCGAACTATTTCGCCGCCGCGCTGATTCTGCCGTACCGGGAATTCCTCACCGCGGCCGAGACGATGCGCTACGACATCGAGCTGCTGACCGACCACTTCGCGATGGGCTGGGAAAGCGTCTGCCACCGGCTGAGCACCCTGCAACGGCCGAGGGCGCGCGGGGTGCCCTTCTCGTTCGTCCGGGTGGACCGGGCCGGCAACATGTCCAAGCGCCAGTCGGCGACCGGCTTCCCGTTCTCCCGCTCCGGCGGCACGTGTCCACTCTGGAACGTCTACGAGGCGTTCGGGGCGCCCGGCCAGGTGATGACGCAGGTGGCGGCGATGCCCGACGGCCAACGCTACCTGTGGATCGCCCGCACCGTGACCCGGCACCATGGCGGGTACGGCCAGCCCGGCAAGACGTTCGCGATCGGGCTGGGCTGCGAGACCCGGCATGCCGGCCGGCTCGTCTACTCCGCCGGGATGGACCTGCACGCCACCGAGGCGGCCACCCCGATCGGGCCCGGTTGCAAGACCTGCGAGCGGATGACCTGCCCACAGCGGGCCGCCCAACCGATCGGCCGGCAACTCGACCTCGACGAGAACCGGAGCACCTTCATCCCGTACCCGCTGCGGGAACGGGACGGCTAGTCCACAGCGGGCATGGTCTGGTCTACCAGTTGCCGGCGCGGCGGTCCCGCCAGGCTCGCCCGTCCGGGTCGTAGACCAGCCGGTACGCCGGGACGGCCCAGAGCCGCTGATGCCACGGTAGCCGGCTGGTTTCGTGCGGAACCAGCCGGCCCGGCGGCCGGGAACCGTGCCGACCACCCGCGTGCCAGTCCCGCAGCGCGTTCGCGGCGGCGTCGATGGCGCGGATCGCCGAGTCGGGGTCGAGCAGATCCCGGTCGTCACCGGACGCCCGGTCCAGGTGCTCGCGGAGCAGAGCCAGCCGCAGGTCACGTGGGAAACGCCGGGCGCCGTCGCCGAGGCCGGCCGGGTCGCGGGGCTCCCGCTCGTCCCGAGTGTCGTCGAGAACGGCGCAGGAGAGCTCGCTGTCGTGGGTCCAGGACCGCCGGTTGAAGTTGTCGCTGCCGACGCTGCACCAGACGTCGTCCACCACGCAGACCTTGGCGTGCACGTAGACGGGAGTGCCGGCGTGGTTCTCCACGTCGTACACGTGCACCCGGTCCGCGGCGGCCTCCCGGCAGAGCGCGATGGCCTGCTCCCGGCCGACCTGGTTGGGCGGCAGCGCGAGCCGGCCGTCCACGTCCGGATGCCGGGGCACGACGGCGACGAGGTGCAGGTCGGGGTTGTCGCGCAGCGCGTCGGCGAAGAGCTTCGCCACCTCCCGGGACCAGAGGTACTGGTCCTCCAGGTAGACCAGCCGGCGGGCCCGCTTGATCGCCTTGGTGTAGCCCCGGGCGACGGTCTGCTCGCCGAGCCTCGCGAACTCGTAGGCCGGGCGCATCGCCGGATAGGTCCGGAGCACCTGGACCCGGTGCGGGCCGCAGGGCGGCGGGTCGGGCGGCTGCGGCGGTAGCCGGTCGGCATGCAGGTCCGCGCCGCGCAGCCTGTCGCGTACGGTGCTGACCGGCCCGTGCTGGTCCAGCGGCGCCGGGTCGGTCCAGCGCTCCCGGAAGGTGAGGTCGAGCGCGCCGACGACCGGGCCGCGCAGCGCGAGCTGCACGTCGTGCCAGGGCGGACGGTCGCCGTACGCCCCGGCCATCCGCACCGCCTGCGGGTCGCCGCGATGCTCGGCGTCGTCGCGCCGGCTGTGGCACAGGTCGATGCCGCCGACGAACGCGACGTCCCGCTCCGGCTCGGCCGGATGCCGGAGTACGACCAGCTTCTGGTGATGCGAGCCGCCACGCCTGACCCGATGGTCGAGCAGTACCTCGCCACCGGCCGCCTCGACCGCCTCGCCGAGATTCCGGTTCTCCTCGTGGCTGTAGGCGAACCGGTCGAGGTGGGAGCGCCAGATCAGCCCCTTGACGACCACGCCGCGCCGGGCGGCGGCGCAGAGCAGCTCGGCGATGGTGGGACCGCCCTCCCGCAGCCGCTCGTCCGGATCGCCCCGCCAGTCGGTGAAGAAGAGGTGGTCACCCTCGTCGAGAGCCTCGACCTCGGTGACGAGCCGGTCGAAGTAGGTGGCACCGTGGATCAGCGGCTGGACCAGGTTGCCCTCGGTCCAGACGGGGAGGGCGGAGTCGGGGTTGTCCCGCTCCGCCTCGGTGAGAAACCAGCCCTGAGCAGGCACACGGCACCTTCCGGTAGGCGATCACCCCACGGTAGGACGGACGCCGCCTCCGTGCATCCCGCACCGTCTCGACGAGTCATCGAGAATTTTCTCGGCCGGCGGCAACCTGCGGGGCTCGGATCGCATGTACCCGGATGTAAGCAAACACCATCACCATCAGGGAGCTCGAAAATGTCCGCACGTCACGGTCTGCTGCCCGTCGCCGCCATCGCCCTCGGGCTCACCGCCTGCGGTTCGACGTCGGCTTCCGCTCCAATCTCGACTACCCCGCCCCCGGCGGCTCCCGCCTCCGCCGTGGCAGCTCCGGCCTCGGCTGCTCCGGCGGAGCGTGCTCCCGCCTCGGCGCGCCCCGCCGGCACCGAGTCGCCGGCCGGAGCCGGGGCCGGGAAGTGCCCCTCGGCCAAGACCCTCGAGCGGCTCGTGGACCTGCCGAAGGGCTGGCACTTCGTCCCGTCGAGTGTGGAGTGCTGGAAGGGTTGGGCGACGGCCGACCCCGAGGGTCCGAGCGTCGGCGACGGCGTCTACCTCTTCCGGTACGAGGCCGGCACGGGCTGGCGGTTCCACAGCGAGGGCAGCGGTTACCACTGCCGGGACCTCGGCATCCACGAGGATGCGCCGTTCTGCCAGTACCCCTGAGCTCGGCGACCGAGGGGGAGCGCGATGGTCCGCACCGCCTACGGTGTACGGCACGGGCAGCCGGAGGTGCCGACATCGCCGCCGCCTGGGCGAAATTCGGCGCATCGGGAGCAGGAGCCGAGGATGTCCAACTCCATAGACGACCTTTTTTGCGAGTTTGTTCGGACCCGGTCGCCCGCGCTGCTGCGGACGGCGTTCCTGCTGACCGGTGACCGCCACCTCGCCGAGGACCTGGTGCAGGATGCGCTGGCCCGTACCCATCGGGGCCGACATCGGCTGGATGACCCCGGCCATTTCGAGGCCTACACCCGTACGGCCATGTACCACCAGCACGTGAGCTGGTGGCGACGCCGCAAGGTGGCCGAGTCCCTCCCCGGCGACCTCACCGACGTGATTCAGCCGGGCAGTGACCACGCCCGCCGTACCGATCTCAAGCTCGCCCTGCATCAGGCCCTCGACCGGCTCACCCGGCGGCAACGTGCGGTGCTGGTGCTGCGCTTCTTCGAGGATCGCAGCGAGGCCGAGGCCGCGGACCTGCTGCAGTGCTCGGTCGGCACGATCAAGAGCCAGACCAGCAAGGCGCTGGCCCGCATCCGGGAGATGGCGCCCGAACTGCTTTCGGCCGTAATGGAGGAAGCCTGATGACCGACAACCTCGGGCCGCTGCGTCAGGCCATGTCCGATCTGGCCGAGCACGGTGGCAGCGCCGACATGTACGAGCGGTCCCTGCACCGGTCCCGGCAGGTGCAACGACGCGCCCGGGTCGCCACGGCCGCCACGGCCGGGGTGGCGGTGTTCGCCATCGGTGGTGCGGTCGCCCTCGCCACCGCCAACCGGCCGAATCCGCCGGCCCCGGTGGCGACCCAGGCACCGTCACCGAGCGTCGGTCCGACCTCGGCGGCGCCCAGCGTCGCACCGACTCCCGCGGCCCCCAGCAGGACACCGCAGTCACCGTCGCCGGACCCGTCCACCCGTACCAGTAATCGGCCTCGATATCCGGACTGCCCCTCCGCGAAGGCCCTGGAGAGGCTCGCCGACCTGCCGAAGGACTGGCATTTCGTTCCCTCACGCGTGCAGTGCTGGCGGAACTGGGCGACGGCCAGCCCGGAGGGTCCGACCGTCGGCGACGGCATCTACCTGTTCCAGTACAGGGCCGGCACGGGCTGGCGGTACCACAGCCAGGGCAGCGGATACCGCTGCGAGGACCTGGGGATCACTACCGGCAACCCACCGTTCTGCGAGATGGGTTAGCTGGACCAGCACGATCTGACGAAAGTCGATGTGACGGTCACGATGCGGACCGTGACGACCGGCGCCGGTCGGATCGGATCGGGCCGTCGATCTCAGCGCCGACGGCGGCTTCGGGTGTCCCGCTCGTTCAGTTCCTCGACCACCTGGCAGGCGTTGTACATGGGGTCGAGCCGGTCCGCGTGGATCGCGACGCGTTGCAGGAGCTCCTTGAAGGCCGACTCGTCTTTGCCGAGTACGCGGAGGATCTCGGCTTCGGCACCGGCCAGGGCTGCCTGCCGCTCCTGCCAGAGCGCCTTTCCGGCGTCGGTCGCGACCACCCGGCGGCTGCGCCGGTCGGCCGGGTCGGGTTGCCGGGAGACGAGTCCGGCGTCCTCCAGGTCGTCGATCAGGTAGGTGAGGACCGTCCGGTCGATGCCCAGCTGGGCGGCCATCGCCCCCTGGTTGGTGGCCAGGTTCTGGCTCGCCGAGGCGACGACCTGGTAGCCCCGGGGGCCGCCCGGCACGTCCTTGACGACCTCCTCTGCCGCACGGAGGTAGCGCCGCATGATCACCCCGAGCGCCCAGGCGAAGTCGTCCTTGAGCAACTCCGCCGCGAGCCGTCCGCTGCCGTCCCCGGGACTGGCGGCGGATGGTGCGGGAGCTGCGGCGTCGGGCACCTGACCAGCATACCCGCCGGAAAGATCATCGCTCCTGAGATGTTCTGTGAGACCGAAATATTTTTCAGGAGATAATATAAGTCACAGTTGTGCTGTTGTGTCGCTGGTCTGCGATTAGTTTGGTCGCGATCGCAGAACTTCTCTCGGAGGTAAGAGTGAGCCTCTTCCGACTCGACGCCAGCATCCGCGGCGAGCAGTCCGTCAGCCGGGCCGTCGCCGACACCGCCGAAGCGGCGTGGACCCGTACCCACCCGTCCGGGCTGGTCGTCCGACGCGACCTGTTCGCCTCGCCGGTCCCGGTCGACGCCTGGCCCGCGGCGGTGACCGCCGGATTCGTCCCGGCAGACGAACGCACCGAGGCCCAGGCCCGGGCCGTCGGCCTCGCCTCGACCTACGTCGACGAACTCGTCGCGGCCGACGCATACCTGCTCGCCGTGCCGCTCTACAACTACGGCGTCTCCCAGCACGTCAAGTCCTGGGTCGACCTGCTGCTCACCGACCGACGGCTCGCTCCGGGCCAGGAGTCGCCGCTGCGCGGCCGCCCGGCGGCACTGATCATCACCCGGGGCGGCGGCTACGGCCCGGGTACGCCCCGGGAGGGCTGGGACCACGCCACGCCGTACTACCGCCGCATCTTCGGCGACCTGCTCGGGCTGGACCTGCATCTCTGCGAGGTCGAGCTGACCCTGGCCGAGGTCATCCCGGCGATGGAGCCGCTGCGTGACCTGGCCCGGCAGCACCTCGAAGCGGGCCACGCCTCGGCCGACAAGCACGGCGAACTGCTGGCCCAGCACGCCCTCGACAAGGTGGCCTGACTGCCGCGCCGACCGGTACGCGTCCGGGGCGGCCGTCCGGCCCGCCCCGTACGCGTACCGCGGCCCGCTGCGTAGGCTTGCTGGTCGTGCTGATCCTGCTGCCTCCCTCCGAGGGGAAGACCGCGCCCCGCTCCGGTCGGCCGGTCGACCCGGACGCGCTGAGCCAGCCGGCGCTCGCTCCCGGCCGGGAACGCGTCCTCGACGCGCTCGTCACGCTCTGCTCCGTCCCGGACCGGGACCGGGCGCGGGAGGTGCTCGGGCTCAGCCCCGGGCAGGACGAGGAGGTGGACCGCAACGCCCGGCTGCGTACCGCCCCGGCCCAGCCGGCCGCCAAGGTCTACACCGGGGTGCTCTACGACGCGCTCGGCCTGGTTACCCTGCCCGGTCCGGCCCGGGCCCGGGCCCGGCGCTCCGTACTCGTCCTCTCCGGGCTCTGGGGGGTGCTCCGGACGGACGACCGGATCCCGGCGTACCGCTGCGCGATCGGGGTGAACCTGCCCGGGGTGGGCGGGCTGGCCGCGTACTGGCGCGGGCTGCTCGACCCGGTGCTCACCGAGGCGGCCGGCGGCGGGCCGGTGCTCGACCTCCGCTCCAGCGGATACGCGGCGACGTGGCGGCCCACCGGCCGGCTGGCCGAGCGCACCGTGACGGTCCGGGTGCTGCACGAGCAGGTGGTCGGCGGCGAGGTGCGGCGGTCCGTGGTGAGCCACTTCAACAAGGCCAGCAAGGGTCGCCTGGTCCGCGACCTGCTGCTGGCCGGCGCGGCGCCCCGGTCCACCGGCAGGTTGGTCGAGGCGCTGTGCGACCTGAAGTACACCGTCGAGGAGCGGTCGGTGGCCGTTGGCCGCCCCCGCCAGCTCGACCTGGTGGTCACCGAGCTGTGACGCCGGCCGGGACCTTCCGGCCGCGGAGCCGCCCGCCGGGCGACGGCGACCGGGCAGCCCGCCCCGGACCGGGAGACCTGTCGGTGGCCCGCGGACCGTACGAGGTCACCAGGACCGGCAGGTCGAGCAGCGCACCGATCGTCGTCGGCCAGTCGTCCGGCCGGAACAGCACCGCCGGCCGGGCCCGCCGCAGCAGGGCGGTCAGCTCGGCCTGGTGGGCCAGATTCCGCGCCGGCCCGGGAACCAGCCGGAACAGCGGCGCCCGGTCCACCTCGTAACCGGTACAGACCCGCAGCGCCGGCTCCCGGTCCGGCGCGTCGGCGTGGGTGACGGCCAGCGCGTCGACCCCGCCGCAGACCTGGACGGCGTACCGGTGCGCGACCGCGTCGAAGTGCCCGACCCGGAACGGGCCCTGCCAGGGTCCCGTGCCGTTGTGCGGCTCCGGCAGGCGCAGCGTCGGATCCTCGGTGACGAACGGCCCCGCCCCGTGCCGGGTGGTGTACGTCCGTACCACGCCGAGCCGCAGCGCCGACCGTTCCGCCTCGGCCAGCAGCGTCGCCGCGTTGTCGAAGGTCGTGGTCGACCAGGTGGTGTACGGGTGCCAGCCCCGCCACTCGTCCAACAGCACCCCCTGGGCGCCCTCGAAGACGCACGGCCCGTCGCGCAGCAGCCGCCGCCGGACGGCAATCCCGTCCACCACCTCGACCGCCTCGCCGAACGCCCGGAATGCCGCCAGTACGTCGTCGACCGGCGGAGCCCCGCCCGGCGCGGCGTCGAGCGGACCGAGTTCGTCGGTGAGCCGGTCGCGCAGCCGGGTGAGCCGCCGGCGCAGGCGTACCGGGTCACCGGCGTCCGCCGCCCGTGGGGCGTCGGGGTGCTGTTGGGCGTACCGGATGGTTTCGCCGACCCCGACCCCGCACGAACCGTGCCGGTCGGCGCCGCGCCGCAGCTCCCGGAGCTGGTTCGCGGCGCGGTGCCACGGGGTGGCCAGCAGCGCGTCGCCGTCGACGGTCAGCAGCCCGAACGGATCCGGTACCCCCGACCGGGCCAGCGCCGCCGCCTCGGCCGCCAGGGCCAGCGGGTCGACCACGACGAACCGCGACAGGTGGGTGGGCACGCCGCGCAGCGTGCCGGAGCCGAACTGGGCGAAGGTGTGGTGCCGCCCGTCCGGCGCCACCACGTTGTGCGCGGCCTGCGCGCCCCCGTTGAACCGGATCACCGCGGTGACCGGTGCCCGCGCGCAGAGCCAATCCACCGTGCTGCCCTTGCCCGCGTCCCCGTAGCCGAGGTCGACGACGACGGTGTGGTTCACAGCCGGAGGTTCCCGCCGGTGCCGTGGTCGAGGCCGGTCAGCGCGACCGAGCTGTCGACCGGGTCGCGGCGGATCGTGGCCAGCGCCCGGCCGACGCTGGCGCCGACCGCCGAGCCGACCTCGTCGAGATCCCGCAGCCCGGCGTCGAGGTCGATGGCCTGCTCGCCGAGCCCGACGGTGAGCGCGATGGTCTCGCAGACCGCGTCGAGGTCGTCGAGTTCCAGGACGTTCTGGCCGAGCAGCTTCCGCCAGGCGTTCAGGGTGCGGGGGTCGCCGGCGTAGTTGGACCCGCCCGGCAGGATGTAGTAGGTCTCGAAGCTGCGCCGCAGCTCGCGGACGATCTCGGTGACCGCGATCGGCTCGGTGAGCTGGTCCCCGATCACCCGGCGGACCTCCGCCGGCTTGACCCGGTCGTACGGCATCTCGTCGCCGATCAGGAAGAGATAGCCGGTCCGGCCGCGCCCGCGTACGCTGTCCAGCTCGGTGTGCCGGGCCATGAAGTACATCGCCAGCTCGTACGACTCGGTCTGCTGACCGCCGCCGCCGCCCTCCAGGACGATGTTGGCCAGTTGGTCGTCCATCCGGTTGTCCGACTCGAACTGGCCGATCTGCAACGGCACCCGGTCACAGGTGGCGTCGCCGACCGCCCCGAACAGGATCTGCGGATCCTGGGCGTAACCCTTGCGCCGCAGCAGCCCCAGCAGTTGCGGCAGCTTCGCCTGGAGTACCCGGGGCACGTTGCGCATCGACCCGGTGACGTCGAAGAGCACGGCGATCGGGGTCGAGTGCGGGTGTTCGTCGCTGTCCCGGCTCTCCCGGGCGGTCACCCGGTAGGGGCTGAGGTCGGGATGCGCGGTGCGGGCACCGCCGTCGCTGTAGGCGAACGGACTCGCCCCGGTGGCCGCGCGGTAGCTCGCGGCGGCCGAGTACACGTCGGTGGACCAGCGTCCACTCCCCATGGTGTGTCCCTTCGGTCGGGCCTGACGGGTCAGGCCGGCATGGCGAACGGTCGGAATCGGCGGGGGCCGTAGAGGTCGTACAGCAGGTCGTCGAGTTCGGCGAGGAGCCGCCAGGCGTCGTCGGGGCGCATCGTCGGGCGCTCCAGGCGGCAGCCGTCGGCGAACCGGCGCAGCGCGGGCGGCAGCCGCGGGCCGATCAGCCGGGCCATCAGCTCGGCGGCGGCGTAGATGTCGGTGGCCGGGGTGGCGGGCCGGCGGCCGGGCACCTCGGGCGGATAGGCGTCGCGGTGCCGGGCGACGAGCGCGGGTATCCGCTGGCCGGGCGGTACGGAGTAGCACCAGTCGACCAGGGCGAGGCCGTGCTCGGCAGGGTGGATCAGGACGTGCTCGGGGAGTACCGCGCCGTGCACGAGACCGGCCCGGTGTGCCCAGCCGAGCCCGACGAGCAGCCGGCGCCACATCCAGGCGGCGTCCCGCGGGTCGACCCCGCCGGGGTACCGGCGGGCCACCTCGGCGAGGCTGACGAACCCGTTCAGCCGTTCCAGCACCGGCCCGGTGCGCCGGATCCCGGTCGCCGGGTCCTCGTGACTGACGGTGTCCAGCAGTTCCGGGGCGTAGGGCCGGAACCGGTGTTCGCCACGGCGGCAGAGCCGGTCGAGGGCGTCGATCTCGGCGCGTGCCAGGTCGCCGTCGGCCGGGTCGCGGGGCAGTTTCAGCAGGCCGCGCAGCGGCCCGTCGGTGACCTCCCGGAGGGTGCCGATGTCGCCGCTGGCGAAGTCGGCGCCGACGGCCCAGCGGTGGCGCCGGGTCCGGATGACCAGGTTGGTCGCGGCCCAGAGTGCGCCGAGCCGGGCCAGGGCCGCCGTCGCGGTCGCGGTGCGTCCGGCCGGCGCGACGTCGGGGTGCAGGATCTTGACCAATCCGCGGTACGTCGTCGCGCCGTCGACGAATATCTCGGCCGGGGTTCGCGCCCGCTCGACCAGGGCGACCGCCTCGTCGAAGTCCATCCCGCCCTCCCCTTCCGGCCGGCTTGCGGGGCTGCTCCGCCGACCAGGCCGGGTGTGCCGGCAGCCGCCGTCGCGGCCCGGCGGTGCCGCCCGGTCGGGTCGGCGCCCCGCTGCGGAACCGTGCGGCTGTTTCACCGGACCTGCTCCTCCCGAGTGGGCCGGAGCAGGGCCGGATGCAGCAGCGTGGCGTCGCCGGCCCGGTAGAGCCGGGCCCGTGGCCCGCCCCGCTCGCCGCCCCGGCTGGTCGTCCCGCCGGTGCTCTCCACGAAGCCGGGCACCGACAGCACCTTGCGGTGGAAGTTGCCGGGGTGCAGCGGCTCGCCCCAGACCGCGGTGTAGACGGCGCGCAGCTCCCCGATCGTGAACTCCGGCCCGAGAAACGCCGTGCCCAGCGGGGTGTACTCCAGCTTGGCGCGGGCCCGTTCCAGTCCGTCGGCGAGCACGATGTCGTGGTCGAAGGCCAGGTCCCGAACGTCGTCGACGGGCCGCCACGCGGCGCTGGCGGCATCGCCGCCGGCCAGGGGGTCCGGCAGGCTCGGCGCGAACCCGAGGTATGCCACTGACATCACCCGCATCCGCGGGTCTCGCCCCGGGTCGCCGTAGGTGCGCAACTGTTCGAGGTGGACCCTGGCCAGGGCCGCCTCGCCGGGGCGCAACCCGGTCTCCTCGGCCAGCTCGCGGCGGGCCGCCTCGGCCAGCGTCTCGTCCCGGACGAACCCGCCCGGCAGGGCCAACCGCCCTCGGTAGGGGTGTTCGGCCCGCTCGACGAGCAGCACGTGCAGCGCACCGTCCCGGATGGTCAGCACCACGATGTCGACGGTGACCGCGACCGGGGGAAACGCCGTCGGGTCGTAGCCGGCCAGGAACGTGGACTCCGCGCGCATCGTCGCCCCCCAAGTTATTCTCAGACTGAGTCTTTCTCACTTCGAGAAGAAGGTACCGCGCGGCGGTCGCCGGTTCAACCCCCTTTCCCATGGCCATCCGCGGGGCGACTCGACCGGACGGATTGGCTAGGATCGGCCCGCCACCCGCACTACTCCTGCTCGCCGTTCGCAGTCCTCGAACCCCCAGAACCCGGGAGCGCCCGTGACCGATCAGGACCCGATCTCGTCCGGGATCGACACCTCGCAGATGAGTCACGCCCGCGCCTACGACTACGTGCTCGGCGGCAAGGACAACTTCGCGGTGGACCGGGAGGCGGCCAGGCAGGTCATCGCACTCGCCCCGGATCTGCCCGCCCTCGGGAAGGCACAGCGGAAATTCCTGCTCCGGGTCACCCAGATGTGCGCCAACGCCGGCATCAGGCAGTTCCTCGACGTCGGCGCCGGCATTCCCACCGCGCCGAACGTGCACGAGACCGCCCGAGCCATCATCCCGGACGCCCGGGTGATCTATGTGGACAGCGACCCGATCGTCTTCATCCACAACCGGGCCCTGCTGGCCACCGACGAGAACGTGGCCTCGATCCAGGCCGACGTCCGCCGGCCGGACGCGCTCCTCGACGACCCGCAGGTACAGCGGCTGATCAACTTCGATGAACCGGTGCTGCTGCTCTTCATCGGCCTGTTTCACCTGGTCACCGACGCCGAGGATCCGGCGACGCTGATCGCGCGGTTCCGCGACCGACTGGCCCCGGGCAGCTACGTCTGCATCTCGCAGTTCTGCCTCGACGGCAGCGACCCGGCGGCCAGGGCGAAGCTGGAGGAGATCTCGGTGAACTCCCCCGCGCCGATGACGTTCCGGCGCCGGGATGACATCGAGCGGTTCTTCGACGGCTTCGAGTTGCTCCCGCCCGGCGTCGTCGACATCCAGGACTGGTGGCCGGACGAGAAGTCCCCGCCGACCATGCTCAAGGTCGCCGCCGGGGTCGCCCGGAAGCTGGCACCGACGACCACGCGGCTTTGACCACGGGATGACGGGCATCACCGCTCGGCGGCGGAACGGTCGGAATGCAGATCAGGCAGCGGTCACGGCGGCGGTGCCGGGCCGCTGCGTCACGAACGAGCCACGGTAGGTGCCCGGGGCGAGGTGGATGCGCTGGCCGGGTGTAGCGGCCGCGAGAACTTGATCCGCAATGGGTCAAACAATTGATCATTATCGCGTCGGGAAATCGATACCCTTTCTCTCCGCGGCCCTGTATGTGTACTTCAGGCTGCGTATTTTCTGTTGCCGGCCGCTGTGTCAACCTACGAAAGACACGGGGGCGGAGAGGGCGATGACCAACGGGGTGGAATTCGGGCTGCTCGGGCCCATCGACGTGCGGGTGGCGGGCCGGTCGGTGCCGGTCCGGTCGCCGAAGTGCCGGGTGTTGCTGGCGACGCTGCTGCTCGAACCGGGCCGACTCGTCTCGGTTGGACGGCTGACCGAGGCGATCTGGGACACCGCGCAGCCGGACAACCCCCGGCGGACCGCACAGCTGCACGTCACCCGACTGCGCGCGCTGTTCGACAAGGCAGGCCTGCCACCGCTGATCGCCACCGGTTCCGACGGCTACCTGATCGAGGTCGGCACCGATGTGGTGGACCTCGGGCGGTTCCGGCACTGGTTGCTGGCAGCCGACCGGGCGGCCCAGCGGTCCGATCTGGAGGGTGAGTCGACCGCGCTGCGCGCGGCGCTGCGACAGTGGCGCGGTGACGCGCTCTCCGACGTACCCTCCGAACTGCTGCACCGGGAAAGCGTCCCCGGCCTGTGTGAACAGCGACTCCGCACGCTGGAGCGGCGGATCGACGCGGACCTCCGGCTCGGCCGGCACGCCGAACTCGTCGAGGAACTACGCGGGCTGACCGCCCGGGACCGGTTGCGGGAGCGGCTGTGGCTGCAACTGGTCACCGCACTGCACCGCAGCGGGCGCCGGGCGGAGGCACTGGACGCCTACCACGAGGGTTGCCGGCACCTGGCCGAGGAACTCGGACTCGATCCGGGCGAGGATCTCCAGCGGCTGCACGCGCAGGTGCTCGGCTGCAGCCCGACCGCACCCGGCGACGGGGTGCGGCTGCCGCCGGTGCCCCGGCAGCTGCCGCCGGAGGTCTCCGGCTTCACCGGCCGGGCCGCCGAGGTGGAGCGGCTGCACACCCTGCTGGACCGCCGCGACCTCCGCCCCGGAGGCGCGCCCGGCGTCGTGGTCCTGATCGGCACGGCCGGGGTCGGGAAGACCTCGCTGGCGCTGCACTGGTCCCGACGGATCGCCGAGCACTTCCCGGACGGCCAGCTCTGGGTGAACCTGCGCGGCTACGACGACCGGGCGAAGGTGACCCCGCAGCACGCGTTGACGCTGTTCCTGCGCGCGCTCGGGCTGCCCGCCGCGCAGATCCCCGCCGATCTGGACGGGCAGACCGGACTGTACCGGTCCCTGACGGACGGTCGCCGGATGCTGGTGGTACTGGACAACGCCGGCGACACCGAGCAGGTCCGGCCGCTGCTGCCCGGCGGAACCGGGTGCCTCGTGCTGGTCACCAGCCGCAGCGAGCTGTCCGCGCTGATCGTGACGGAGGGAGCCCGGGCGGTACGGCTCGAACCGTTCACCGCGGACCAGGCCCGGCAGATGCTCGGCTCCCGGCTCGGTCAGGCGCGGGTCGACGCCGAACCCGAGGCGGTGCGCCGGATCGTCGACGCGTGCGGCCGACTACCGCTGGCGCTGGCCATCGTCGCCGCCCGGGCCGCCGCCCGTCCCGCCTTTCCACTCGCGGCACTGGACCGGCAACTCGCGGACGCCGGGCACGGGCTGGACGGGTTCGCCGTCCCGGACACCGCCGTCGACGTACGGGCGGTCTTCTCGTGGTCGTACCGCACTCTCAGCACACCGGCCGCCCGGCTGTTCCGGCGACTCGGCCTGCACCCCACACCAGAGCTGTCCGCCCCGGCGGCCGCGACCCTGGTGGGGGCCACCGAGCCGCAGAACCGGGTCCTGCTCGACGAACTCGCCGCCGCGCACCTGGTCAGCGAGCATGTCCCGGGGCGGTTCGCGGTGCACGACCTGCTGCACGCGTACGCCGCCGAACTCACCGCCGATCAGGACACGTCACAGCTGCGGATCGCCGGCCAGCGCCGGCTCGTCGACTGGTTGACCCGCAGCGCCCTGCAAGCCCGGCCGCTGCTCCAGCCGAGTGAATCCGAGGTGACGGTGCCGGAACCGGCCCGGGACGTCACGCCGCTGACCTTCTCCGGCGAGCGCCAGGCCCGGGAGTGGTACGAGATTGAGCGGCACAATCTGATCGCCGCCGTGGAACTGGCGCAGGTCCGCGGCTTCGACGACCTCTGCTGGCGCCTCGCCTACGCCACCTGGGTCCACCTGCACCTGACCCGCGCCTGGGATGACCTGATCCGCACCCACCGGGCCGGATTGCGCGCGGCCGAGCGGACCGGTGACCGGATCGGCCAGGCGCACATGCTCAGCGGGATCGGCACCGCCTATCGGTCGACTCGACAGACCGGGCTGGCGGTGCAGACCCACCAGCGGGCGCTGGAGATCTTCCGGGAGGTGGCCGACCCGGCGGGCATCGCGACGGTGCTGAGCAACCTCGGCGCCGCGTACCGGGACACCGGTGAACACCACCGCTCGCTGCGGTGCAGCCGGCAGGCGTACGCGCTGGAACGGGCGCACGGCGAGCTCGGAAACATGTCGATCTCGCTGTACCAGATTGCCCGGACGCTGACCGTCGCCGGGCGACCCGCCGAGGCGGTACCGGTGATCACCGAGTCGCTGGAGATCTTCCGGTCGCTCGGTCATCGACGGGGGGAGGCCCGCGCGCTGCAGGCCGCCGCGACCGCGCACGGCCGGCTGGGCCGGCACGGCGCGGCGATCGAGCACTACCGGCGGGCCGTCGAGATCTACCGGGACCTCGGCGACCGCTGGTACCAGGCCGCCACCCTGGGTCGGCTCGGCGACGCCCTGCACGCGGCCGGACGCCGCCAGGATGCCCGGGCGGTGTGGCGACAGGCCCTCGCCGGCTACGAGGAACTCGGTGCGCCGGACGCGGCGGTCCTGCGCGACAAGCTCCGGGAGTGACCGCCGCGCCGGGCCGGAAGGCGCCCGTCAGCGCAGCTGCCGGAAGAACTCCCGGACGTCGGCGACCAGTAGCTCCGGTGCCTCCATCGCCAGGAAGTGCCCGCCCCGGTCGAGTTCGGTCCAGCGTACGACGTGGTGGTCCCGCTCCGCCCAACGCCGGATGGTGACATCGTGGGTGGAGACCAGGACTCCGGTCGGCACGGTACCCCGCGCCGGTGCTGCCCAGCCCTCGGCGCCGGAGCCGGCGCTCCAGTCGGCAGCGTCGTCGGCGCTCCCGTCGACAGCGCTCCCGTCCTCGGCGCTCCCGTCCTCGGCGCTCCCGTCGACAGCGCTCCAGTCGCCCGCCGAGATCGCCTCGTAGTAGACCTGCGCGGCCGAGCCGGCGGTGCCGGTCAGCCAGTAGAGGCTGACCTCGGTCAACATCCGGTCCCGATCGATGCTCTGCTCCGGCAGGCCGTCCGCTGGATCGGTGAGCTCCTTGAACTTCTCCACGATCCAGGCGAGCTGGCCGACCGGCGAGTCGTGCAGCGCGTACGTCACCGTCTGCGGGCGCTTGGAGTTGCACTGCAGGTACCCGTCGTTGAAGTCCTGCATCGCCTGCCAACGGCGCTGCTCGACCTCGGTGAGCCCGTCCATCTCCCCGTCGACACCGGCCGGAAAGGTGAGCAGGGCGTTGACGTGCAGCCCGATCACCCGGTCAGGGTGCAGCCGGGCAAGCTCGGGACCGACCCAGGCGCCGGTGTCGTAGCCCTGGACGCCATATTGCTGGTAGCCGAGTCGGGACATCAGCTCGGCGATCACCCCGGCCATCCGGGCCGGACTCATTCCCGGGCCGGCCAGCGGGGTCGAGAAGCCGAACCCGGGCAACGACGGTATGACCAGGTGGAACGCGTCGGTCACATCGGCACCGTGGGAACGCGGCTGGGTCAGCGGCCCGATCACGTCGAGGAAATCCACGACCGAACCCGGCCAGCCGTGCAGCAGAACCAGCGGGGTGGCGTCCGGCTCGGGTGAGCGTACGTGCAGGAAGTGCAGGTTCTGCCCGTCCACGTCGCTGACGCACTGCGGGTACGCGTTCAGCGCCGCCTCGTGTGCCCGCCAGTCGTACGTCGTCCGCCAGTACTCCGCGAGCTCTCGCAGGTACCCCAGCGGTACGCCCCGACTCCAGCCGACCCCGGGGAGTTCGTCCGGCCAGCGCGTGTTGGCCAGCCTCGCACGCAGGTCGTCGAGCTTCTCCTCGGCGATGTCGATGTGGAAAGGGCGGATATGGTGTGCGGTGTTGGTCATGGGGCCACGGTAGGCAGTACTGCGGTCAGTTCCTGGCCGGAATTCCAGCTCGACGCCGCCGGGTGGGCCGGTCCGGAGATCCGGGTGACCCACCCGGCGGCCGTCCCGCTGGGAGGGTCAGGCCGCTCCGCCGGTCCGACCGTAGCCCCAGGGGTCGGTGGTGCCGGACGGCCGGGTGTTGCCGGAGGAGTCGGCGTCGCCGGACGGATCGCTGCTCTCGGACGACCCGGCGCCGTCCGACGACCCGGTGCTCTCGGACGACCCGGCACCGTCCGACGACCCGGCGCTCTCGGACGACCCGGCACCGTCCGACGACCCGGCGCTCTCGGACGACCCGGCACCGTCCGACGACCCGGCGCTCTCGGACGATCCGGCGCCGTCCGACGGCCCGGTGCTGCTGGTCAGCTCGGCCGTGGTGGTGGCCGGCGTGCTGGCCGGCTCGCTGGCCTCCTGCGCCGCCCAGGAGGCCGTCGCCGGGGCGTGCGTCGACTCGGCAGACACCGGCGGGCTCGGCTGCGTCCGGTCGTCGCCCGACTCGGCGGACACCGGCACGCCGGCCTGCACCGGCTCGGTGGACGCCGCCGCCCGGCTGGGCTCCTCGTCCTCTACGGACCCGCCCTTCTCGTCGTCGTCTTCTCCTCCTCCTTCTTCCTCGTCTTCTTCCTCCTCGTCCTCCTCCTCGTCCTCCTCCTCGTCTTCTTCCTCGTCATCGTTCTCGTCGTCGGCGCTGGCGGCGGCCGGGTCCCGCCAGGAGAACTCGATCTCGACGGAGATCTCCGCGCCGTCGCGCTCGATCTCCAGTTCGCAGTCGACCTGCTCGGCGACGGTGACCGCGCCGGCGGCACCAAAGAAGATCTTTCCATCGGATTCGAGCTGGTTCGCCAGATGACGCAGCCAGCCGGCCAGGTCCGCGCGCGGCACCGTACGCTCGTCCTCGTAGATTTCCATGGCGGCCATGCTCGCACTCCATACCGGGGTCAGCCACGCCTGGGTGGGCCGTGCGGGGCGGCTACGGTGCCGGTTCGCCGCGGAGGAACGACACTCCGGACATCGGCGCCGGAAAGTCGGCCAGGCAGGCCTACCGGACGCCCCGCGACACGGGGAATCGCTCCGGGCTGGGCGACGGTGTTCGTGGTAGGCAGTGGCCGGGACCGCGACCAGACGATTACCCCCGCGGGCCGGTGGCGTGCGCGCCAGGTGGGAGACGAGAGTATGACGGATCAGCGGATCGGCTTGGTGGTGCACGAGGGCCGGGCGGCGGCGGTCGAGGCGGCCGGAACCGTCCGGCGCT
This sequence comes from Plantactinospora sp. B6F1, assembly GCF_040120695.1. Lineage (NCBI taxonomy): Bacteria > Bacillati > Actinomycetota > Actinomycetes > Micromonosporales > Micromonosporaceae > Plantactinospora > Plantactinospora sp. B6F1. Next base: position 43,876 of record NZ_JBEEAC010000018.1, on the reverse strand, counting down.
GGGCGGCCGACCACTCGATCGGGGTCAGCGACATCGACGTCTGGGAGCCGTCCTGGGGGCAGCGGCAGCGCCGCAACGCGGGTGACGAGGCCGAGGCCGCCGGCCATCCGGCGCTGGTGGTGACGATCGGCGGGGACGGGACCTTCCTGCGAGGCGCTCGGATCGCCGCCAAGGACGGCGTACCGGTGCTCGGCATCAACGTCGGCCGGGTGGGCTTCCTCACCGAGATCGAGCCCACCGAGATCGACACCGCGCTGGACGCGTTCTTCTCCGGCCGGGTCCAGCTCGACGAGCGGCTGATGCTGACGCTCTGCGCCTCGCGACCGCTGGAGATCCCCGGTGGGATGGCGGCGCTGCTGCGCTACGGGCGCGGGCCGCTACTGCCGCCGCCCCCGCCGCTGCCCCGTACCGCCGAACCGGTCGACCAGCCGGGCGTGGCGCTGGACGTCACCGCGTTGAACGACATCGTCTTCGAGAAGCTGGCCCGCGACCGACAGGCCAGCCTCGGGGTGTACCTGGATCAGACGCTCTTCGCGTCCTACTCCGCCGACGCCCTCGTGGTGGCCAGCCCGACCGGCTCCACCGCCTACAACTTCGCCGCCGGCGGCCCGATCCTCTCCCCCCGGCTCGCCGCGCTGGTCTTCACCCCGGTCGCCCCACACATGGTCTTCAACCGCAGCCTGGTGATCGCCGCCGAGGAGGCGGTGACGGTACGCGCCCTCGACCAGTCCGGGCAGGTGGCGGTCAGCGTGGACGGGCAGTTGCGCGGCGTACTCGATCCCGGGGACTGGGTGACGGTGCTGCCGGCGCGCGAACCGGCCCACCTGGTCCGGCTGCGCCCGTCCCGGTTCTACTCCCGATTGCGGGAACGGTTCTCCCTCGCCGACGCGCCTGCGGCGGTGGCCGACAGCCGGTGGCCCGACCAGGCCGGCGGCTGAGCGCCCGGCCGGCCGACGAGGGCCGGCCGGTGACTACGCGGGCTGCCGCTGACTAGTAGCGGGTGGGGTCGCCGCCGTTCGGGCTGTACACGGGCGGCGCGTGCCCGTGTTGCGGGTGGTGCGGTGGCTGCTGCGGCTCGAACATGTGCACGGGCGGCTCGGGCGGCTCGAACATCTTCACCGCCGGCTCCGCCCGCTCCGGCGGCTCGAACATGTTCACCGCGGGCTCTGCCTTGTCCTGCGGCTCGAACATGTTCACCGCCGGCTCCGGCTGCTCGGGTGACTCGCGCAGCTCGGGCGGCTCGCGCAGCTCGGGTGACTCGCGCGGCTCGGGTGGCTCGCGCAGCTCGGGCTGCTCCGGCTGCTCGATCGGTTCCGCGAGCACCTCGGCCGGCCCTCGGTCGGCCTCCTGGCGCACGGCCACCATCTGGTACTCGCCGGTCTCGCCGCTGATCGCCGCTGCCGCCATCACCGCGGCGGCGGCCCGGTCGGCCAGCCGCTTCGCCTCACGCCGCGTCCGGGCGCGTACCTCGGCCGCCTGCCGCTCGGCCTGCTCCGCCGCCCGCCGGGCCTCGTCCAGCCGGTTGAGTTCGGCGGTCAGGTCCTGGCGCACCTCGCCGAGCCGCTGCTGCAACTGGGCGAACTCCTGTTCTGCGGCAACCCCCTCCTGGCGGGCCTGCGCCAGGCGCTGCTGCGCGGTTTCCTGCGCGGCCTGCAACTGGCTGAGCGACTGCTGTCGCGTCTCGATCTCCTCCTGGAGGGCCGTCAGCTGCTGCTGCTGCGCGGTGGCCTGCTCGTCCGCCCGCCGCCGCAGTTCGGCGGCGTACTGCTGAGCCTCCGACCGCAGGTTCGCGTTCTCCTCCTCGACCTGCTTCTGTTGCCGGGTCAGCTCCGCCTCGGTGGTGTTGCGCAGCTCGGTCAGCTCCCGCTCCACGTTGGCCTGCCACTGGCCCAGCTCCTGCTGGGTACGCGCCCGGGCCGCCTCGATCTCCTGCTGGATCTGGTTGCGCGCCGTCTCCAGCATCGACTCGGCCTGTGCCTGGGCCCGCTCGGCCTGTTGGGCACTCCGCTCACGGACCTGCTGCGCGTCCTGCTCGGCCCGTTCCCGGCTGGCCTCGCCCTCGGCCACCAACTTCTCGGCCTGCTCCCGGGCGTCGGCGAGGAGCTGCTCCGCCTCGTTCTGGTGCTCGGTCGCCCGCTGGGCGGCGGCGTCGACGATCACCCCGGCCTGCTTCTCGGCCAGCGTCATGATCTGATCCACCATCGGACCGAGATCGCGGAACGACGCCCGGTCGACCTGTGGCGGACGGTCCCGCAGCTCGGTCAACTCGGTCTGCACCTGCTGGAGATGGACGGTCAGCCCCTGAATGTGGCTGAACGCCTGCTCGCGTTCGGACACCAGTTTCGAGAGCTCGTTGGCAGTCTGCGCCACGTACTGCTCCACCTGCCGCTTGTCGTAACCGCGCAGTGTGGTCTCGAAGCTGGGTCGCGAAGTCTTGTCCTCGTGCAGGTCGAATAGCTCCTGGCCTTGGGACATGCGCCATCCTCCATATGGTCGCGAGCCCGGTGCCGGCGTCCGGGGCACACGCCGCAGGGGTAGGGCTCAACCGGCGGATCATACACCTGAAGGCCACTGAGCGGGGTGGCCGGGACGATCAGTACCCGGCGTCCCAACCCTCCGGCGGGGCCGGGCCCGCGACCTGGCGCCGTCCCCGGCCCGCGGCCGACAATTCCCGGTGCGGTACGGGCAGCGGATGTCGGCGGGTTGGCGTTGGAATCGGTATGACTGACAGGCACAACCGTGAACGCTGATCTCGAACGCGAGTTCCGCGAGTTCATCGAGGCCCGGTCCCACACGTTGTTCCGCACCGCGCTCGCCCTCACCGGCCATCGCCAGCAGGCCGAGGACCTGTTGCAGACGGTGCTGGTCCGCGGGGTGCGGCACTGGGCCCGGATCCGCACCGGCGCCCCCGAGGCATACCTGCGGACGGCGCTCTACCGCGAGCATACGAGTTGGTGGCGCCGCATACGGCGACGTCCGGCCGAGGTGAGCGCGGAGCGGTTGCCGGAACCCGCCACCGCCGACGACACCGCTCGGGTCGACCTGCGGCTGGCGCTGCGGCAGGCATTGGCGCAACTGCCGGCCAAACGCCGCGCCGTGCTGGTGCTGCGCTACCTCGAGGACCGGCCGGACAGCGAGATCGCCAAGATCCTCGGCTGCTCCGAGTCGACCGTGCGCAGCCAGGCGGCCCGAGCCCTGACCCGACTCCGCGAGCTCTCCCCCGAGCTCAACCTCCAGCCGAAGGAAGAGCCCAACCTCCAGCCGAAGGAAGTTGTGAAGCGATGAACTCCCAGCTCACCGGAGCTATCCGGAATGTGTTCGAGGAACTCGCCGACTCGGCACCACCGCCGGACGGGCTGGCCGGGGCCACACTCGCCCGGGCCCGGCGGCAGCGGATCGCCCGGCTCGGCCTCGGGGGTGGACTGGCCGCCGTCCTCTGTGCCGCGATGGTCGGCGTGGTCGCCGCTATCGTGCCGGCCGGCGACGGAGCTCCCGACCAGGCAGCCGGCTACCGCCGTACCTCGGTGGTCACGTCCTACAGCGGGATACGGGACGTGCGGGTCAACGACCCGAGCCCGGCGTTCAACTATTCCCTGCTGTTGAACCCGACGACGGGCAGCTACGACCGGCTTCCCTACAGCTACGCCAGGCCAGATCCGGCCGGGGACCGAGTCCTGGTACGACGGGGTGACAACAGCGCCGCCCATCCGTCGCAGGTCGGCATCCTGAACCGGGCCAGCGGCGACGTGCGATGGATTCCCGACCCCGACCTCGAGGCGGCCAACGTCTGGGGTTACACCGACATGGGGAGCTGGTCACCGGACGGTCGGCAGCTTCTCTTCACCTATCGGCCCCGCTTCGGCGACCAGAACGGATTCCTGCTGGTCGACGCGGCGACGCTGCGGACCCGTCTGGTGGCGCTGCCGGACGTCGCGACCGACAACGCGCAGGGCCTGGGCCTGATCTGGAAGCCCGACGGTACCGGACTCGCCATGACCGTCAGCCACAGTGCCGGCGAGGCCGTGCCGGACCAGGTCACCGAGATCCGCTTTTACGACCTGAACGGGCGGCGAGTGGGTTCCGTCCCGGCGAGCGCATCGCTGGTGGACGCCACCGGAATCTCCCCGGACGGCAGCCGGCTGGCGTTGGTGGATCGGAGCCGCAGAGCTTCGGTGGTGACGATCGCCGACGCGGCGACCGGGGCCCTGCAGGCAACCGTCGACCCCGGCCGACCGGCCCAGCTGATCGGCTGGGTAGGCGACGACCACCTGCTGGTCCGGGTCTACGGCGACTCCGCCCCGGAGGGCGCGGAGCAACGGGACCTACTACAGGTGCTGGACCTGACCGGGCAGGTCGTCCGGGAGATCGTTCCGGTGGACGACGAGCCCCAGCAGACGTTCATCGGCTCGGCGGACCCTCTGCCGCCCGGTAAGGATGATCTGACCTTCTGACCACTACACCGGGGACCGCATCCCGCGAGGGCGGGGCAACGACGCCCTGTCGGACGATCGACCGCTCACCGGCGGCGCGGACGAATCCGCGCCGCCGGTTCGTCCCCTCGGCAATCGGCCGGTACGGCGTCGCCGGACCGGCGGCCGGACCGCGCGACTGCGGCGGCAGCCTGGCGCACCGGTACGTGACGAACAAGGACGAACTGCCCGACGCCGAGTTCACCGTCCGGCCGCCGACCACCCCCAACCGGTACCGAGACACCGGTCCCCCGGCGGCACGCTTCGGAGCCGGTAACCCGGGAATACCCGCCCGATGCTGGGATTCCTCCCCGCCACGCCCTGGCCGCTCGGACCGAGCGTCGGCGTCTTCGCCGTCGCCGGACTGATCACGATCCTCGGCAGCATCCGACTCGTCGCCCTGGGCGACGCCCTGGCCGACCGGACCGGCTGGGGCGAGGCCGTCTTCGGGGTGGTCTTCTTCGGCGTCGCGACCGGACTCTCCGGAATCGTGATGACCGCCGTCACGGCGGCCGGTAACCATCCCCAACTCGGCTACAGCAACGCGGTCGGCGGGATCGCCGCCCAGACCACCGCGGTCGCGGTCGCCGACGCCTTCCACCGCCGGGTCAACCTCGAACACGCCGCCGCCTCCTCGTCGAACCTGCTCTTCGGCTGTCTGCTGATCGCCCTGCTGGCCCTCGCCCTGCTGGGCAGTTACAGCCCGAACGTCACCATCGGCGGCGTCCATCCGATCTCGGTGGTGATCGTCGCCTGCTACCTCGGCGGGCTCCGGCTGATCCGGACCGCCGGCACCAGACCGATGTGGCAGGCCGTCGGCACCAAGGAGACGCAACCTGACGTACCGCAGGACCACGGTGCGCTCGACAGGCAGCGCATGGGCACGCTATGGGGGCGGTTTGCGCTGGTCGGAGTCGTCGTCGCGGCCAGCGGCTGGGCGGTGTCGCTGGCCGCCGAGAGCGTGGTCGAGACCACCGGCCTCACCACCGGATTCACCGGTGGTGTCCTGCTCGGCATCGTGAACGGGCTGCCGGAGACGGTCACCGCCATCGCCGCCGTGCGGCGCGGTGCGGTCACCCTCGCCATCGCCGCCGTCCTCGGCGGGAACATCCTTGACGTGATCACGCTGGTGGTCGGCGACATCGCGTACCGGCAGGGCTCCATCTATCACGCCGCCGGCAGCGAGGACCTCTTCATCACCACCAGCGGGCTGTTCATGACCGCGATCCTGCTCGCCGGGCTACTCGTCCGGCAGACCTGCGGCTGGGGGCGGCTCGGCTTCGAGGGCGTACTGCTGCTCGCCACCTACCTCGGGATGACCATCATCCTGGCCACCTGAGCCGTACCCGGCTCGGCCGGAGGATGCGGACGAAACATCGACAGCCTACGGTGGAACCGGCCGCGTTCACTACGGGAATCCTGGGGAGCCAGGTGACGAAGGAAGCCCCGCCGCCACACCGTGCATGGCCGGACGGACTCGACACCGGCGTGCCACACTCCGCCCGGATCTGGAACTACTGGATGGGTGGCAAGGACAACTTCGCCGCCGACCGCGAGGCCGGAGACGCCTACCGGCGACAGTTCCCGGGCATCGTGCCGCTGGCCAAGCAGTCCCGGCAGTTTCTGATCCGGGCAGTGCGCCACCTCGCGACCGAGGAGGGGGTCCGCAACTTCCTCGACATCGGCACCGGCCTGCCGGTCCTGGACAACACCCACCAGGTGGCCCAACGAGCCGCTCCGGAGTCCCGGGTCGTCTACGTCGACAACGACCCGCTCGTGCTGACGCACGCCCGCGCCCTGCTCAGCAACACCACTCCGGAGGGGGTCACCGACTACGTCGACGGAGACTTCCACGACCCTGACCAGATCGTCGCCGACGCCAAGAACATCCTGAACTTCACCCAGCCGATCGCGGTCATGTTCATGGGGGTACTCGGGCACGTCGCCGAGCACGACGAGGCACAGTCCATTGTGGCCCGGATGGTGGCGGCGGTGCCCAGCGGCAGCTACCTGGTGCTCTGGGACAGCACCAACACCACCGAGGGATTCGACGCGGCCCAGCAGGGCTACGACGACACCGGCGCCGTCCCGTACGTGTTACGCAGCCCGGAGCAGATCGAGCGCTGCTTCGACGGACTGACCCTGCTGGAGCCCGGCATCGTCTCCATCTCGCAGTGGCGATCGGACAGCGCTGACCCCGAACCGGTCGACGGGTACGGCGGCGTCGGACGCAAGCCCTGACGTCCGGGCTCGGCGATTCCGCTCCCGGGCACACCGGGCGTCGACGGCGCCGGCCCCCCTGACCGGTCCGCCGGCGCCCGCTCGGCTCCCCGGGCCGAAGGCGGTCAGGATGCGGTTCCGCAAGGGAGTCCATCCGCCAGACTCGCAGGGCATCGTGTACGGGGTCGCACCCGCGGCCACCGGCATCGGCACCGGCACCGGCATCGGCATCGGCATCGGCATCGGCATCGGCATCGGCATCGGCATCGGCACCGTGACAGAACCATGACAGGACCAGCATGGTTTCCGGACCGGGGCGATCCATCCTTGGCTCGTGCATCCGGTATCGCCGTACCCGTCCACGACACCGCTCCGGCCGGCGGGGCGGCACGACCGCCGGTCGGTGCCCGTCGACCGAGGGCCGGCCCGCCGGCTACGCCGCGCCGGGCTCGGGTACCTGCTCGCCTTCGTGCTGACCGCCGCCGGATCCGTCGGCACCGTCGCCGGTCAGTTCCTCGATGGCAGGCTGCTCCCGCCCCGGGCCGAGCGGGGCGGCGGGTACGAGCAGCCGACCGCCCTGGTCGAGCCGGCGAGGAGCGTACTGGCCTGGTTCGGCGATCCGGTCGTACTGGGTCTGCTGCTGGTCACCGTGCTGCTGCTCGCTGTGCTCGGCCGGCGACTCCGGGCAGGAGTGGCCGGTGTCGGCCTGGTCGGCGCCGCGGTGCTCGGGGCGAGCGTCGCCAAGCAGCTGATCCCGCGGCCGGACCTCGGGGTGGCCACCTCGACGACGCACAACAGTTTCCCCAGCGGTCACGTCGCCGCGGCGACGGCGCTGCTGCTCGCGGTCCTGCTGGTGGTCCCCGCACCGGCCCGCCCGTGGTGCGCCGTCCCGGGCACGGTGGGCGTCTGCACGGTCGCCGCCGCCACGATGATCGCGGGTTGGCACCGGTTCAGCGACGTGCTCGGCGGCGTGCTGCTGGCGGCGGCGCTGTTCTGCCTGGCCGCTGCCGTGCTGGCCCGGTCCGGCGCGGGTGCTGCCGCTCCGGCCGGTTGCGTCACCGGGCCGGTCACCGGGTTACCCGGCGGGGTGTCGCTGTTCGGGCTGTTCGGGCTGCTCGGGCTCGGGCTGTTGGTCGGCGTGCCGTCACTCACCCCGCACGCCACGCTCGGCGATACCCGCGGGCTCTTCGTGGCGATCGCGGCCGGAAGTGGGCTCGTCCTCCTGGTCGTCGCCACGATCCTGGTCCTGGTGCGTTCGGCGGATTTTGCCGGCCCCGTCCCCGGCTATCGGCCGGTAACGGAATCGGACAGTACGCCAGCCGAGGCCCGATCCGTGCCGAACACCATGATCGACAGGGCAACATGAGCGGGAATGCGATAGTTGGTGACATGTCTCGGGTGTTGTTGATCGAGGACCACCAGACCGTGCGCGAGGGCCTCCAGCTGGCCCTGACCCGCCAGGGTCACACGGTGGACGCGGTGCCAACCGGCGAGCAGGGCCTGGCCCGGCTGGCTACCGACAGCGCCGACGTCGTGGTCCTCGACCTCATGCTGCCCGGTATGGACGGCTTCGAGGTGTGTCGCCGGATCCGATCGGCGGGCGACCTGCCGATCATCATGCTCACCGCCCGCAACGACGACATCGACGTGGTGGCCGGACTGGAGGCCGGCGCCGACGACTACGTGGTCAAGCCGGTGCAGGCCCGGGTACTCGAGGCGCGGATCCGCGCGGTGCTGCGGCGGGCCGGCGGCGACTCCCGGCGACCCGGCCCGGAGCCGGCGGTGGAGCGGTACGGCGCGCTGACCATCGACCGGTCGGCGCTGGTGGTCAGCAAGGCCGGGGCGCCGATCGGCCTCGCCCCGACCGAACTGCGCCTGCTGCTCGAACTCTCCAGCGCCCCGGGCCGGGTGTTGAGCCGGCAACAACTGCTGGAGGCGGTCTGGGAGCACGGCTATCTCGGCGACTCGCGGCTGGTCGACGCCTGCGTGCAGCGGCTGCGGGCGAAGATCGAGGACGAGTCGGCCAGCCCGGTCTACGTACAGACCGTCCGCGGCTTCGGCTACCGGTTCGGCCCGCTGTGAGCCGCGCCCGGTTCGTGACGCGGCCGGTACTGCTGGACCGGCTGCGCTGGCGGGTCGGCCTGCGGGTCCGGCTCCTGCTCGCCTTCGCCTCGCTCGGCCTGACCACCACGGCGGTGGTGGCCGGGGTCAGCTACGTGCACGCCCGGAACGTCATCCTGCAACAGGCCCAGGACGCGGCCGTCCTCACGCTCACGGAGCAGATCGCCCAACTCACCCCGATCCGGAACCTGCCGCCGAGCCAGGCCGACCTCGACGCGATCGCCGCTGAACTGTCCGACCACGACGACGCTGTGATCGCGACGTACCAGGGGTACAGCTCCAGCCGCGACCAGGTCTCCGCCGTACTCACCCCGGAGTTGCGGACCGCGGTGGCTGGGGGCCGGGTCGTCTGGCAACGGCAGGCCACGCAGGGTTTTCCGTACCTGGTGATCGGGACCCAGGTGATGCTCAGCCAGCCGGACGGGACGCGGCGACCGTCCGGTCTGGAGGTCTACCGTCTGCACGGCCTCCACGCCGAGCAGGCCAGCATCGACCAGCTCGCGATGGCTGCCTGGCTGACCGGTGGGCTGTCGCTGGTGCTCGCCGTACTGCTGGCGCTGCTCGCCGCCCGGGGCGTGTTGCGGCCGGTCCGGGACCTCGGCCGGGCGGCCCGCCGGCTTGGTGAGGGTGATCTGAGCACCCGGCTGGCCGTACGCGGTTCCGACGAGCTCGCCGGGGTCGCGCGTACCTTCAACCACACCGCCGAACGGCTGGAACGGCAGGTCGGCGAATTGCGCCGGATGGAGGCGGACGCCCGGCGCTTCGTGGCCGACGTCTCGCACGAGCTGCGTACGCCGCTGGCCGCGATGACCGCGGTCACCGACGTACTGGACGAGGAGGCGCCCCGGCTGCCCGGCGACGCCGGTCGGGCCGCCCGGCTGGTCAGCCAGGAGACGCAGAACCTGACCCGGCTGGTCAACGACCTGATCGAGGTGACCAGGTTCGACAGCGGCACGGCGGCGCTCACCCTGGACGAGGTCGACGTGGCGGCGGCGGTACGGGCGACCCTGCGGGCTCGGGGCTGGGCCGAACGGGTGGTGGCCGACCTGCCGCCGGGCGTGCTGGCCCGGCTCGACCCGCGCCGGCTGGACGTGATCGTGGCGAACCTGGTCGGCAACGCGCTCCGGCACGGCGCCCCGCCGGTGTCGGTACGGCTGGGCGCCGAGCCGGACTGGATCGTGCTGTCGATCGGCGACCGTGGTCCGGGGCTGGACCCATCGGTGCTGCCGCACGTCTTCGACCGCTTCTACAAGGCGGACAGCGCCCGGAGCCGTTCCGAGGGCAGCGGCCTCGGCCTCGCTATCGCCTGGGAGAACGCCCGGCTGCACCGGGCCGGCGCGCGCTGGGGCAGCCTGGTCGCGGCGAACGATCCGGCCGGCGGCGCGGTCTTCACGCTCCGGCTGCCGCGCCGCTGTGGCGATCCGGCGCCGCCCGGCGGGGACCGGCCGGAGAGGGGACGGAGGTGACCCGCTTCCGGCGGCGGGTGCCACTCCGCTCCGTCACGCTGACCTCGCTCGTCGCCGTCGCGCTGCTGAGCACGCTCGTCGCCGGGTGCGGCGTACGCCCGAGCGTGGTCATCTCCGGCAACCCCGCCCCGGTGGGGCCGGTCCGGGGAGTCGGCCTCTTCTTCGTGGCGGAAGACCGGCTCGCGCTGGTGCTGCGCCCGTCCACGCCGCCGGATTCGGTCGCCAGCACGCTGGCGCTGCTGCTGGCCGGCCCGAGCCCGACCGAGCGGGAGCAGGGCTACCGCACCGAGCTTCCGGCGGACGCCGGGCCGGCGACAGTGACCAGGTCCGACCGGTCGGGCACGACGGTACGGCTCGGTACCGACGTGACGGGACTGTCGGCAGCGGCGGTCGACCAGATCGTCTGCACCGTCCGGTACGCGCTGCCCGTCGGCGGGCCGGTGGACCGCTCCTTCATCACCGTCACCGTCACCGGCCCGGACGGCAGCCGGGAGTCGCGCGGCTGCGCCGCGATGGACTGCCCGGATCAGACCGAGGCGGTCCCCCAGGACCTCTCCGGTCCGGTCCGGTGCCCGCCACCCGGCCTCAGGCCCGCCATACCCTGGATTACTCCCTCGGACAACTGAGCCCCATCAGCGCGTGACCGGGTTGCTCCGGGCCCCGTCGATCAGGATGTCGAGCAGGCTCGGGAAGGCGATCCCGGCCCGGGCCCAGATCTGCGGGTACTGCGACACACTGGTGAAACCGGGAAACGTGTTGACCTCGTTGACCACCGGTTCCACCGGGGTGCCGGGTGACCCTGCGGCCGGGTCCGGGTCGGGCAGGAAGAAGTCGACCCGGAGCAGCCCTCGACAGCCGAGCGCGTGGAAGGCCCGGACCGCCCGGTCCTGCAACACCAGGGTCGTGGCGGCGTCGAGCGGAGCCGGAATCCGGAATACGGCGCCGCCGTCGTACTTGGCGGTGTGGTCGAAGAAGGCGGCCGTCGGCGGGACTTCGATCTCCAGCGGCGGCCCGGCCTCGACCCGCCCGTCCGGGTACTGGAGCACACCGACGTCGATCTCCCGACCGGGTACGGCCCGCTCGACCAGGACCTTCGGGTCGGCGTCGCGGGCCAGTCGGAGCGCGGTCGGCAGTTGCCACCACTTGTCGACCCGGGACACGCCGAGGCTGGAGCCCGCCCGGGCCGGCTTGACGAAGACCGGCAGGCCCAACCGCTGCTGTTCGGTCCGGGACAGGTACTCGCCGGCCCGCAGCGTCACGCCCGGCGCAACCCGCAACCCTTCGGCACCGAGCAGCTTCTTGGTCACCTCCTTGTCCATTCCGGCCGCACTGGCGAGGACCCCGTTACCGACGTACGGGACGCCGAGCCAGTCCAGCATCGACTGGACGGTGCCGTCCTCGCCGTACGGGCCGTGCAGGGCCGGGAAGACCACGTCCTGGGCGGCGAGGGCGCGCAGCGCCGCCGGCAGTGTGGCCGGTACGCCGTCGACCTGCCACCGGCCGTCCCGTTCGACGAGTACCTCGGTCACCCGGTAGGCGTCCCGGTCCAGGTGGGCGAGGATGCTCGCCGCCGACCGGCGGGACACCTCGTGTTCACCGCTGCGCCCGCCGTACAACACCGCCAGCCGGACACTCATCCCCGACACTCCCCTTCGCTCCCGGCGGTCGTCCGGCGCGATCGCACCGGAGCCACCGACCCACCCGGTCGGTCCGCTGCCTCCCCCGCCGTCCGGTACCGCCGGGCGATCCGCGCACCGATGCCGGTCAAGATCTCGTGTGGGCTGGTCCGGGCCCACGCCGCCCACTCCGCCACCGTCGGCCAGCCGGCATCGGCCGCCCGGTCCGAGCCGCCGTCGACGGCGCCGTCGTCCAGGTCGGTCCCCCGGAGCGGACCGAAGACCACCGCCGGATCGCCGATCGCCACCGGCAGGTCCCCGGCGTCGACCACGCACTGGTCCATGGCGATCCGCCCGACGACCGGCCGCCGGGTGCCGTGCAGCCACACCTCGGCCCGTCCCTCGGCTGCCCGGGGCAGCCCGTCCGCATAGCCGAGCGGCAGCAGCGCCAGGGTGGTCGGCCGCTCGGTGACCCGGTCCGGGCCGTAGGAGACGCCGGTACCGGCCGCCACCCGCTTGACGTTCACCACCGTCGAACGCAGGGTCATCGCGGCCCGCAGCCGGTACGCCCCGGCACCGGTACCGCCGAACGGGTCGACGCCGTACAGCGCCAGTCCGATCCGGCAGAGGTCGTACCGGGTCGCCGGGGCGGCCAGCGCCGCCGCCGAGTTCGCCAGGTGCGCGAGATCCGGCCGAAGTCCCGCCGTCCGGGCGATCCGCAGCGCCTCTTCGAAGGCCGTCACCTGTCGGCCGACGCACCGGCAGTCCGGCGTCTCGGCATCGGCCAGGTGCGACCAGATCCCCCGCACCCGGACGCTCCCCGCGACCTCGTACCTGCGGGCCCAGCCGACCAGATCGGGCCAGTCCTCGCGGTTGGCACCGTTGCGGGACAGCCCAGTATCGGCTTTGAGCTGCACCGTCGCCGGCCGGCCAGACCGGCTCGCCGCATCGGCGATCGCGTGCAGGTGCGGCACGGTCGAGACGCCCAGGTCGACATCGGCGGCGATCAGCCGGCCGAAGTCGTCGTCCGGATGGTGCAGCCAGCTCAGGACGGGCGCGGTGAGCCCCGCGGCGCGCAGCGCGAGCGCCTCGCCGGTCGAGGTCACCCCGAGCCAGCTCGCGCCGGCCGCCAGCGCGGCCCGGGCGACCGGAACCGCGCCGTGCCCGAACCCGTCGGCCTTCACCACCGCCATCAGCCCGGTGCCGGCGACGTCCGCGACCGTGGCCAGGTTGGCGGCGACGGCCGTCAGGTCGACCTCGGCCTCGGCCAGCGTGCTCGTCCGGGCCACCCCGGCGGTACGACGTCGGCCCAGCGTTCCCGGGGGCGCCGACCGGACGGCGCCCGGCCGGGCTGGCGGGCAAGGCTCCGAACTCACCCGGACGAAGCTGCCACCGCCATGTCCGGAGGCGGTCTGCGCATTGTCACGGCCGGGTAATAGCCACCGCCGTCGCCGACCGCACGCCCACGATCCGGGTCGCCCGGTGGTGGACCCGCGACCCGGGCCCACCACCGGGCCCGGATCGGTGCACCGTCACGTTCCGGGTCAGCCCGGCTTGCGGCCGACGCCGACGAGGTTGTCCAGCGGGCGCGGCGGTACGTCGGTGCCGGGGTCGGGCCGCCAGCGGGTGACGTCGACCAGCCCCGGCTCGACCAGTTCCAGACCGTCGAAGTAGCTGGCGATCTCCTCGGGCGTACGCATCGCGTACGGCGGATTGGCCGACTCGTTCCAGATCTTCATGACCTCGTTGAGTTCCGGGTTGGTGTCGGCGCCGTCAACGGCCACCAGGTAACTCCCGACGGGCAGCGCGTCCATGATCCGGCGCACGACCGCCCGCGCCTCCTCCACGGTGGACAGGTGGGCCAGGATCCCGGAGAGGATGAGCGCGACCGGCTTGGTGAAGTCGAGGGTCCGGCCCGCCTCACGCAGGATCGTCTCGGTGTCCCGGATGTCGGCGTCGATGTAGTCGGTGGCACCCTCCGGCCCGCTGGTCAGCAGGGCCCGGGCGTGCACGAGGACGAGTGGGTCGTAGTCGACGTACACGATCCGGGACTGCGGGGCCACCGCCTGCGCCACCTCGTGGGTGTTGTTGGCGGTGGGCAGCCCGGTGCCGACGTCCAGGAACTGCCGGACCCCGGCCTCGCCGGCGAGGTAGCGCACCACCCGGTTGAGTACCGCGCGGTCGGCCCGAGCGATCTCTACGATGATCGGAAACGCCTTGGCGATCTCGTCGCCGAGCGCCCGGTCGACGGCGTAGTTGTCCTTGCCGCCGAGCCAGTAGTTCCACACCCGAGCCGTCTGCGGAACGGTGGCGTCGAGATTCGGCTTGGACGTCTGGTCCTCGCCGGGCACGGAAATCTCCTCGGTCACGGGCGAAACCCTCCGGTCGGCCGAACAATGTGGCGGTGGCCCAGGATACCTGCGGTCACCGGGGCGTCTCGTCGAGGTCGCGGATGATCCGATCCAGGATCTGGAATGTGTCCTTGAGGGGCGCGGCCTCGACGAACAACCGGTTCACCGCCTCGAAGTAGCGGTCGACGTCCTCGCGCTTGTCGAGGTAGAGCGCACTGGTCAACTGTTCGATGTAGACGAGATCGGCCAGTTCCTGCTGAGGGAAGCGGAGAATGGTGAAGGCACCACCGGCGGCGGCGTGCCCCCCGGCGGCGAGCGGGATCACCTGCAGCCGCACGTTCGCCATCTTCGTGACGGTGCAGAGCAGCGACTCGAGCTGGTCGCGCATCACCCGCGTGCCGCCGACGGGGCGGCGCAGCGCGGCCTCGTCCACCACCGCCCAGAGCATCGGCGGATCCGGCCGGCTCAGCAACTGCTGTCGCTCCATCCGCAGCCGCACCCGGCGCGCGACCTCGTCCTTCCGGGCGGAGCCGTGACCGAGCCGCACCACCGCCCGGGCGTACTCCTCGGTCTGCAGCAGCCCGGGAACGAACTGGACCTCGTAGGTCCGGATCAGCGTCGCCGTCGCCTCCAGCCCGAGGTACCGCTGGAACCAGTTCGGCGTGACGTCGCTGTACGGGTGCCACCAGCTCGACGTGTTGGCCTCGCGGACCCGGGCCAGCAGCGTCGCCCGTTCCCGCTCGTCGTGTATGCCGTAGAGCGACAGCAGATCCAGGACGTCTCGCTCCTTGAGGCCGACCCGGCCCAGCTCCATCCGGCTGATCTTCGACTCCGAGGCGCGAATGGGCTCGGCCGCTTCCGCCCTGGTCAGTCCCCGTTCCTCACGCAGTCGTCGCAATTGGGCTCCGACCAGGATCCGTACGGCCATCGGGCCGTCGCCGGATCCGTCCGGTTGTGCCGATCCGCTCACCCCACACCTCCGGGTTGCTTCCCGACGCCAAGCATGCCATTGCGGAAACGCCAGAGCTACCGGTCGGCCACCTCCGGAGATCACCGACCGGATGGTCCGTCCCGGTGGTCTGAGCATTTAGGAATCCGATTCGAAAGTGTTCGGATCAAAACCCGCCGGCACACCAGAGCGTCGACGGCCGAGGTATCGGCGATCGCCCGCGCCAGGCATGTCGTACTGACCTGGGGGAAATCCCGCTGCCGCAGCCTCACCCGAGGACGTCGGATATTCGCGCACGTCAGTTCAGGTGGAGCAATTCGTGGAGCCAGATCCGTCAATTGAGGAGCAGGATTTCTGCTAGCCTAGCTCCATGCCGGCCCCCTCCTCGCCACGGCGCGCCCGCGGCGAAGTCGAGACGCTGCCCAGTGGGTCACTCCGGGTGCGGGTCTACGCCGGGCTCGACCCGGTCACCAGGAAGCGGCGCTACCTGGTGGAGACGGTCCCCGCCGGCCCGACCGCCGCACGCGACGCCGAGGCGGTCCGGGCCCGACTGCTCGCGAAGGTCGACGAATCCCGCCACCGCCCGGCACCGGCCGGCACGGACGGGCCAGCCGCGTCCGGACGTCCGCGCGGTGCTCCAGGCCGCCCGGATCACCCGGTCGAAGCCGGTTCCAGCCATCGGCTCACCGACCGGCGGGCAGCCGCCGAGATCGCCGACACCATCCCAACCGTCCCGCCGGGGCGGGGCAAGCCGGCGCCGGGCCGGCAGCGCGGGCGCCGGCAGGGCGAGTTGACGGTGGCCGCGATCGCGGCCCTCGCCGGGGTCTCCGCACCCACCGTCTCCAAGGTGCTCAACGGGCGTCGTGACGTCGCGCCGGCCACTCGGGCCCGGGTGGAGACGGTGCTGCGCGAGCACCCCTACCGCCGCCCGGAGAGCGGCGTCCGGGCCGCCAGCATCGAGGTGCTCTTCTACGGCATGCAGAGCCACCTGGCGGTGCAGATCATGCAGGGCGTCGAGGAGGTGGCCGGCCCGCACCGGCTGGCCGTCGTCTTCAGCGACGTGTTCCACCAGGTGTCGACCGGTCGCTCCTGGGCGCAGGACCTGCTGGCCCGGCGTCCCACCGGCGTGGTCGCCGTACACCTGGGCTTCACCCCCGAACACCACGCCACGCTGGCCGCCAGCGGCATTCCGCTGGTCGCTCTCGACCCGACCGGCGAGCCGGAACACCCGGTCCCGTCGGTGGGTGCGACCAACTGGAGCGGCGGCATCGCCGCCACCCGGCATCTGCTCGACCTCGGTCACCGGCGGATCGCCGTGATCACCGGACCGACCGAACGCCTCTCCGCCCGGGCCCGCCTGGAGGGTGCCAGGGCCGCGACCGACGCCGCCGGGGTACCGCTGGACGACCGGCTGGTCCGCACCGGTCAGTGGTTCGCCTTCGAGGACGGCCTCAACCACGGCCGGGAACTGCTGCGGCTCCCCGACCCGCCCACCGCCGTCCTCTGCGGCAACGACCTGCAGGCCCTCGGCGTGTACGAGGCGGCCCGCCAGGCCCGGATCCGGATCCCGGAGGACCTCAGCGTCGTCGGCTTCGACGACATCTCCTACACCCGGTGGTGCGGTCCACCGATGACCACCGTCCGGCAGCCGCTCACCGAGATGGGCGCCGCCGCGGCCCGACTCGTCCTGGCGCTGGCCTCGGGCGTACCGCCGGCGCAGACCCGGCTCGAACTGGCGACCACCCTCATCGTCCGGGAGAGCACGTCGCCGCCACCGCAACCCTGACCGGTCCGGTCACCGAGCACCAGGCCGGGAATGCCGAAGATCTCATCCTGGCCGAAGAGGTCGGCGGCGGCGTTGCCGGTGCGGTCCGCCGGCAACCGCGCCGGCCCGGGAGTCCGGTCGTTCGACCCGGACCGGGTCGCCGCGGACGAGTTCGTCGTGGATGCGCCAGCGGGCGGTGTCGACGGCCCGGCCCGCCGCCTGGTCGCCGTCCGCCAGGCGCTGCCGGATCAGCTCCAGGGCGATGCGACGGTTCTGACTGAACTGCCGCTCGGTGTCGACCACCACGACGATCCCGGAGGGACGGTGGGTGGCCCGTACGGCGGTGCTGGCCTTGTTCCGGTGCTGCCCGCCCGGGCCGCCGGTGCGGCAGCCGACGATGTCGACGTCGGTCTCCGCGAACGACGTCCGGGGAACGTCGACCTCGCAGGGGCGGGCGATCACGTACCAGTTCTTCCGGCCGGTGCTCGCCCGGTAGGGGCTCGGCGCCTGCCAGCAGAGGGTGCCGGTCCACGAGCCGGCGAACTGCCCGGCACCGGCTCCGGAGATCCCCAGCAGCACCGACCGGTAGGTGCCGGGTCGGTCGCCGGGGACGGTCTCGACCCGGGACGTGTCCAGACCCTGCCGGCCGGCGTCCGCCTCCAACCGGTGCAGGAACTGGGCGACCGCCCAGGTGCACTCCTGCGGGCCTCGTCCGGCCGATATCAGCAGATGGTGTCGGTGCCCCGCCGCGCTCACCACCGCCCCCTGCCCCGGCGGTGGTCGTTCCGGTCCCGCCGGGGGCGGGCGTCGCCACCCCTGTCGATCGTCTTGTACGTCACCAGCGGAACCGTCGTGGCGGCCGGGGTGGCGAGTCCGTGTTCGACCAGGTCGGCGATCACCTGCTCGATCCGCTTGTAGGCCGTCGGCGCCTCCTCGAACAGCAGTTGACGGTCGCCGCACACCACCAGCGACCCGACCGGGGTACGACGGAGTTCCGCGACGGTGTGCTTGGTCCGCCCCCGGCGCAGCGCGTCGGCCCGGGACATCTTGCGACCGGCGCCGTGCGCGACGGAGAAGTTGGCGTGCGGTCCGGCATGCGCGGCCACCAGATAGGAGCAGGTGCCCCGGGTACCGGCGATCAGCACGTCCCGGCCGTCGCCCGGCGCGGCTCCCTTGCGGTGCAGGTAGGCCCCGTCGCGGAACTCGACGAGGTTGTGGCACTGGTCGACGATCGGGTCGGTCGGCTCGGCGCCGAGGGCGTGCAGCACCCGGGCGGCGAGAAGTCGACGGTTGATCGACCCCCAGCGTACGGCGGCGTCGTGCAGTTCGAGGTAGTCGGCCGGGTCGGTGGCCGGGCCGGCGCCGTGCCGCTCGGTGTGTGCCCGCAGGATCCGTTCGCCCAGCCCTCGCGAGCCGCTGTGCACGATCAGGACGAGGTCGTCGGCGGCGAGCCCTAGCCGGGCCGTGTGGCCCGGGTCGAGGACGGTCTGGATCCGCGCCAGCTCCACGAAGTGGTTGCCCCGACCCACCGTTCCCAGGCCGTCGAGGTAGCCGGCCGGAATCTCGGCGTCCACGGCGGCCCAGGCCGGGTCGTCGGCGTCCCGGTCCGGGTCCAGCGGGACGTCGAGGTCGGGAAACCGGCGGGCGATCTGCTCGGGTACGACCCGCTTCAGACCGACCGGGAACACGGCGATGCCGCAGCCGATGTCGGAGCCGACCAGGAACGGGTAGAGCACGGTCGAGGCCATCGCGGCGCCGATCGGGGCGCCCTTGCCGGGGTGCAGGTCGGGCATGCCGGCGACGGAGACCATTCCGTCGAGCGCGGCCACCTGGTGGCACTGGTCGACGGCGTCCGACTCGATCCAACTGCGGGCGGAGGCGAAGACGGTGACGGTGGCGGGCCTGGCGGACGCTGCGGAATCCGGCCGGGACTTCTGCTGGGACAACGACGCTCACTTTCCAGCGGGGAGGGACGGACGGCGCTACGGCTCCCCGGGGTGCGACGGCACGGCGGGGGCACGGAGCTTCACTCGACCGGGGTAGTGCCCGTCAGAACGTCATGCCCCCACCCTGCTGCCGCCCGCCGGCCACGGCAACCGGTTTTCGGCGCCGGTCCCGGCGCCGGAGCCTGGTCGGCCGGCGTGCCGCCGCCGTCCGCCCGGCTCAGTTCGCGACCGCCGGCTGTCCCCGCCAGTCCTCGGCCCGGGTGTAGCCGACCGGTATCGGCCGTTCCACCACCGTCGTCAGCTCGATGCGCCGGCCTTCGGCGGCCGACCGCAGCAGCGCGGTCATCGTTTCCAGCACGTGTAGCGCGACCTCGCCGCCGGACCGTGGCGGACGGCGGTCGTCGGCTCCGACCAGGTCGATCAGGCCCAGTCCTCGGGAGCCGTCGGCGTAGCCGGCTCGTGGTTCGAGCGTCCGCCATCCGGCGCCGCCGAGCGGGAAGAGCCGGACCTCGCCGTCGAAGTGGTTCGGGTCGGGTACGGCGAGGCTGCCCGTCTCACCGTGCACCTCGATCGGCGCGGCCGTCGTCGCCACCCCGTCGAAGCTCGTCGTGATGGTGGAGAGGACGCCGTTGACGTGTTCGAGCACGCCGGTCACGTGACTGTCCACCTCGACCGGGATCCGCTGGCCGCCGCGCAGGCCGGCCCCGATCACACGCTCGGCGCGCAGCCGGCTGCCCGCGCCGACCACCGCGCGTACCGGCCCGAGCAGGTGGAGCAGGGCGGAGATGTAGTACGGGCCCATGTCCAGCAGTGGACCGCCGCCGGGGGCGTAGTAGAAGTCGGGGTGCGGGTGCCAGCGCTCGTGCCCCGGCGTGACCATCACGGCCGAGGCGGAGAGCGGGCGCCCGATGAGGCCGTCGTCGATCGCCGCGCGGGCGGTCTGGGTACCCGTGCCCAGCACGGTGTCGGGCGCGCACCCGAGGCGGACCCCGGCCGAGCCGGCCCGCTCGACGATCGAGCGACCGTCCGGAAACGTGACGGCGAGCGGCTTCTCGACGTAGACGTTCCGACCCGCGTCGATCGCGGCGAGCGAGATCTCGGCGTGCGCGGCGGGGATCGTCAGGTTGAGCACCGTCCGCACCTCGGGATGGTCGATAAGGGCCTCGACGCCGAGCGCCTCGGTGCCGGGCAGCGCGGCGGCGACCGCCGCCGACCGGGCGGCGTCCAGGTCGGCCACCGCGACGATGCGCAGCCCGGGAAGGTCGGCCAGCGTGCTCAGGTACGCCCGGGCGATGACCCCGAGCCCTACGATGCCGACGCCGTGCGGGTCGCCCACAGCATCCCCCTCTCGATGACGGTACGCACGCTCGGGTGCTCCAGCACGTCGAGGCTGTGTCCGGGGGTCGTCACGACGATTCGCCCGGCACCCCAGTGACGGGTCCAGATCGCCGGCGAGGTGACCGGCCGGGGCCACGGGTGCCACTCCCGGGTCGGGTGTGTCGTGGTGGCCAGCACGTCGATCAGGTCGTCGTGCAGCACCCAGTACTGTTCGGTGACCAGGTCGAAGTCCTCGATCCCCGCGGTGACCGGATGCTCCCGGCCCAGTTCGGTGATGTTCACCCGGTACGGCAGGAAGTTGTCCTGCTCCCCGCCGTGCCGCTCGCAGGGCTCCTTCCCCGGGTGGGTGGCGAACTGGCCACCGACCAGGTGCAGGTAGTCGGAGGAGGCCCGGAACGAGTCCGCGATGCCGCCGTGCCAGCCGGTGAAACCGGTGCCGGCGACGACGGCGGTGCTCAGCCCGGCCAACTGCTCCGGGGTGATCTGTGACATCGTCACGCACTGCACGACGAGGTCGGTGCCGGCCAGCTCGGCGGCGTCGGCGTAGATCTCGGTCGTCTCCTCGACCCGCACCGCGTAGTCGTTGCGTTCGAGGAACGGGATGAACAGCTCCGTCGCCTTGACCGGTTGGTGCCCCTCCCACCCGCCGCGGACCACCAGTGCCCTGCGCTGTGCCACGTTCACTCCTCTTCCGGCCCGTCGCCCGGGCGGATTCGTGCCGCCACCGTGCCGGCGCGCCGCCGGTGCCCGGCCTTGTCGATCGATGAAACCGTAGCCCGCCCGGTCTGCGTGGTCACGGTGATTCCGGCCCCGGCGGACGGGGGACGGTTGCCGTTGACATCGAACATTATTAATGTGTTCCCATGACGATCCTGACGCGACGCCGGGCGGGTGCGGTGGCCCTGGCGGCGGCACTGACGCTCGGCGGCGCGATGCTGCCGCCTCCCACGTCCGCCCGGGCGGCCATGGATGTGCCGGGCTCCGACGGCGGGCCGGACGTCAGCCCGCCGACCATCCCGGCACACCCGCGCAGCGTGTTCGGGAGCCAGACCCTCACCCTGCTCTGGGACGCCTCGTCCGACGACCGGGGCGTGACCGGGTACGAGATCTTCTCCAACGGCAGCAGGATCGCCACCACCACCGGCACGAGCCACACGATGCCGGTCCCACCGCCGATGATCTTCACCTTCGGGATCCGGGCGGTCGACGCCGCCGGCAACTCCTCCCCGTTCGCGATCGTCAAGCTGGGCTCGTTGCCGGACAGCGATCCCCCGACGGTTCCCACCGGCCTTCGGCTCACCAGGCCACAGGACGGCTACTTCCGGCTCACCTGGAACCCCACCCGGGACAACGTCTTCGTCGCCGGATACGAGGTCCGGCAGAGCGGAAGCATCTCCCGGGTCACCCTGGTCGGCCACCCCGTCGCCTACGGTGTCTACAGTGGCTACGGCAGCTACCAGTTCGAGGTGCGGGCCTTCGACAGCTCGGGCAACTTCTCCGCCCCGGCACGGATCGGGATCGCGGTGGACTCACTGCCGCCGCCGAGCCCGAGGCTCTGACCGACAGCCCCCGGCCGGTCACGTCCGGCATCCGGTGCCCGACAAATCATGACGTTGTCGACTCCGGGTCGACGGTCCAGTCCTCGGGTACCGGCGCCGACGGTCCGGACGCCTGACCCCGGATGCCGAGCGTCGCCGTGCCGGCGCCCCACCCACACCGGGAGCCGGATAGGCGTACGCCAATTGACAAAGTTTGGCATCTAAACTTAATGTCGGCTCTCCGAGCACTGCGGCGTCCGCGGCCCGTACCCCGCATCTTCCAGCCGCGACATCCCGGCAAGGAGACCATTGTGAGTCTGTGGAGCAGGGCGCGAAGCGCCCGATGGCGGGTCGGTCTGGTCGCGGCGAGCGCCGCCGCACTGCTGGTATCCGGGGTGACGGTGGCGGTCAGCGCCCAGGCGGCCGCCGGCTGCCGGGTGGCGTACTCGACCTCGGCGCAGTGGCCGGGTGGCTTCACCGCCAACGTCGGCATCACCAACCTCGGTGACCCGGTCAGCGGCTGGCGCCTGGTCTGGACGTTCCCGTCCGGGCAGCGGGTCACCCAGGCGTGGAACGCGAGCGTCACCTCCTCGGGCAGCCAGGTGACCGCGACCAATGCCGGCCACAACGGCACGATCGCGACCAACGCCACCGTGTCGTTCGGTTTCAACGGCTCGTGGACCGGCACGAACACCGCGCCCACCTCGTTCACGCTCAACGGCGTCGCCTGCACCGGCGACGTCGGGGGTACCCCCGGCACCCGACCGCCGACCAGCGCGCCGCCGAGCACCCGGCCGCCGACCACGCCGCCGCCGGCCGGCAACGCGATGGCGGCGGTGGCCGCGATGCAGCCGGGCTGGAACCTCGGGAACTCCTTCGACGCGGTCGGTACCGACGAGACCGCCTGGGGCAACCCCCGGGTCACCCAGGCGCTGCTGGACAACGTCCGGGCCCAGGGCTTCAACAGCATCCGGATCCCGGTCACCTGGAGCAACCACCACGGCGCGGCGCCGAACTACACCATCGACGCGGCCTGGTTGAACCGGATCCGCGAGGTGGTCGGTTGGGCGCTCGACGACGGCTTCTACGTGATGATCAACATTCACCACGACTCGTGGCAGTGGATCAACACGATGCCGACCGACCGCGCGAACGTCCTGAACCGCTACAACGCGCTCTGGACGCAGATCGCCGCCGCGTTCCGGGACGCCTCACCCCGGCTGACCTTCGAGAGCGTCAACGAGCCGCAGTTCACCGGCAGCTCCGGCGACGCCCAGAACGCCGAACTGCTGCACGAGCTGAACGCGTCGTTCCACCGGATCGTCCGGCAGTCCGGCGGTGGCAACGCCACCCGGCTGCTGGTGCTGCCGACCCTGCACACCTCGGCCGACCAGGCCCGGGTGGACGAGCTGGTCGGCACCTTCGACACGCTGAACGACCCCAACCTGATCGCGACCGTGCACTTCTACGGGTACTGGCCGTTCAGCGTGAACGTCGCCGGCGGCACCCGCTTCGACGCCACCGTGCAGCAGGACCTGACCGGCGTCTTCGACCGGGTCCACGACGCGTTCGTCTCCCGGGGCATCCCGGTGATCATCGGCGAGTACGGACTGCTGGGCTTCGACCGGCACACCGGCACGGTGCAGCAGGGCGAGAAGCTGAAGTTCTTCGAGTACCTCGGCTACTACGCGCGCAACCGTCGGATCACCACCCAACTGTGGGACAACGGGCAGCACTTCGGCCGCACCTCGTTCCGGTGGAGCGACCCGGAGCTCTTCGCGCAGATCAGGTCGAGCTGGACCACCCGCTCCGGCACCGCGTCGAGCGACCAGGTGTACGTGCCGCGTACCGGCGCGATCAGCGGCAAGAGCCTGACGCTCAACCTGAACGGCGGCACCTTCCAGGGGCTGCGCCACGGCAACACCGAGCTGGCGAACGGCGCCGACTACACGGTCTCCGGCACCACGCTGACACTCACCGCCGCCGCCGTCACCCGGCTGGTCGGCTCCCGGGCGTACGGCGTCAACGCGAACATCCAGGCGCGGTTCTCCCAGGGCGTGCCGTGGCGGATCAGCATCATCAGCTACGACCCACCGGTGCTGGCCAACACGACCGGGCCGACCGGCTCGTTCGCGATACCCACCCAGTTCCGGGGCGACCAGCTCGCCACCATGGAGGCGAAGTACGCCGACGGCAGCAACGCGGGCCCGCACAACTGGACCTCGTTCAAGGAGTTCGACGTCGCCTTCGCCCCGAACTACGACGCGAACTCCATCACGCTCAAGCCCGAGTTCTTCGCCGAGGTGAACGACGGGCAGCGGGTCACCCTCACCTTCCACTTCTGGAGCGGCACGACCGTCACCTATCACGTCACCGAGTCGGGCGGAAACGTCACCGGCACGACCTCGTGACCCGGCAGCTGCCGGTTGTCCCCCCGTCCGGGCAACTCTCCGCTCGTCGGGATCCAGACCCGCATGGTGGAGGGCCCACGGTTCGCCCAGGCGTGGTACGCGACCAGCGGAACCTCGACCGGATCCCGCTCCGCCTCGTCCGCCGTCCCGTGGTATGGCCAGTCCCGGTCCGACGGGTCGATCCGCACGCAGTGCAGCACGACCCGGTCGCCGGCCATCGTGGGCGGCCTGCTCGGGTCGACCCGAAGGTCGTCGACGCTTTCGCCGCCCGGCACGTCCACCGACTCCACCGCGTACACCAGCGGGCCACGCTCCACGGCGACGCAGCCGCGCACCGCGTCGATGCGCGGGTCCGGGTACGTCAACCGGGGCGCCATGGGCAGGCTCAACACCACCTCGTCGCCGGCCCGCCACACCCGGCGTTCGGTGGCGTAGCCGGGGCGTACCGGCCGGGTCTGCCCGTCGACGGTCAGGGTCGCACCCTGTTCCGCCCAGCCCGGCACCCGCAACGCGAGCATCCACGGGCGGTCGTCGGCGCCGTCGATCCGTACCCGGATCTCCCCGTCGACGGGATAGCCGGTGGCCACGGTGATCCGCCGCCCGGGTCCGTCCACCCGGCGGTCCGTGATCGTCCCGGGCACGTACTGGTGGATCTGCAGGCCCTCGTCGTCGCCGGTGGCGACGTAGGCCGTCAGGCTGGCCAGGGTGCGCGCCACGTTGGTCGGGCAGCACGACACCTCGTACCACGGCGCCCGCTGGGCGGCGGCGGCCCGGATGCTGGGCCGGTCGGCGTCCGGCACGGTGCCGGGCTCCCGCCGGTGCAGGGTGTTGGTGTAGAAGAAGCTCCTCCCGTCGGCCGCCGGTGAGGTCGACACCACGTTGAACAGCGTCCGCTCGATGAGATCGGCGTACCCGGAGTCGCCGCAGGCGAGCAGCAGCCGCCAGGCCAGCATCACGGACGCGACCCCGGCGCAGGTCTCCGAGTACGCCCGGTCGGGCGGCAGTACCCAGTCCTCGCCGAACGCCTCGTCCTGGTGCCGGGAGCCCTGCCCACCGGTGAGGTAGGTGCGCCGGGCCACCGCCGTGCGCCACTGGTCGCGTACCGCCTTCAGCAGGCCGGGGTCGTCCGTCTCGGCAGCCACGTCGACGGCGCCGGCGGCGAGGTAGTTCGCCCGGACCGCGTGCCCGCGCAGCACCGTCGCCTGGCGTACCGGGATATCGTCCTGGAAGTACTCCCGGCCCCACTCCACGTCGCCGAGCCGGCCGTGGCCGCGCCGCTCGACGAAGAGCGCCGCCTGGTCGAGGTAGCGGTCCTCCCCGGTGACGCGGGCGAACTCCACCAGCGCGGGCTCGATCTCCGGATGCCCGCAGAGCCCGTCGACGCCGTCCGGTCCGAAGGTCTCGCAGACGTTGTCGGCGGCCCGCCGGGCGATCGCCACCAGCCCGTCGTCCGCGTCCGGCCGGGTACGGGCCCGCGCGACGGCCGCCTGCAGGAGATGGCCCACGCAGTAGAGTTCGTGCCCCCATCGCAGGTCGGACCAGCGCGGTGGCTGGCCGGCGTGCCCGAACATGGTGTTGAGATAGCCGTCTGCGTCCTGCGCCCGGGCCACCCGGTGCACGACGGCACGGTACCTCGCCTCCAGTTCCGGGTCGCCGCCGCGGCCAATCTCCCAGGCCATCGCCTCCAGGAACTTGTAGACCTCCGAGTCGGAGAACTCGCGGCCCCGGCGCTTCCCGGCCACGTCGCCGGCGGCCACCAGGTCGAAGTTGCGGATCCAGCCCGCCCGTTCGAGCCAGTGCGCGATGTGCCCGAGGCTGGCCGTCGCGTTGACGGACTGCCGTTCGGCCCAGAAACCGCCGGTGATACGGACCTCGTCCAGTCCGAGCGGCCGGAGCCGCCCGCGGCTCGGCAGGACGGGTGCCGCCGTGGAGGCGCTGGGTGCCATGGTCATCCCTTCAGCGCGCCGGACATGAATCCGCGCACGTAGTGTCGTTGGAGCAGCAGGAACAGCACGACGCACGGCAGCGCGAGGACGACGACCCCGGCCTCCGTCGCGCCGTAGTCGACGACGCCCTGGACCTGGCCGCGCAGGTTGGCCACGGCGAGCGGCAGCGTCATCCGCTCGGAGTCGTTGATCAGGATCAGCGGCGCCATGAAGTCGTTCCAGGCCGCGAGGAACGCGAAGAGTCCCACGGTGATCAGGCCGGGCTTGACCGCGGGTACCAGCACCCGGCACAGCGCGCTCAACGACGAGCAGCCGTCGACCTTCGCCGCCTCGTCGAGTTCCCGCGGCACCGCCTCGAAGGAGATGCGCATCAGGAAGGTGGAGAACGGCAGCTGGAACATGGTGAGCACCAGGGCGACACCGACCAGCGAGTTCTGCAGTCCGACCTGGTTGAGCAGGACGTAGAGCGGGATGAGCAGGGTGGCGTAGGGAACCATCAGGATGGCCAGGGTGAGCAGGAACAGGATGTTCCGGCCCGGGAAGCGGAACCGCGCGAAGGCGTACCCGCCGAGAAGCGAGATCAGCAACGTGAGCGCGACGGTCAGCAGGGAGACGAACGCCGAGTTGGCGAGGTAGCGCCAGACGCCGGCCTGGTAGTCGGCGAGGGTGGTGTAGTTGCCGAAGCCCCACCCGGAGGCCTGGTTGGTGCCCGCCTGCGGGGAGACCGAGGCGACGGCGGTCCACACCAGCGGGAAGAGGAAGACCACCGCCACGGCTCCGGTGAAGACCCAGTAGGGCGTCCGGTACGCGACGCCGGCGATGGTGAGGCCGCGCGGCCCCGGTCTGGTCGGCACCCTCCCCGGTGGGCGGGGCGGGCCGGCGACGGCGGCCCTGGTACGGCTGGAGTCCACGGTCATGGCTCAGTTCTCCTCGGACCGGAAGGCGCGCAGTTGCAGCGCGTTGATGAGGACCAGGGCCGCCAGCACGATGACCGAGAGCGCCGCCGCGACGCCGAGGTCGTTCTGCCCCTGGAAGGCGATCATGTAGATGAGCTGGACCACCGTGATGGTGCTGTTGTCCGGGCCGCCCTTGGTGAGGATGTAGAACTGCTCGAAGGCGAGCAGCGAGCCGGTCACGCAGAGCACGGTGGTCAACGCCAGCGTCGGACGGAGCAGCGGCAGGGTGACGCTGCGGAAGGTCTGCCAGCGGGTGGCGCCGTCCGAGCGCGCCGCCTCG
Organism: Plantactinospora sp. B6F1; assembly: GCF_040120695.1. Classification (NCBI taxonomy): domain Bacteria; kingdom Bacillati; phylum Actinomycetota; class Actinomycetes; order Micromonosporales; family Micromonosporaceae; genus Plantactinospora; species Plantactinospora sp. B6F1. The sequence goes on along the minus strand of NZ_JBEEAC010000018.1, from coordinate 16,504 downwards.
AAGACGTCGGCCGGGATGCTCTGCAGCCCGACCAGCATCAGCACCATGTAGAAGCCGGCGTAGCGCCAGACGATGAGGAACACCGTCGAGAAGAGCGCGGCGTTCGGCGAGCCGAGGAACGTGATGCCGAGGCGCTCCACCACCGGGGCCAGCGGACTCGCGTACGGCGAGTAGAGCACGTAGAACAGCAACGACGCCGAGGCAAGTCCGAGCGCGCTGGGCACCAGGAACGACGCCCGGAGCAGGTTGTTCCACCGGCTGGACTCCTGGACCAGCAGGGCCATCCCCAGACCGAGGAGCAGCAGCAACACGGTCGTGATCACCGTGTACTTGAGGGTGAACACCACCGAGTCGGTGAAGAATCGATGCTCGACCGCCTTGCTGAAGTTCTCCGGCGCGTTGAGCCCCTGGTCGCCGCCGAGCAGCGGCCATCGGGACAGCGACATCCTGACCACGAGCAGCAGCGGCACCACGAAGAGCGCCACCACGAACGCCGCGGTCGGGGTGGCGTAGATCCAGCCGAGCAGGGCCTGTCGCCGGCCGGACCGGAGCCGACCGGGACGGAGCCGACCGCGGATCGCCGCACTGGGTGGGCCTGCCGGTGCGCTGACGTTCATCTCAACTCCTCGATCGATCGGCGACGGGCCGGATCGGCGGCGCGCTGGCAACGCCGTGTGGCCGGCGTACACCGGTCCGCGCGGGGACGGCGGCCCGGCGTACGCCTTCGGCGGCGCTGCCTACTGTTGGAGTACCGTCGTGATCTCGCCGTTGTCCTTCTGGAGGTCACCGCCGCCGTTGAGTACCTGGTTGCGCACCAGGGTCAGCCAGGGGCTGCCGGGCGCGTTGAAGGCCTGCTGGAAGTTGAGCGCGACCGGGGTGTCGCCCTTGCCGGCAACCTGGTTGATGGTGACGAGTCGGGGGTCCTGGGTGGCGTACCTGTTGTTCGCCAGGTCGGAGCGGGACACCACATCCTTGTTCTTGGCCAGCACCTCCACCTGGGCCTCCTCGGACATCATCCAGCTGAGGAAGTTCCAGGCCTGCGCGGCCTTCTTCGAGTCCTTCGACACGCCGATGCCGTCGCCGCCGACAAAGGTCGAGGCTCCGCCGTCCGGGCCTGGGATGCCGGCGACGCCGACGTCGAACGGGGTGGACGACAGCAGTGTCGCCGGGTAGAACATCAGCCCGACCTTGCCCTCGGTGAACGCCGCCGTCCAGGTGGGGCCGGTCTCGCTGGCCGAGGCCGGCAGGACGGCGCCGGACTTCCACAGGTCTGCCCAGGTGCGGTACACCTGCTGCGCGACCTCGTCGGCCAGCTTCGACTCGGTGCCGTCGTCGCTGAGCACCTCGCCACCGGCGGCCCAGATGGACGGGAACCAGGTGAAGACGAGGCATCCGCCGCAGTTCAGCCCGGCGGCCGTACCGTAGACGCCGGGCTTCTTCGTGGCCTGGACCGCCTTCGCCGCCGCGGCGTACTCCACCAGGCTCGCCGGTGCCTTCTCCGGGTCCAGCCCGGCGTCCTTGAACAGCTGCTTGTTCCAGAAGAGCATCGACAGGTCGAGTACGAAGGGCAGCACGTACGACCTGCCGTCCCGGGTACCGGCCGAGAGGTGGCCCTTGTTGATGGAGTCCTTGAAGTCGAGGCCGTCGATGTTGCTGGTCAGATCCTGGAACAGTCCCTGGTTGACCCAGTTCGGCACGTAGACGATGTCGGCGGCGAAGAGGTCCGGCAGGCCGCCGGAACCGGCCGCCGCGCCCACCTTCGCCACGTAGTCGTCGTTGGGTACGACGGTCAGCTTGACCCGGTTCTGGTGACCGGCGTTGTACGCCTCGACGAGAAGCTTCGCCTGCTTCTCCAGCGGGGCCCGGGTCCAGAGCGTCAGCTCGCTGCCGTCGTCGACTCCGGTGGGCCCGGCCTCGGCCACGTCACCCTGGCCGCCCGGCCCGTCGTCACCGCAGGCCGCGGAGCTGAGGATCAGCGCCGTCGCGAGGATTCCGGCCAGCGATCGCAGGGCGGTCCGCCCGCCCGATCTTCTCTTCATGATTCTCCTCGGGTTCGTCTTCAGATGTGAGCGTTCTCCCCGTGGTGCGGTGAACCGGGCGGCCACAGCCGCTGCGCCAGCCGGTGGGTTGCCGCTTTTCCAGCACAGGCGGTGGCGAACGAGCGGTGGTCGGTCGCGACGTCGACCACGAGCCGTCGACATCGGACAGCTCGGCGATGGAGACGTCCAGCATCGCCTCGGCGCCGACCTTTGTCGCCGTCGGTCACGGCGACGTCCCGGAGAGGCCGGCGATCCACATCCTCGCCGGGGAGAACGGGTACAGCCAGGCGACGCCGGCAGGCCATCGACGAGCTGCCGGCACACCTCGCGGGACTGTGCGGCGACCTGTTCGGGTACCTCCTCGTCGTAGCACGATGCCCACCTGCGTCACCCCCGTTCCACCCCGACCGGCCGGGCCTGCGGTCACCGGCCTCCGCCAGGTTCCGAAAACCTTTTCGGAGGATTCTGGTTGCCGACTACGGCCGTGTCAACAGTAGATTTCTGGCCGGTCCACGGATCATCGACCGGGATCGACAGCCCGACGCTCTCTCCCGACCCGCCCGCCAGCGCGCCAACGTCACGCGCGACTCCCGCCGTACCTCGACCGGTTCCGCGCCGGTCGGGAGCCCGTATCGCAGGGACCACCCTGAAAGCCTTTTCGGTCCGGCTCCGAGCCGGTGGTCCCGACTTGGATCGCACGGCGAAGACCATGCCGACCGGCCTGCCCGGCCGGCACTCGCGCTCGCTCGGAAGGAACCCTGGCGTACTCCACCGCAATCCGGGCACGATCTTGCCAGATCGATAGACGATTCCCTATCCTTGCACTGGAAAGCGCTTTCCATGCGCCTTGACGTCGACGTCCCACCCGCCGGCGTCAGTGAGCTGGCGGCGGGCGCGCCGCCGGCGAAAGTCCGGGCCGCCGCGGGAGCGTGCCCCGATCCGCGCGTACGCAAGAGCCCGCCCATCTCGGCTGACCGGCGACGGGCGGCGGGGCGGCAGCCGGGAGGGCCCGGCGGGCCGCATCCGGGATGTACCTGGCAACACCCAGCAGTTGGAGACGAAGGTGAGGCGAAGATGAGACGACGACCAGTCCCGGTACGACTCCAGGCGGCACTGGCCAGCACGGCCGTCATGGCCGCGCTCGGCGTCGCGCTGCCGACGCCCCAGGCATCGGCGGCGTCCGGCAGTGCCACCGGCTACGCGACCCAGAACGGTGGGACCACCGGCGGTGCCGGTGGGCAGACGGTGCGGGCCAGCACGGGAACCGCGATCCACGCGGCCCTGTGCGGTCGGGCCAGCAGCAGTACCCCGATCGTCATCGAGGTCTCGGGGACCATCAACCACGGGAACACCAGCAAGGTCTCCGGCGACAGCTGCAACACCGCCGCCGACAAGATCGAGCTCAAGGAGATCAGCAACGTCACGATCGTCGGGGTCGGCGGCGGGGCCCTCTTCGACCAGCTCGGCATCCACATCCGGGACTCCAGCAACATCATCATCCAGAACGTGACCATCCGGAACGTCAAGAAGTCGGGCTCGCCCACGTCCAACGGTGGTGACGCCATCGGCATGGAGAGCGACGTGCGCAACGTCTGGGTGGATCACGTCACCCTGGAGGCGTCGGGAGGCGAGTCGGAGGGCTTCGACGGGCTCTTCGACATGAAGGACAACACCCAGTACGTCACGCTGTCGTACAGCATCCTGCGCAACTCCGGCCGCGGCGGCCTCATCGGGTCCAGCGAGAGCGACCGCTCGAACGGCTTCATCACGTTCCACCACAACCTGTACGAGAACATCGACTCCCGTACTCCGCTGCTCCGTGGCGGCATCGCGCACATCTACAACAACCACTACGTGGACCTCCACGAGTCCGGGATCAACTCCCGGGCCGGGGCGCGCGCCAAGGTGGACAACAACTACTTCCGGAACTCGAAGGACGTGCTCGGCACCTTCTACACCGACGAGGCCGGCTACTGGCAGGTCAGCGGCAACATCTTCGACAACGTGACCTGGTCCAGCCCGGGCGGCGACACCAACCCGGCCGGCCCGAACCCGCAGTCCAACACCACCGTCAGCATCCCGTACTCCTACCGCCTGGACGGGGCCGGTTGCGTGCCGGACATCGTCCGCCAGACGGCAGGCGCCAACACGGGCCTGCGGGTGTCGGACGGCAACTGCGCGCCCCAGGGGCCCACCCCGACGCCGACCCAACCGACGCCGACGCCGACGCCGACGCGCCCCACGCCGACCCCGACCGCCCCGACGCCGACGCCGACGCAGCCCAGCGGAACCAACCTCAGCATCGGCGCCGGCTCCGACGGCTCCAGCAAGGCCAGCGGGACGAGCTACGGCAACGTGCGGGACGGCGACATGGGCACCCACTGGTCGCCGGTCGGCTCGACCGGTTCGATCTCGATCAAGTGGGGCTCGGCCACCACGGTGTCCAGGATCAACATCCGTGAGGCGTCAGGTGCGACGGGCGCCATCGGTTCCTGGCGGGTGCTCAACCACGACACCGGCGCCGTCCTGACCTCCGGCAACGGAGCGGGCGTCATCACCTTCCCGGCGACCTCACTACGCAAGATCACTTTTGAGATCACCAGTTCCTCGGGCACGCCGGCCATCGCGGAGTTCGAGACCTACGCCGGGTAACGCGCGGTAGCGCTGCCGGGTTCACCGACAGCGACATCCACCCGGCGCGGGCGCCGCCGGTCACCGATCGACCGGCACAGCGGCGGGGCCGTCGGACATGACGGTCCCGCCGCTGTGCCTGCCGGCCGACCACGACTTGCGAGCCGTAAGCGATTCCGACCGGCCAACGGGGGTTGGAATCGACAGACAATCCCCTTTACGCCGTCACCGCACGGGCCTGCGGATCCCATTGTGACAATTGTCTCACTCGACAGAACATCGCCTATCTCCGCATCATGCGACCCACTGGCATGGCCCTCGAAACGACCTTCGCACGCACCGATTCTCGGGATGCCCACCCTCGGCCACCGCTCGGCGGGCACGGCCGCCTCGACATCCGCGCGCCGGCGCCCGGGACCGCTTCAGTACGGCCCTGCTCACCTTCCGATCTCCGGCGACGTTGTTCGCTCTCGGTGATCGACCCCATACCGGCAATCCTTACCACCAGCAACCGGATGCGGCATGTGCGCACCTCACAGAAAGGTTCACCGCCACGCAGAGAAGTATAGGGACTCGCCAATGTTACGCTGCGCGATAATGGGCGACGCCTCGGCCGGGTCTTATGCTCGGGGAGCTGCCCTGCTACATGCTTGAAAGCGTCTTCTTCACATTGACACCCAGGGTTTACTGGGTCACCCTATGCCGCATGAAGTCGGATCATCGGCCGGACCGGACGGTGACCGTCCCGTGGTCCCAGGGCTGCCGCGTGCCAGATCTGCGGTTCGACGAGTTCCTGTGTGGACTGTGGATCGGCGCGTGCGATGCGCTCGCCGTGCCGACCGAAGAGGCCGCGCGCACCACACAGGAGTTGCGCGAGATACTCCCCAGCTGGGCCAGCGATCGAATCGGCGCGGTGCCCCGCCAACCATCGTTCGTCGCCGCCGACGGGTTCCCGGCCGAGATGTCACTGAACTGGTCGGAGGGGCGGCCAGAGATTCGGATGCTCTTCGACTGCCTGTCCGACGCGGATGGCCCGACCGTGACGGCGCGGCGCTTCCGCCAGGTGCACGAGATCTTCGCGACAGCACCGCTGTGGTACTCACTGGCATGGCGCCCGCCCGACCGAGTCGTTCACAAGGCGTACTTCGGTCTGTACACCTGGCCTGCCGAACAGCGGTTCGCCGCACTGGCGCGGGCAATGGAGCGGCTGGGCATGGCGCAGGCGTGGGACGACGCCCGTCGGCGGGTGGACGAGGACGGCCGGAGCGACCGGCGCGAGGTCGAGTTCCTCGGTCTCGACCTGACCGACTCGGTGGAGTCCCGGGCGAAGATCTACTACCGGAACCATGGAGCCGACATCCACGAACTGAACCGCATGGCGTCGGTGGCGCTGGACCACAACGCCGACCAGGCGCTGATCGCGTACCGGACACTGACCGGGGAGCGGGCCGACGCCGGCAGGGAGGCCCTGACCTGCCTCGCGTTCCGGTCCGGGCTACGCCGGGCCGCCGAGTCCGCGACGTACCTGCGGATGTCGAGCCTGGCCTCCGGTGACCAGGAGGCAGTGGGCCGCGCCGCGGACCTGCTACGCCGTCAGGGGATGGATCCGGGACCGCTGTACGCCGTCACCGCCGCCCTGGCCCCCACGGGCCTGGCGGAGAGCCAGGGCCTGCTGGAACTGATCAGCTACCGGGCCGCGCGCCGGCAGGCCGACCTCACCACCTACTTCCGCTTCCCCGTCTATCCGCAACCCACGCCCCTGCCGGTCCCACCCGCCGACCTCGTGGAGAGGAAACCTGTGTTGACCCATCCCGACGTGCAGCGCGTCGCCGACTACAACGCCGCGCGGCAGGAGGAGTACGAGGCGTCGAAGCTCATCCGGCTGTTGACGGACGAGACGACGCCGGACATCACCAAGAAGAGCGTCCTGACCTACCTGCAACCGTGGTCGAACGCGTTCCAGCGCATGATCAGCGCCCGCGTCACGTACGAGTCCGACCCGGCCCTGCGGGCGATCGCCCTCGAACACCAGAAGGAGGAGATTGGCCACGACGAAATCCTGGCTCGGACCCGGGCCGAGGACCAGCGGGTGGTCTGGGATCCGGTCATCGAAGCCGGCGCGTCCTGGTTCGTCGATCAGTTCGCCACCCTTCCGGGGGTGCAGCGCGCGATCCTCGCGCACCTGGCCCTGGAGGCCGGCAGCCTCGCCCTCAGCAAGGCCGGTGTCCGTGCCTTCCCCAACGACCCGTACTTCTCGCTGCATGACGAGGCCGATGTCGAGCACCTCGAGATGGGCTACCAGATCCTCCGGCAGCGCACCGACTGGACCGTGGGCGAGATCGTCGCCGTACTCGACCGTGCCTGGCAGGTGATCACGCTGGTCTCCGACCGCATCGCCGAGTGCGCCCTTCGCGACACCGCCACGTGAGCGCTGTCGCAGGGTCCGATCCGGCCGCTGCGGCGCGGGCGGCAGCGTTGGAGGCTGCACACACCTACCAGACGGTGTTGGCCAACCGGTTCGTCGCCGCCTACGCGTTGGGCAGCCTCGCACATGGCGGCTATGCCCCCGCCGTCAGCGACATCGATCTGGCGGTGATCCTCACCGACACCCGTGCCGGCGACGCCGACACCATCGCCGAGACGAGCCAGGGCCTGCGTGAGCGTGCTGAACTGCACCGCAGGCTCTCGGTGTTCTGGGGCTCCCTGGCCGCGCTCCGCCATGGCCTCGACGACGGACGGTTCCCCGCCATCGACCGCCTCGACCTGGCCAGTCACGGTCTACTCCTGCTCGGCTCCGACGTGGCCCGGCAGGTCGCCATCCCCACCGCGGGCGAGTTGCTCGTCGACAGCGCGCGGTTCGCCGTCGACGTCCTGGCCACCAACGAGGTAATCGCCGAGATCCATCGACCCCGCCGGCTTCTCGACGACCCGGTGTGGTTCACGAAGGCGGTACTGTTCCCGGTCCGCCTCCTCTACAGCAGCGCGGTGACCATGGGGCGGGCCGCCACCAACGACCACGCCATCACCTGGTATCTGGCTCAGCCCGACGTCCCGGCGACATCCCTGGTCCGGCTTGCCGCCAGGGTGCGGGCAGGAGCGCCGCTGGACCCGGCGGAGGCCCGCCCGCTCCTGGTGACGGGTCTGCGCCACCTCTACCGGCGGTACGCCGAGGGCCAGGCACGGCGTCTTCAGGAGGCCGGCGCACCGGCCGACCTGGTGGCCGCCTTCGCCCGGTGGTCCGGGCAACTTGGTGTGTGAGCCCGATCCGGGGCCGTCGGCCCAGGTCCGTCGCACACCGCCGGGAAGTCGCCGGGTGACGCCCACATGACTTCGTCACCGGAAACTGGCCGCCCAGGCCCCCCGACCCGCACCCGGCACGCGGTGGATGCCCGACCGCCAACGGCCGGTCGATCCGCTCGAAGCGACTCGACCGGCTGCGTCAGTTGGGGACCGGCATCCGGGCGAGCGCGTGCCGGACCAGTCCGATCAGCGCCCGCTTGCTGGACTCCCGGTCCCGGGCGTCGCACCAGAGCAACGGCACCGCCTCGTCGAGCTTCAGCGCGGCCCGGATCTCCTCCTCTGTGTAGAGACACTCGCCGAAGAACCGGTTCACGGCGGCGACGAACGGGATGCCCCGTCGCTCGAAGTAGTCGACGGCGGGAAAGCTCGTGTCCAGCCGCCGGGTGTCGATCAGCACGACCGCGCCGACCGCGCCCTGCGCAAGTTCGTCCCAGATGAACCAGAACCGGTCCTGCCCCGGGGTGCCGAACAGATAGAGCACCACGTCGTCGCTGATGGTGATCCGTCCGAAGTCGAGCGCGACCGTCGTACGCGTCTTGCCCTCCACCCCGGTGATGTCGTCCACACCGACGCTCGCCTGCGTCAGCACCTCCTCGGTGGTCAGCGGCGGAATCTCGCTGACCGAGCCGACCAGAGTCGTCTTGCCCGTACCGAAGCCGCCCGCCACGACGACCTTGACCGACTTGCGCTCCACGTTCGAGTCCCTTTGCCTAGAGTCTCTCGAGACCAGCGAGAACCGTTTCCAGCAGCCGCCGATCCGCGATCTTCTGCTGTGCTGGCGCGCCGACGCGCAGGTAGCCCTGCTCAAGCATCACGTCCACCATGACTTTGGTGATGGTGAGTGGTCGGTGCAGGTAGGCGCCGATCTCGGCAATCGATATCCAGCGTGCGCAGCGGTCGAGGATCTCCCGGTACTCCTGCTCCAGCCGACTCGGATCGACAGGCAGGGCGATCACCTGGGTGGCCAGGTCGAGGTTCGTGTTGCGCGGGCTCGTCCGCCCGTTCACGAGGATGTACAGCGGCACTAGCCGCCCGGCCTGCGCCTCGTCATCGCCGTCCCACACGTCATACGCCATAACCCCTGCCCTGCTGGCCGTTGGCGGCCGTCGCGGTCCCGCGTACCTCGGCACCGAGGTGCTCGCCGATCCGGGTCACCAGCCGGCTCATCTCGTACGCGACCGTTCCCATGTCGACGGTTTGCTCACAGAGTACGGCCAGCCGCGCGTTCTGGCCGGCGGCCGCCACGAAGAGGGTTCGGCCGTCGTACTCAATGATGACCTGCTGAACCTGCCCGCTGTCGAACCGCCGGCCCAGCCCGGCGGCGACGCTGTGCAACGAGGATGAACCGGCGGCCAGGAGTTCCGCCGAGTCCTGGGTCAGCGATGTGGACTTCTGGACGACCAGCCCGTCGGTTGACAGGACAACGGCGTAGACAACGTTGGGAACCTCTACGAGCTCGTCCAGCATCCAGGTGAGGTCGTTCCCGGAGATCGAGTTGGTCACGCTTTCCCGCCTTGGTTGTTGTCTCTGGTTGACGCGTCGTTGTTGCCGCCCGCCTTGCCGGCGGCCCACGCCTGCTGGTACCTGGTGAACCGGTCCCGGGCCTCCTCCGGAGACCTCGCCGTGCCGGCCATCGGAGCCGCACTACCCGACGCCTTGGTGTCGTCCCGCAGCTCGGGCGCGATGTGCTGTTGCGGTTGCCGGCTCGGCAGGGGCGGACGGGCTGCACCGGGGTCGGCCGCGCGGGGAGCGGCGGTCCTCGGCGTGCCGGCGTTGCCGTTGGCGTGGCGCTCGCTCATCATTTCGCCCGCCCGGTCGGTTTGTCGGTTGTCGGCCGTTCGAGGGTCGCGGCGTGCCTGTGTCGACCCGTTCGTGGGCATGCCGGAGCCGGCGCCCCGGGGGCGCGGCGCTCGTTGACCGACGCCGGGCCGGGCCGGAACCGCGCCGGCCATGGCCGGCAGTTGAAGATCGGGATCGGTCCGGTCCGCGCCGGAACCGACGGGTTCGGCGGTGATCAGGCGATCGGGCAGCAGCACGATGGCGAGCAGGCCGCCGTAGGCGGAGGTACGAAGGCTCACCTGGATGCCCTCCCGCTTGGCGAGCTCGGCGACAACGTGCAGACCCACCTGCGCACCGTCCTTCAGTGCTGCCACGTCCGGGGTGGGCGCCTTGGCCAGCAGCTCGTTCGCGCTCTCCAGCGCGTCGGCGTTCATCCCCACGCCGCCGTCCTCGATCTCGACCGCGACGCCGTGCTTGACCTCGTTGCAGGTCACCCAGACGGTCGTCTTCGGCGGGGAGAAGGCGAGCGCGTTGTCCAGCACCTCGGCCAACAGGTGGATGGTACCGGCGACCGCACGGCCGGCCAGCGCCACGTCGGGCGCACCGCGCAGGGTGATCCGCTGGTACTGCTGCGCCTCGGCGAACGCGGCCAGCAGCACCCGGCGTACCGGGACGGGGTTCTGGAACCGGCGGCCGATCTGACCACCGGCGAGGATGACCAGGTTCTCCAGGAAGCGCCGGGTCTGAGTGAGCTGGTGGTTGATGTCGAAGAGCTCGGTCAGCAGCTTCTCGTCGCCGACCCGGTCCTGCAACTCCTCGATCACCTTCAGGCCGCGCTGCAACGGACGTTGCGGGCGACGGGCCACCCCCATCAGCATCGCGATACTGGCGGCCCGGGTCTTCGCCTCGTCGATCGCGGCGGCCGCGGCCGCCTTCAGGGACCTGTTGATGACCGCCGCCACCTGGCCGATCTCGTCACTGCCGTAGTCGTGACTGGGCAGTTCGACGGCCAGGTCGACCTGTTCCCGGCGTCGAAGCCGCGCCATCATCAGCGGGAGCCGCTCGTCCACGATCGCGGCGGCGTCCTGCCCCAGCTTGGCCAGCCGGACGGAGAGGGCCTGGTCCACCAGGATGTGCGACTGGCGCAGCGCCCACAGAATGGCGGCGATCGCGATCGACAGTGCGAGCAGGCTGCCGAGCGACGCTGTCAGCAGCTGGTTGTTGCCGGTACGGAGGGCCTCGGCGGAGACCCCGTCGGCCTGTAGCACCGCCAGGCTGATCAGCTCGTCGGAGACCTGCCGGGTGACTCCCTCCCAGCGGGTCCGGTTGACCGGCAGTCCACCGGGGACGCCGTCCTCCCATGCACCGGCCGCGATCAGCGCGTTCTCCGCAGCAACGAGCTCCTTCCAGGGACCGCTGGCCGTGATGCTCTCGTAGTGCGCCCGGGCAGCCGGTTCGAGGTGCGGTGCGATGTTGGTGAGGGCGGCACGGTAGGCACCGACCAGGGCCACGAACTCCAGGTGGCTCTGTCGGTTGAGCGCGCGGGCACTGAACGCGGCGTCAATCGTGGAGCCGGCCCGCGACATCTGGTCGCTGACCCGGAACGCCTCCGTCGCGGTGACACCGCCGAGACTCGCCGCGGCGTCCGGCACCACACGGGCCTGCGTGTCGAAGAGCGTGGTCGCGGCCGCCAGGAGCCCGTTGTAGAAGTCGTAGACCCGGGGGCCGCCGGCCGTCCTGGAGTCGATCGTCGCACGCACGTCGGGCAGCTGGTCGAGCTGGTCCGTCAACGCCTGCCAACGGGTGGTGATGGACTGCGGGGCTGCGGACAGCGCATCGCTCGCGGCGCTGCGCAGCTCGGCCAGTCGCTGGTCGGTCTGCTGCCGCTGGTCGGCCAGCGGCTGCAGGTCGCGCGCAGGCTGGGCCAGATAGACGACGCTCAGCCGGCGCTCCTGCTGAAGCGAGGCCAGCGCGGGCACCGCCGGGATCGATACGTCACGGACGCTGTTGGCGACCTCGCGGTTGTAGAATCCCTGGAAGACAAGGTATCCGGAGGCGACGAGCCAGATGACGACGGCGACGACACTGGGAATGAGCACCAATCGGATGACGCGTCGCCTGATCGACTGCTGCCGCCCACGCCGACGGTTTGCCGTCGACTGACCCCGCACATCCGGATCGGGTTGCCTGCTCATGCCGTCGGCTTGCTTGTCCGCCAACTTCGATCCAATCGTGGGCAGCGTGGAGGAGCCAGCGGCTGAGGCACAGCCGGCCGGTACCGATGTGTGTGCAACACTACCAATCTGTCCGGTCTCGCACTAGCCGCCGGCAGTGTAGCGAATTACCTGTTACTCCCCGCCCGCCGCACCGATGCCACCCCGACAGATCCGGCGCCGCCGACCACGGCATCCACGGTGGATGGCCGGGTCGGCTTCACCGGATTGGGAGGCTACACGCCACCCGTCATCCCGGCGGCGGCAGCCACCGAGACCAAGTACCGGTCTGATCGACTGGCGTCGTGCCGGGTTCACGCTTCACAGCCACCTGCCCGCGTACGCGGGTCTTACGGTCGGCTCCACGTGCCGCCACCGGGCCACTCCCGGCGGTCGCCGCCGCAAGGGCGGCGAGGTTGAGAATCCCCGCACTGACCGCGCTGCCGGACAAGCATGGCTGCGTCGATAGCGCCATCGGTCATGCGAGGAAGCGGTGCAGTACGTCTGTCAGGTCGTCAGGATTTTCCTCGGCGACATGGTGTCCGGACAGGATTGGTTCCCCGCGCAGATCCGCGACCCAGGGCCGCCAAACGGCGAGGGGGGCACCATAGAGATCTTCCATGTCGTCACGGGTCGACCACAGGAACAACGTCGGACAACGGACGATGCGGCCAGCACGCCGGTCGGCCTCCTCATGCTCCCGATCCACCCCAAGACCGGCGCGGTAGTCCTCCAACATCGCCCGCACGGTCGCATGATCGTGGATAGCCTCCCGCAGCTCCCGATAATTCTCGGCTCCCATACGTTCGGGCTCCACACTGTCGTACCAGGCGTCGGGATCGGCCATGATGGCACGCTCCGGCTTCTCCGGTTGGGCGAAGAAGAACCAGTGGTACCAGTCCTGAGCGAACCGCGCGTCGCAACGGGCGAGGGCCTCGCTGATGGGTACACCGTCCATGACCACCAGCCGGCCGACCGCGTCGGGATGATCCAGCGCCAGGCGTAACGCCACATAGCAACCGCGGTCGTGCCCGACCGCGGCGAACGTCGGATGGCCAAGCGCGTTCATCAGCCGGAGCATGTCCCCTGCCACCGCGCGCTTGGACTGTTGGGAGTGGTCGGGGCGGATGTGCGCCTTTCCGGACTGTCCGTAGCCGCGCATGTCCGGGCAGACCACCGTGAATCCATGATCCACTAGTCGCGGCGCGACCCGGTACCACGTCGATCCGGTACGCGGATGCCCGTGAACGAGCAGGACCGGGGGCCCCTGTCCGGCGTACCGGACACGTAGCTCCACCTCTCCGACGTCAATCCACCGGTCTGTGAAACCTTCGAACATGCGCGGAAGGTACCCGAGCCCGTCATGCCTGCAACATCCACTCGTCGGCATGGCGGCGTGCCGCAAGCATGCTGGGTCGTCACGGCGCGTAGCTCGCAGAGAGCATGGCCGTGCCACGCCCGACGACAGATCCTCGCGCCCGACCTCGGAAGATGCGCGGACCGGCCTTCGGTGGCGCAACCTCCAGGAGCCCTACGGCAGTGCTCGGGAGGGTGAGGAGGCTCGATGAACAGACTCGGATGCTCCGGCGCGCTCGGGGAGTCGGCATGCTAGACGGGAGCGTTCAGTGCGCGTCCATTCGCCGTCCAGTTGGCCTGCTTAGCCTCGGCGCATCGTCGCCCGTTTCGTCCTCGGCCAGTGTGACGGTGGCCGACTCAGAGGCGAAAGGGCACCACAGCGGTGGAGGTACACGCTATGAACACCAGTCGTTCCACAGGGCTCCTCCGGCAGCTCGTCGTGGCACTCGGTGCGGTGGTCGCCGTGACGGCATTCGCGGCCGGTCCTGCCTTCGCGATCGTGCCGACGTCGGAATCCGACCCGAGGACCGGCAGCCTCACCGCGGCCGATCTGGCGGCCGGGGGTCTGACGGCCAAGGGCCTGGCGCCGTCCGGGGCCGGTGCGGCGGTGCACCTGCTGTCGCAGTCCGACGGCGCCGCTCATGGCGCGCTCGTGGCGGCCACGACATGCACGGTCAGCATCAGCCCTCCGGTCAGGGCCGAGGCGGTCTCGGTAGCCGTGGACTACTCGGTCCATTGCGACGAGGAGGTGAACAGCATCTACGGCATCATCGGGATCTTCCGTGGCAACGACTCCACGCCGCTGGGCAACACCATCGACCAGTTCGACCTGGGGCGCTTCGGCGGCGGCTTCCAGATCGAGCGCACCTGCGCCACCGGCACCCTCTACGCCTTGATGCGGGTGATCGTGAACTTCAAGACCGGCTCGCCGGCGACGATCGACAGCACCTTCGCCGGGCCGGCGGCCGCGATAACCTGCTGATCACGGTACGCGTTGGGTCGGCGCCCGCTCGGGCACCGGCCCTACACGCCTGTGGGCGTCCGTGCCGGCTTCGCCACCGGGTTGCCCGCAGGTCAAGCATCGCCCGCCTATCCACCGACTGTCGGACGCTATTGGTAGGTTCGCCCTTGTTGATCGAGGCTGGACCAGGTTTGGGGACGCTTATGGCTGAGGTGGGGGACGCTTGTGGCTGAGGTGGCGCTGCGACCGGTCGATGACTCCGACCTTGACGCGTTGTACGAGCAGCTGCGGGATCCCGAGTCCGTCCGGATGGCAGCCTTCACCGCCAAGGATCCCGACGATCGCGCCGCTTTCGATGCGCACATGGCGAAGGTCCGGACCTCACCCGACGCAACCAACCGCGTCATCACGCTCGATGGACGGCTGGTCGGTAGTATCGCCAGCTTCGTAATCGACGGCGACACCGAGGTCACCTACTGGATCGACAGATCGTTCTGGGGGCAGGGCATCGCTTCCCGGGCTCTGGCCCTCCTCCTGGAATCCGTCCATGTCCGGCCCTTGTTCGCTCGCGCGGCAAGTGACAACGCGGGGTCGCTGAAAGTACTGCAGAGGGCAGGGTTTGTGATCACGGGCACGGAGATTTCCTTCGCCAACGGACGCAACACAGAGGTCGAGGAAACCATCCTGCGCCTCGATGAACCCCCGGCGACCGCGCCATCCGATATGTCGAGCGCCAAGAAGCGGGCTCACTGATCTCGACAGATCCGGCCCTCGGCCGACGCAGGAGGCAGGCCACGGAGCGCGACGCCTCCCAGTTGGGTGTCGCACCGGGCGGCGCCAGAAGCGATCACGGATACCGATACGCGGACACCATCGTCAGGCGGCCCAGCCGGGTACGGCGTCGTACTTCGGGCTGGGACCGAAGCGGTTCGGGCCGGGCGTGCCGTCCTGCACGAAGAACACCAGCAGGACAACCGCACCGACAAGCGGGATCAGCCCGATCAGGATCCACCAGCCGGAACGGTCGGTGTCGTGCAGGCGCCGCACGGCGACCGCCAGCGACGGCAGGAGGAGCGCCAGGCTGGCGAGCAGGTTCAGCAGGCCGCCAGACCCACTCGACCCTTCGAAGTCGGTACCCAGCGCGGAATCGAGGATCGAGGTCGCGATGCCGACGAGGATCGAGAAAAGGAAGAACCACCAGTACTCGGAGCGGCGAGCCCGCCCGCCGAACCCGACATACTGGGAAAGCACCGAACGAACGGCAGCGGTAAATGACATGACGACTCCAGCGTCTCGAAAGTGCGGCCAGGCGCGGCATCAGGGTACGCGGCAGCGGCAACCGCACCGCCCAAATCCAACCGGTCGCGAAGAAACCGCGATCGCCAGCGCTATCCGCCCGTCGGCACGACAGGACAGAATGGGATGGGATGCCCCTGCGGAGCCGGTTACCAGCGCGACGGTTGGGCGCCTGTATCCCCGCTTTGAGGGCCGCATCTTCAGCGCCACCGAGGTCGCCACAGCGGGGGAATCCATCGGAACGCCGACGGCTCAGGGCCGGACGGCGGCGCCGAAACGCACCGCGAGGGCGGCGACCGCGGCCCGGAGTTCGGGTCCACCCTCGACCCGGAACCCGAACGGCACGCTCGGCAGCCACTCCTGGGCGTACATGGACGGGTTGCTCGTGCTGCCGAGGAGTACGCACTCGTCTCCCGACGGTTCGAGCCGGCCCATGGGGGGCCGGATCCACGGCGCCACCTCGGCCGCCGGAGCCTCGAAGACGACGCGGGTGGGGAACTCCCAGCCGCTGCCCAGGTTCTCCTCCAGGGCCGCCACCGGGTCCAGCCCGTCGGGCGGCTCGAAGGGGTGCCCGGTCTGCTGGACCGCGCGGACCCGGTCGAGCCGGTAGGTGCGGATCGCCTCCGCACGGTGCGAGTGGCACAGCAGGTACCAGCGGCCGTACCGGACGACCACCGCCCACGGGTCCACCTCGGCGTCCCACTCGGCGCCCGACTCGCTCCGGTAGCTGACCGACACCCGCCGTCGCGCCGCGACGGCGGCGACGAGGGCGCTGGTGATGGTGGGATCCGGCCGGGACGAATACAGAGGTTGAAAGGCTGACGTTCGGGTCGTCACGGTGGTTCGGGGTCGAGGGTCATGCCGGTGTTGACGAAGAAGCCGGCGAGGAGATGGGTCTGTTGCTGGCAGGCTCGTAGTCGTTGTCTGAC
>NZ_JBEEAC010000017.1:0-158228 GCF_040120695.1 Plantactinospora sp. B6F1 | reverse complement strand
CGGCGGTGGACCATGCGCTGGAAGGCACCGTTGAACGCCTTCCAGCTCGCCTTCGATGGCCGGCTCACCCCGGCCAACGACTGACCACCTCAACAACCAAGATCAGCCGTTAACTTGACAGACCCGGCAGCGGTGGCCGGACGGGGTGGCACGAAGCCTCCCACACTGAGTGTGGTCACATCGGTGGTCACACACCAAGATCAGAGAGCCGTGATGGCGCGGTATTCAGTGACAGAAGGCATCATTTGCTCACGGAAAGTTGTGCCTGCTCAGCGTAGGTTCCGGCATCCGGCGGTACGTCGTGACAGTATCGTTACGATACTGGCAGTGTGGGGGTCAGGGGTTCGAGTCCCCTCGGCTCCACCCGAAACCGCGAGTCAGCGGCATTTTCAAGCGGTGCTTGTGAATGTCGCTGGCTTTGCGTCTCACATCGCTTCACGGCCTGTGGCGGCGGGGAAACGCTGCTCGATCGTTTCAATGATCCTCTTGTACCGGTCGCGCACGGAAGCGGCGTCGGGCTGGTCGAAGATGATGCGGACCACGGTGGCAACCCATGGCTGTGCTGTCTTGGGAAGCTTGGTCAGCAGGTTCCGTAGGTAGTGGGTGCGGCAGCGTTGCCATCCGGCGCCGGGGAGGGCGGCGACGAGGCCGCAGTGGGCATCGGAGATGACGACACTGACTCCGGACCGGCTCCTCGCGGCCAGCGAGTGGAGAATTGGTGAGCCAGCCGGCGCTGTCCTCGTCGGAGGCGATGTCCGGGCCGAGGACCTCCCGGCCGCCGTCGGCGTCGACGCCGGCCGCGATCAGGGCGTACACGTTTACCGTCCGGCCGGCCTCGCGGACCTTGATCGGTCGAGGCGGAGGCGCCGGCCCCGGTCGGACCGCCCGGTCAAGCGGTGGCCGGGTCTGCCGAAGGAGGGTTCACCCGTGTTGGAGCCGCACTGGTTGGACGAAATTCAGCGGGAAACGTTCGTCCGGGCCAGCCCGGGGACCGAGGCGGCGTATCCGGCCGCGTATCGGATGACCGGAACTCAGATCGAGGCGTACCTGAGGTCCGGGTGCAACGCGGTGGTGGCCACCACCCGTCCGAACGGCCGTCCGCACGCGGTGCCGACGGGCGTGACGGTGCACGAGCACGCCGCCTGGCTGCCAGTGTCCGGCGGAGCGGTCCGGTCCGCACATCTGACCGCGCACCCGTGGGCATCGGTCGTGCTGATCGAGGGCTCCGGCGTGGACCACCGCTTGGTGATCCTGGAGGGCGATGCGGAACTCGTTACCGGTCCACTGCCTGAGGTGGCGGCGACGAATCGTGGCGGGCGGGACATGTCCTGGGCGTCGCACTGGATCCGGTTGCGTCCGCGAAAGGTATTCAGCTTCACGGGCGCGGGAACCGGGGACTGACTCCCGCGCCCGGTAACGGAATTCATGTCGGACGGTACGGGGGTGGCGACGCCAGTCGGCCAAACTTCCCGGCTGATGGACCTGCGTCGGCCCATGATGGGAACCGAAGGTTTACGGCCCGATAACGACGTTTGTGAGCGGCTCGCCCGCCTGGTACCGCCGGACCCGGTCGACCAGGAACCGGCGGGCGCGGGGCGCCAACGCGGCGGTCAGGCCGCCGACGTGCGGGCTGATCAGGACGTTCGGCGCGGACCACAGTGGGTGATCGGCGGGCAGCGGCTCGGGTTCGGCAACGTCCAGGGCAGCGTGCAGCCGGCCAGCGTTGAGCTCGGCGAGCAGTGCCTCGGTGTCCACCACCCGGCCCCGGGACACGTTCACCAGCAGGGCACCGTCGGGCATCTTCGCGAGGAAATCCTTGTTCACCAGGCCATCGGTCTCCGGGGTCAGCGGGATGGACAGGATGACAATGTCCGGTTGCGGCAACAGTTCTGAGATCTCGGAGATCGCCCGTACGCCGGGGCGGGCGCTGCGGGCCACCCGGCTGACTTCCACCTCGAACCCGGCCAGCCGGCGCTCGATCGCGGTGCCGATCGAGCCGTGCACGCCCCGGCCGTTGGCCACGGTCAAGCCGGGCCGCAGGTACGGCAGGACATGGTCGTAGCCAGCGGTCACAGTCTGCACCACGTTGAGCCGGGGCATCCGGGCGATCGGCTCGCAGAGACGCAGATCAATAATCCCGTACGGAACCGCATAAAACTCGACATCATCCAGATCTTCGGGTATGGGCTGAGTGCCGTCGTACAAGGCGATGTCCAGATCGCCAAGTTCGGCCAGTGCGTCTGATGCCCGCAGCAGTACTGGGCGACGCGGCAGACGCCGTAGCATCTGGGCGGCACCAGGAACGAAAGCGGACAGGGGCAGCGGAATGGATTTCGACAGCCTTGACTGGCTGCGCCGAAACAGCCCGGCCTGGCGCCTGCTCCGGGCCGATCACGCCGCCCTGGTGTTGTCCTTCCTGGGGCGGATCTTCGTCGAGGAGAACATCCGCTCGATCTCCGCGACCGAGTTGACGACCCGACTGGAGGACGAGCTCTTCGCACTCAACGAACGCTTCGGGGAAGGCACGTATCCTCGTACCGCCAAGGCGTACCTGGACGAGTGGGCACAGCCCGACGTCGGCTGGCTGCGCAAGTACTATCCGCCCGGCTCAGACCAGGTGCACTTCGACGCCACGCCTGCGGTGGAGCGCGCGCTCGCCTGGGTGCAGTCGCTGCGCGCCCGCTCCTTCGTGGGTACCGAGTCGCGGCTGAACATCGCGCTGGAGCTGCTGCGGCAGATGGCGTTCGGCGCCGAGACCGATCCGGAGGTCCGGCTGGCGGAACTGCGGCAGCGACGCGCGGAACTCGACGCCGAGATCGCCCGGGTCTCCGCCGGCGAGGTCGACCTGCTCGATCCGGCGGCGCAACGCGACCGGTACCAGCAGTTCGTGGCGACCGCCCGAGGGCTGCTGGGCGACTTCCGGGAGGTGGAGGCGAACTTTCGCACCCTCGACCGGGAGCTGCGGGAGCGGATCGCTACCTGGGACGGCTCAAAGGGCGAGCTCCTGGACGAGGTCGTGGGGAACCGTAACGACATCGCGGAGTCCGACCAGGGTCGCAGTTTCCACGCCTTCTACGACTTCCTCCTCTCACCCCGGCGTCAGCAGGAATTCAGCGACCTGCTCGCCCGGGTGCAGTCGCTGGAGGCCATCGGCGAGCCGGACCCGCGGATGCGGAGCGTCCACTACGACTGGCTGGACGCGGCGGAGCGCACCCAGGCAACCGTGCGGTTGCTCTCCGAGCAGCTACGACGGTTCCTCGACGACCAGGTCTGGCTGGAGAACCGGCGGGTGATGGACATCCTGCGCAGCGTGGAAGTCCATGCCCTTGCCCTGCGTGACCAGCCGACGGGTGACCTGGGGCACGAGATCGACGGCACCGCTCCGCACATCGTCCTACCGATGGAGCGACCGCTGTACCAGATCAGGGCGAAGCAGCTGCTGGACAGCGATCCAGATGTCGACGCCGACCCGGCGGAGGTCGACGTCTCGGCCCTGTTCGAGCAGGTACACGTCGATCCGACGCGTCTGCGGGAGGCTGTACGGGCGGCGCTCAGCGGCGGCACGCAGGTCTCG
The DNA here is from genome assembly GCF_040120695.1 of Plantactinospora sp. B6F1. NCBI lineage: Bacteria > Bacillati > Actinomycetota > Actinomycetes > Micromonosporales > Micromonosporaceae > Plantactinospora > Plantactinospora sp. B6F1. The sequence goes on along the minus strand of NZ_JBEEAC010000017.1, from coordinate 154,654 downwards.
TTACCCGAGCTGCTGACCATGCATCCCCTGGAGCAGGGACTGGCGGAACTCGTTACCTACCTGTCGCTCGACAACGATTCCACGTTCGAGTTGGTCTTCGATGAGCGGCGGCAGGAGCACGTACGCTGGCACGACGCCGACGGCCGGCAGCGGAAGGCGATCCTGCCCGCGGTGGCTTTCGTGCGTAGATCGCCCCTCCCCGGGAGGTGAATGAGGTGCCCCGAACGTCCCGCCCTGCCGAGCCCGACCTCTCGATCGCCGTCACGCACCTGATGAAGGGCGTCGTCTACCGGGACGCCCACCCGGCGCCGTGGCTTCACCTGACGCAGTTGCAGACGCAGGTGCGCGACTACGTCGCGGTACTGGGGCTGATCGTGGTGATCGACGAGGCCGAGGGGTACGCCTTCCTGCGCTCCCGACCGGACGATGCTGACGAGGACGGGCCCGCCGTGCCCCGGCTGATCCCGCGTCGATCGCTGTCGTTCCACGTCAGCCTGCTACTGGCGCTGCTGCGCAAGAAACTCGCCGAGTTCGACGCGAACAACAGTGACACCCGGTTGGTGCTCACCCGCCAGCAGATGATCGATCTGATCACGACCTTCATGCCGACCACGATCGGTGAAGCTCGGCTGATCGATCAGATCGACACCCATCTCAACAAGGTCGTCGAGCTGGGGTTCCTCCGTCGGCTCGACGACGGGGAAGCGAGCTACGAGGTGCGGCGGATCATCAAGGCCTTCGTCGACGGGCAGTGGTTGGCCGACTTCGACGCCCGGCTCGCCGAGTACGCCGCCGAGCTGTCGGGGACCACGGCGGGGGCGCGGTGACCGATCGGAGCCCGGCCGACGCCGTCGCCGCAGCACCCGGATTCCGGCTGCTACGGCTGGAGCTTCGCAACTGGGGCACCTTCGACGGCCGGGTCTGGACCTTCCGGTTGGACGGCGCCACCGCGCTGCTCACCGGCGACATCGGTTCCGGAAAGTCGACCGTGGTCGACGCCATCACCACGCTGCTGCTCCCGGCACACAAGATTTCCTACAACCGGGCCGCCGGTGCCGAGACCCGGGAACGGTCGCTGCGCTCGTACGTGCTGGGCTACTACAAGTCGGAGCGGAACGAGGCGACCGGGACGTCCCGGCCGGTCGGGTTGCGTGGCGGCAACAGCTACTCGGTGCTGCTCGGGGTCTTCGGCAACGCGGCGACCGGCGCCACCGTCACGCTCGGGCAGGTCTTCTGGACCCGGGACGGCAACTCCGGACAGCCGGAACGGTTCTTCGTGACCGCCGGCGCAGAGCTGGCCGTCGCCACCGACTTCGTCGACTTCGGCAGCGAGATCGCCCAACTGAGAAAGCGGCTGAGACAGTCCGGTGCCAAGATCTACGACCACTTCCCGGAGTATGGCAAGGACTTCCGGCGGCGCCTCGGCATCGCCTCCGACCAGGCGATGGACCTGTTCCACCAGACAGTGTCGATGAAGGCGGTCGGCGACCTCAACGACTTCGTCCGCAACCACATGCTGGAGCCGTTCGATGCTGCGGACTGGATTCGTCGGCTGGTCGCCCACTTCGACGACCTGACCCGCGCGCACGAGGCCGTGGTGAAGGCCCGCGAGCAACTCGCCGAGCTGAAACCCCTGCTGGAGGCGTGCGACGCGTACGACGGCCACGCGACCCAGATCGCGTCCTTGGACGCCCAGCGTTCGGCGTTGCCGTACTTCTGCGCCCGGGGCAAGGCGGAGCTGTTCCGGGCCGAGGCCGCCGCCCACACCGCGACGCTGGCGGCGGAGCAGGCCGGGTTGGCGGCCGTGAAGGGGCGGATCGCCGAGCTGACCGAGCGACGGGACCGGCTGACGTTGGAGCGCGCCGGGCACGGCGGTGACCGGGTCGCCGAGTTGGAGCGACAGATCGGCGAGACCGAGACGGCGCGGGACGAGCGGCGGCGGCGCTTCGAACGGTACGCCGGCCTGCTCACCGAGGCCGGGCTGGCGCCGGTCGAGGCGTTGCCGCAGTTCACCGACCGACGAGGGGAGATCGCCGACGAACTGGCCCGATGCGACCAGGACCGCGCCGACCGGCAGAACGAGCTGACCGAGGCCGCGGTCGCGGTGAAGGAGATCGCGGACCAAGAGCAGGAGGTCAACGCCGAGCTGCACAGCCTGCGGGAACGGCGGAGCAACATTCCCCGCCGCAGTCTCGAACTCCGGGCCCGGATCTGTGCCGAGCTGGACCTGCCCGAGGCCACGCTACCGTTCGCCGGTGAGTTGATCCAGGTACGTCCCGAGGAGTCCGACTGGGAGGGCGCCGCCGAACGGGTACTGCGTGGGTTCGCCCTGTCCCTGCTGGTGCCGGACGCGCACTACCCGGCGGTCGCGGACTGGGTGGACCGGCGGCATCTTGGCGGCCGGCTGGTCTACTACCGGGTGCCCGCGACGCTGCCCCGCCAGCCCGAACCCGGCTACGACGAGCGACGGACCCTCTTCGCCAAGCTGGAGCCGCACCCGGATTCGCCGCTGCGGCCCTGGCTGGAGCGGGAACTACGCTGGCGTGCCGGTCACGAGTGCGTCGACTCGATCGCTGAATTTCGTCGGGCCGACCGGGCGCTGACCCGGACGGGCCAGGTCAAGGACGTCGGTGGCCGGCACGAGAAGGACGACCGGTCACGGATCGACGACCGCAGCGGCTATGTGCTCGGCTGGAGCGTCGAGCAGAAGATCGACGCGCTGCTCGCCAAGGCGCAGCTGTTGGCCAGACGGCGTTCACAGGCCACCGCCGACCGGGACGCGCTTGTCGAGCGGCTGAATCGGCTGACCGGACGCCACGGCACGCTGAGCAAGCTGGTCGAGTTCACCGACTTCACCGAGCTGGACTGGGGCTCGGCAGTGCAACGCATCGAACGGCTGCATTCGGAGAAGCGGCGGTTGGAGGCGGCCTCGGGGGAACTCGCCCGGCTCACCGCCGAGCTGGACCGGGTCGCAAAGGAACTCACCGAACTCGGAGACGAGCGCGACACCACGCAGAGCCGGATCGGCCAGGTAGGGGGACAGCTCGACCGGGCCGAGCAGGGGCTGCGGGACGCGCGGCAGCTGCTGGACGAGCCGGGGTACGGCGCGGCGGCGGAGTGTTTCGAGACGCTGGGCAAGCGCGCCGGCGACACGGTGCCCACCGAGCAGGCCGGCTACGACCGCCTTCGCGACGAGGTCGAGAACCAACTCCGGTCGGAGCGGGACGAGGCCGCCCGCCGGCAGGCCGCGGCCAGCAACCGGGCGGTCGGCCGGATGGTGGACTTCCGGCGCCGGTACCCGTTGGAGGCCGCTGAGCTGGACAACGCCGTCCAGTCCGCCGGGGAGTACCGGGCGATGCGGGACCGACTGATCCGCGACGACCTGCCCCGGTTCGAGGCGGAGTTCAAGACCTACCTGAACACGAACACGATCCGAGACATCGCGAGCTTCCACTCGCAACTGAACAAACAGGCGGAGCTGATCCGGGAGCGGATAACGACGATCAACCAGTCGCTGGTCGGCATCGACTACAACCCGGGCCGGTACATCCGGCTGGACGGCAACCCGACGCCGAACGTGGAGATCCGCGACTTTGTCGGCGACCTGCGGGCCTGCACCGACAACTCGCTCGGCGGCGACGACTCGGACCAGTACTCGGAACAGAAGTTCCTCCAGGTCAAGCGGATCATCGAGCGTTTCCAGGGCCGGGAGGGGTTCACCGACGTCGACCGGATCTGGGCGCGGCGGGTCACCGACGTGCGCAACTGGTTCGTCTTCTCCGCCTCGGAGCGGTGGCGGGAGGACGACGCCGAGCACGAGACGTACACCGACTCGGGCGGCAAGTCCGGCGGGCAGAAGGAGAAGCTGGCGTACACCATCCTGGCCGCGTCGCTGGCGTACCAGTTCAAGCTCGACTCGGCGGCCAGCGACGCGAACACGTTCCGGTTCGTGGTGATCGACGAGGCGTTCGGGCGCGGCTCCGAGACATCGACCCGGTTCGCGCTCGCCCTGTTCCAGCGGATCGGTCTGCAACTGCTGATCGTGACCCCACTGCAGAAGATCCACGTCATCGAGCCGTACGTGGCATCGGTCGGGTTCGTGGACAACCCGAACGGCAACTACTCGCGTCTGCAGAGTCTGACCATCGAGGAGTACCACGAGCGGCGGCAGGCACACGAATTGGGCGCATCGTCCGCGTCCGAGGCCTGACATGGGCGCTGCCTCACGGAAACCGCGCTGGACCGGGCCCGACGATCTGGTCGACCGGCTGCGTCGTCGGTGGGAGACGGGGGAGTTCCTCACCGCGCTGGGACGGGGTACGCCGTGGCAGCCGGTCGTCGTACCGCTGCGCGCCCCGACCGCAGCCGAACTGGCCGATAATTTCGGCGCCGCTCAGGAGTGGATCGGCCGATGGCGGAAGGTAGACACGGATCTCGTACGGCTTGAGCAGCGTACCGTCGGCGGCCGACTGATCGGCGCCAACCGTGTGCCCGCCCGGGCAGTGATCGACACTCCCCAGCAACTCTGGGCACTGTTGCAGGTCGATGCGCACGTGGCGACGTGCGAACGGCTGCTGGAGGCCACCCAGGCGAGCGCACCGGCATTACTGGACTGGATGGTGGCCCATCCGATGCAGGTGCTCGGGCACGCGGATCGGTGGGGCAGGCTGGTCGACACCGTGCTCTGGATCGACCGCAACGGGCGGCCGGAGACCTACCTGCGGCATGTCGACGTGCCGGGCGTCGATACCAAGTTCATCGAGCAACACCGTGGAGTGCTCGCCGGGCTGCTCGACCGTCAGCTCGAGCCGGGTCGGATCGACCACTCCCAACCGCCGGGCCGGTTCGCGCAGCGGTACGGCCTCCGAACCAAACCGGTGTACGTTCGGCTGCGGGCGCTGGGCCGGAAACCGCCGGCGCCGGGGCCATACCGGGAGATGACCGTGCGGGTGGAGGAGTTGGCGGCCAGTCCGGTCGAGGCGTCCCGGGTCATCGTGGTGGAGAACGAAATCACCTATCTGGCGCTGCCGCCGGTGGACGATGCCGTCGCGGTCCTCGGCGGCGGGTACGCGCTGTCCGGGCTGGCACCGCTGAACTGGCTGAACTCCCGTGAGCTGGTCTACTGGGGCGACCTCGACACGCACGGCTTCGCCATCCTGGACCGGCTGCGCCAGAGCTTTCCGCACACCCGGTCGATCCTGATGGACCGGCCGACACTGCTCGCCCATCGTGACCACTGGGGTCGGGAGCCGAGTCCGGTCCGAGCCGAGCTGCCCCATCTGCACCCGGCGGAGGCCGACCTCTACGCCGACCTGCTTGCCGACCGGTACGCCCCTGCGCTACGTCTGGAGCAGGAACGTATCCGGTTCGGCACGGTCGAGCGGGCACTCCGTCGAGCAGACGCATCTGATGGGTGACGTCGTGCCACGGGCCCGGCATCGGGACAGGTGGCCGCCAAAGCTGAGAGTGAGCCACAGCGGGATCAGGATGCCTACGCTGCGGGGGCCGGATTGCGGAGCGGGCTGACGTCCACCCCGTTCCGCTGCCGCGATATCTCACAACCGTCTCACGGACGGCTCGGGAAGGCCCGGTTGAGGCCGACATGGTTCGAACCCCCAGGGAGTCATTGACCTGTACGTTCGGCACGAACCGACACGGTCTGGCAGACACGAACAGGCTGGCTGGTTCACTGACAGTGTGGGGGTCAGGGGTTCGAGTCCCCTCGGCTCCCCCCTTGCGTGCGACATGGCGATAGCCCTGGTCGGGAGCGATCCCGAGAAACCAGGGCTATCACTGAGCCATTTCCAACCTGATGGTGCAGGTCGGCAGCGTGGAGGGGGCCGGTAGCCGGGTGAGGTGAGGCTCCCGGTAAGACAGCAATCGACCAAGAAAGATGCCCCTACCGGGAGCCTCGTTGCTGTCTTACCTGCCTCGATCCCGCTGTCCACCCGATCCTCAACCACGTCGCCGACCTGATCCGTACTCATCGCCACCAGCGACGATCCCGGTGGCGCCGGCTCGACCCAGGCCGCCAAGCGCTGCTCGTCCTGGCCCACTTGCGCAACGGCGACACCCTTGCCCGTCTGGCCGCCGGGTTCGCCGTCGGAGTGGCCACCGCCTGGCGCTACATCCGCGAGGCGCTCACTCTGCTCGCCGCGACCGCCGACGACCCGTGACGACATCCACGAAGCGTTGCGCACACTGGCCTGCGCCACCATCTTTTGGCGCAGGCCAGTGCCACGTTGACGTGAGAGTCTTGAGAAGAACGATCGTCAAATCAGTCGCACATCGCCTGCTTGTACAGGCTCGACAGTGCGTCGTCGATGGGGTGGTGCTGTGGCTGCCCCGAAGCGTCCAGCGTGTTCCACCGCACCAGGTTCATCGCCACGGACAGCTGCCGGTTGCCGTCGGCGCTGACCATCGTCATCGTCTGTGCGCCCCAGACCGTGCCGTCGTGACCCCAGATCGGGCCGCAGCCGGCAATGGCGAACCTGTGCAGGCCCAGACCGTACGTGACCGGCTCGCCGGTCTGGTTGATGACCGGGACAGTGGCCTGCATCTGCTCCAATGACGCCCGGCTGACGATCCTGCCGCCGAGTAGCATGCCGTAGAAGCGATTGACGTCCTCGACGGTTGACACCAGGCCGGCTCCGGTCGACACCCAGGACATGTTGTAGACGCTGTAGTCCCGCGGCGGGTCGATGAGGCCGAAGAACGACTCGTACATTTTCGGGTGCGCTCCGACGATGCGTTCCCCGTCCGGGAAGCCGGTGTTCCGCAGCTTGGCGGGCTTGATGACGTTGCGGGTGATGTACTGCTCGGCTCCGATGCCGCTCACCGCCTCCAAGAGCTCGCCGAGCAGCAGGTAGTTGGTGTTCGAGTACACCCCTTTGGGTGCCCCCGGTTCGCCGGCGGGAGGCGCGTCGACGCCCATGGCGATCAGCTCTGCTCGGCTGAACTGCCGGAACCGGTTGTCGTCGAGGCTCCTGGTGGATCCGGCTGCGGGGAACGTCTGGAGGGACGGGAACGCGTAGGGAAGGTAGTCGGGCAGGCCGCTGGTGTGGTTGAGAAGCATCCGCACCGTGATCCTGTCGCCGCGCACTCCGGGCACGAGCCGCGGCAGGTAGCGGCCGATGGGTGCGTCGAGGCCGACCGCGCCCCGCTCGACCTGCTGCATGACCGCAACGGCGGTGAAGGTCTTGGTGATGCTGCCGATGCGGTGCCGCTGGGTCGGTGTGGCCCGCCGGCCCGTTCGTAGGTCGGCGACCCCGGAGGCGCCGCGCCACGTGTCACGACCTTTGCGTACCTCAGCGAAGACGCCTGGTACTCCGGCGCGGTGGATCGCGTCCAGGGCGGACTGCAACTCGCAGGCACGGGAGCGGGTCGTCGCGGACGCCGGGGTCCCCATCACGGCCATGCCGATGCCGAACGCGGCGCCACCGACAAGCCCTCTTCGTGTGATGTTCATCGCGCTGGTCCCTTCCCGACCGATGCTGGCTGCACCTAACTTGGTTGCGCGTCGGAGCGGGTACCGCGCAACCGAAGCGACTTCTCGAACATGTTCCGAAAGATAGCACGACATGCGCGCCCGCCAAACCGGAGGACAACTTCAGAGTCAGCCAGCGATGTGTGCTGCCCCTGTCGATGACGCGACCCGCCCCCGTTTCGCGGACCTGAACCGCGGAGGATGATGGGCTCATGCCCCGATCCCACGGTCGCACTGGCCGGCCGCCACTGACCTCCCGTGCGGAGATCCTGGAGGCCGCCAGGAAGATCATCGACCGGGATGGCTGGGAGAGGCTCACGATGCGCCGGCTGGCTGCTGAGCTCGGGATCGGGCCGACGACCCTGTACCACCACGTGCGCGACCGCGAGGATCTGCTGATCCAGCTGCTCAACGAACATGCCCAGCAGACGCTGCGCCGCGACCTGCCCAGCGATCCGCGAGATTGCATCGTCGCATCGGCCATCGCCATCCACGACTCGCTCGCCGCCTGGCCTTGGGCTGCCGAAGTCCTCACCGCCGACGGCTTCCTGCGCCGCCTCGGCCAGCCGGCGTTGGAGATGGTCGAGGCCATCGTCGGCGCGGCCGCCGAAGCTGGGTGCACGTCCGAGCAAGCCGTCCACCTCTTTCGCGGTATCTGGTATTACACCGTCGGCGAGATCCTGGTTCGCGCACACTCCGACAGTCGGCGCGCGGGCGACGCCCATGACGCCCCCGACGACGCCTTCTTCGACCGCGCCGACCTGTCCCGGCTGCCGCACCTGGCCGGTATCGGCAACCGATGGCCCGCCCTCGCCGCACAGGACACGTACGCCGCGGCGCTTGGGGCCTTCGTCGACGGACTGCTCGCCCACGCCGGGGCGGTGCCTCGCATCGAACCTCGCATTTGACGTCGTCCAGCGCGACGCGTGGCCAAGCGCACTCTCCGCCGCGCGGCCGACATGTTCCCGTACCTTCCCCAGCGGCCGGGCCACAACAAACGGCTACGCGCCGCGCTGCCGCTGATCAAGAAGGTGATCCGGGACCGGATATCGGAACTACTCGGCTAGCGACGGTGCGGTCGAGGAGTGCGCTGGCGCTCCCGCTGAGGGCCAGGGTTCTCCCCGTGGCCGGCCATATACCTCCGGAAGGGCCGAGCGCTCACCGACCTATGCGTTGGGTGGTTTCGCCGATCCGCATGGGTCGCCCGGCTGCCGGACCGCAGGTGTGCTGCGGTCCGGCAGCCGGGAGGGCGCCTGGCATCAGTGATTCGCGGTGAGGGTGCCGGCGAGGCTGCCGTGGATGGCGGCGCTGGGCTTGTTCAGTTCGATGATCTCGACGGTCTTGCCGCGGGCCGCGTACTTGGTGGTGACGGCGTCGAGGGCGGCGACGGAGGAGGCGTCCCAGACGTGGGCGCGACTCATGTCGATGATCACCTTCTCGGGGTCACCCGCGTAGTCGAACTGGTAGACCAGGTCGTTGCTGGAGGCGAAGAAGAGTTCGCCGTGTACGGAGTAGATGCGGGTGCCGCCGTCAGGGTCGAGCACGCTGGTGACCTCGACGAGGTGGGCGACCCGACGGGCGAAGATCACCATGGCGGTGAGCACCCCGGCGACGACGCCGATGGCGAGGTTGTGGGTGGCCAGGGTGGTGGCGACGGTGGTGACCATGACCAGGGTCTCACCCAGTGGCATGCGCTTGAGCGTGGCGGGGGCGACCGAGTGCCAGTCGAAGGTGGAGACCGCAACGATGATCATCACGGCGACGAGAGCGGCCATCGGGATGGTGGCGACCACGTCGCCGAGCGCCACGACCAGGATGAGCAGGAACACGCCGGACAGGAAGGTCGACAGGCGGGTGCGGGCGCCGGATGCCTTCACGTTGATCATCGTTTGGCCGATCATGGCGCAGCCGCCCATGCCGCCGAAGAAGCCGGTGACGATGTTCGCCACGCCCTGGCCCCAGGATTCGCGGGTCTTGTTGGAGTGGGTGTCGGTGATGTCGTCGACCAACTTGGCGGTCATCAGCGACTCCATCAGCCCGACCAGCGCGACACCGAAGGCGTAGGGGGCGATCAGCGCCAGGGTCTCCATCGTCCACGGGATCTGCGGCAGGCCGAGAGTGGGCAGACTCTTCGGCAGTTCACCCTGGTCGCCGACGGTCGGCACGGTCACGGCGGCGGCCACCGTGATCACCGTGAGGACGATGATCGCGACGAGCGGGGCCGGGACGGCGCGGGTGAGGCGGGGCAGCCCGACGATGATCACCAGGGCGAGGGCGACGAGCGGATAGACCAGCCACGGCACCCCGAGCAGGTACGGCACCTGCGCGGCGAAGATCAGGATGGCCAGGGCGTTGACGAAGCCGACCATCACGCTACGTGGAACGAACCGCATCAGCCTCGCCACCCCGAGGGCGGCCAGCAGCACCTGGATCGCCCCGCCCAGGATCACCGCGGCGACCAGGTGATCCAGACCGTAATCGCGGGCCAGTGGTGCGACGACCAGGGCGATCGCGCCGGTCGCCGCGCTGATCATCGCCGGCCGGCCACCACAGATCGAGATGGCCACGGCCATGGTGAACGAGGCGAACAACCCGACCCGCGGATCCACCCCGGCCAGGATGGAGAAGCTGATCGCCTCCGGGATCAACGCCAAGGCGACGACCAGGCCGGCGAGGACCTCGGTCCGGAACACCTTCGGCGAGAGCCAGGACGGACGGGACAGACGCGGTCGGACGACCGGGGACAGCAACGAAGACATACGGCCTTTTCACTCAGGGTGTGCACGCGGGGCGCACACACGATGCCGCACCCATTGGGGCAACGGCGCATTACCCCAATCGGTACGGATCAGAGATGTTCCGGACGGACCCGAGCATCGTCGCCCGGAAGAAGACCGTGAGGGGCCGTAGCCGCACCTCGACGACCCGCACGGACTCTACCGTCTGGGGAGGTCAGAGTTCCGTCACGGTGATGATCATCACGCACGAGGTGGGAGGCTGCCAGGCAGCCGGTCCGCTTTCGGGGTTGCCGTTGCCGTTGTCGGCTGACGAAGGCGTGATGCGAGGTGAGTCCCTGGAGGAAAGCTGGCCCTGGAAGGGAGGGTCAGTCGGTCCGCTGTGCCGGCGCCGGGCGCGAGTTGGCGCTCTCCGCGCCCGCCGAGGCGCCGGCGCCGTCGGCGACCTCCACCCCGTCCTCCCGCGCCGTGCGCGCCGCTCGCCCCGCGCCGTCGACGAACGACTCGCCGTCGGTCGGCGGCAACTGTGCCGAGCCTGCGCCGGCCGGTTCGAGGTCCGCCCGTACCCGAGGGCGGGCCGAGGGCTGCTGTTGCTGGACCCAGGCGACCAGCTTCTCCCGGACGAGGCAGCGCAGATCCCAGAGGGCGGAGCTGTTCGCGGCGCTGACCAGCGGCCGTACCCTGATCATGCCTCCGGTGGCGTCGGTGACCTGGAGGACGCAGACCCGCCCGTCCCAGAGCCGGTCCGCCTCGCCCTCCAGGATCCGGCGCATCTCCCGGCGCATCTCCTCGACCGGCAGCGACCAGTCCAGGTCAATTTCCACCGTGCCCAGCACGGAGGCGCCGGTACGGGTCCAGTTCTGGAACGGCGTCGAGGTGAAGTAGGACGACGGGAGGATGAGCCGACGCTCGTCCCAGATCCTGACGACCACGTAGCCGAGGGTCATTTCCTCGACCCGGCCCCACTCGCCCTCCACCACGACGACGTCGTCGAGCCGAAGCGCGTTGCCGAAGGCGAGTTGCAGGCCGGCCAGAACGTTGCCGAGCATGCTCTGCGCGGCGAGCGCGGCGACGATCCCGGCCAGACCGGCGGAGGCCAGCACGCTGGCTCCGACCGCCCGCGCCTGCGGAAACGTCACCAGCATCGCCCCGATGGTGAGCACCGCGATGACGGCGACGGCCACCCGCCGGATCACGGTGATCTGGGTGTGCACCCGCCGTGCGGAGAGGTTGTCCCGGACGTCCATCCGGAACGTCCGCAGCGCCGTGTCGGCGGCGACGTCGGTCAGCGCGGCGATCAGCCAGCCGACGGAGGCGATCACGGCGAGCAGGATTCCCCGGAAGAACGGCTCGTGCCAGCCGTTGCTGGTGGCGGCCGGTACGGCCAGCCAGATCGCCGCGAGGGCGGCGATCACCGATGCCGGTGGATAGGCACGCCGGGCCAGCTCGGCGAGGAGGATCGAGCGGCGGCCAAGGTAGCGCAGTATCCGGTAGGCCACCGTCATGAGGAGGACGGCGCCGGCAGCCGCGCCGGCGATGATCCCGAGGCTGATCAGGTTGTCGCGCAAACCGGGCTTCCCTCCGTCGAACCAGACCGCCGCCGCCCGCTGCCGGCGGCGTCGCCCCTCGGGACCGGCGTCTGGGGCTGTCCGGTGGATGTTCTGGTACGCCGGACATTGTCCAGCCGGCGTCAAGGCTGCCGACCGGCAGACCCTGTCCGCGCCCATGTGATGGCGCCCAGGACCGGCCTCCGTGATCTCTCAGGTCTCATGATGTCGAACTGGTGCACAACATCGATGCCCGTCGCGTTCCGCTGACCCGTAGCCTGATGGCCGTGTCCTTTGACCGACAACCGGTGCTCACCGGCAGCCTCGTCCGTCTCCGGCCGCTCACCGCCGACGACCTGTCCGGTCTGCAACTGGCGGCATCCGATCCGCTGATCTGGGCGCAGCACCCGGACCGGCAGCGCCACACCCCGCAGGCGTTCCGCCGCTTCTTCGACGACGCGCTCGGTTCCGGCGGCGCGCTGATCGCCGAGGACATATCCGACGGCGAGATCATGGGCACGTCCCGATATCACGGGTACGACCCCGAGGCCAGCGAGATCGAGATCGGTTGGACGTTCCTCGCTCGGAAGTACTGGGGTGGAGCCGTCAACGGCGAGATGAAGCGACTTATGCTGCGCCACGCGTTTCGCCAGGTCGACTCGGTGATCTTCCTGGTCGCTCCGGAGAACGCCCGCTCCCGGAGCGCTGTCGAAAAGATCGGTGCGGTCCCGGACGGTCGTCGCTTGGACGGCGGTGGCCGGGACTGCCTGCTCTACCGAGTGACGGCGGCGGCATGGAAGGCCGCTCATCGGGACGTATAGAGATACTCCCGCTCGATCTCGCGGATCCGGGCGTAGTCGTTGATGATCTGCTGTCGATCCGGTGAGATGAGATAGACGAAGCCCGGTGAGGTCACCACGTCGATCGTCCGTGGGATCTGGTGTCCCGCCGGGAACGCCAGCACGTCGTGCGCATACGACGGCAGGGCGCGGATCTCGGCCAGCGTATCGTCGGGCGGCACCCGTCCCCACGGGTACGGATTGATGAGGGAAACGTGACGGGGGCGCTCGATGATCCGGTACGCGATCTCGTCGAGCGTGGCGAAGGCCGGGGGATCGGTGAGGGAGAGCGCCAGCAGATCCACCTGGCTCGTGCCCAGACAGCGCATGTTGATGTGCGGAACCTGGCCACCGCCGAGCCGGGCACCACACTCCACCAGCACGGGACCGCGCTCGGTGAACATGATCTCGCTGTGCCCGGCGCCGTTCCGGATCTCCAGGGCGTCGAGCACCTCCCGGGTGTAGCGGCCCAGCCGGAGGGCGATCGGGTCGTCCGGCGCAATGGGTTCGTGGTGGTCGAAGACGATGTGCCCGTCGTGGAGGTGACGCTTGTAGTACCGCCAGATCTCGCCCATCCGATGTACGCCGTCTCGGCTGACCGAATTGACGAAGTATTCGTCGCCGGCGAGAAACTCCTGCGCGAGTACGAGGGAGTTGGCCCGGCCGTAGCGGTCCCGTGCCGACATGATCTTCTCGGCGGCAGCTCGTATCTCCTCCGCCGACGCGCATGACACGACGTTGTCCGTACCCGCGCTCGCCACCGGCTTCAGCACGACGGGCCACCCCACGGACGACTCTGCCCACTGCACTATCTCGCCCGGGACGCTCGAGACGATGGTCGCCGCGTGTGCGACGTTCGCCTCCCGGAGCGCCTCGACCATCTCGAACTTGTTGCGCCGGGCGCGCGGCCGCGACATGCCGTTGCCCGGTGTCCCCAGTGCCGCATTGAGCTCGTCGGCCAGCTCGACCCCGGACTCCGCCCCAGCGACCACGGCGCTGGCCGACAGTCGTTGAAGTGCCGCGACGGTTGTCCGGAGATCGCCGTCGTGCCGGACTGACGCCACGAATCCCGACGCACGCAGGGTCAGGTGAACGTCCGGCATCCCGGAATCCACGTGAATGCACTGGGCGCCGCGGGCGCGCAGTGCGTCCGGCAGGTAACCACCGGTGGAATGGGCGTCGACCACGGCGATCCGGGGTGCTCCCGCCCCCGTACCAGCTGCCCGCTGCCGGGCCAGCGTGCCGAGCGCGACGAACGCGGTCATAGCGAGGATCACCGAGATCGACAGCGCGGAAGCTCGCAGCCTTCCGTCCAGCGTCTGCAACGCGAGCGTGAATCCCGGCCCCAGACATATCAGCAGCGAGACGGTGATCGGCTCGGCGTGACGCACGCCGATCTGCAGCAGGTAGAGCGGGACGATCACGGAGATCACGGCGAGCAGCAGCCCGGGGCCGAGCGCGGCGCCGAGGTCGGGCAATGAAGTGGCGGAGACCAGTACCCATGCCCCCGCCATGGTCACGGGAAAACGAACCGCCATGACCGCGGTCGGGCTCAGACCCTTGTCACTCAGTCGTTTGGAGAAGACGATGTTGCCTGCGGAAGCGAGTCCGGACGCGACCGCGAGCGTCATGCCGAGCGCGGCGTCCGCGTACCCGATCTCACCGACCGCGCTACGGCCCGAGAGTGACCCCCAACCAAGGACCACCAGCGATGCGAGAATGCCGACGGATGCGGCGAGCTCACCCGCCATCACCCGGCTGCCCCGCCGCATCAGGGGCCCGGCCAGGGCGATGACCACGGGGCTGACGGCGAGGCTGACCACGTTCACGATCGCCGGCTCGATGTACTGCAGTGAGAACAGCACGGTCAGCCAGGCAACGGCGGTGGTGACGTTGATGGCCAGCACGTCGCGGCCCTGGTCGACGAACGGCCGCAGCGCGGCGAGCCCGTGCCGTGCCAGACCGATCCCGGTGAAGAGAACGCAGGCCAGCGAGAACGAGATCGCGGCAACGCCGGCTGGCGACAGCGACTGGAACACGCTGCCGGCATAGACGTTCACCACGGCCGTCAGGAAGGCGAAGACGACGACCGCCGACACCCCGCGGGCGTTCACGCGGCGCTGCCCGCGACGCGCCGGGTGGCCTCGTGGAGGATCTCCAGGCCCTCGACGAGATCGGACTCCTGGATCAGCAGCGACGGCAGGAGCTTCACGACCTCGTCGGATGCCCCTGCTGTCTCCACCAGGAGACCCAGGTCGAAAGCCTGCCGACTCACCTCCGTCGCGACGCCGGGACGGCCGAACTCAACGCCCCAGAAGAGACCGCGACCGCGGTAGGTGACACCGAGATGGGGAAAGGCCTGTGCGAGATCCCGGAGCCGGACGGCGACCGGCTCCTCCTTCTCCGCCGTAGCCCGCGCCAGTTCGTCGTTGCTCCAGTACCGCTCCAGCGCCTCGGTCGCGGTGACGAACGCCGGTCCGCTGCCGCGGAAGGTCCCGTTGTGCTCGCCGGGCCGCCACACGTCCAGCTCTCGTCGGAAGAGCGTGACCGCCATCGGCAGCCCGAATCCGCTCAGCGACTTCGACAGGCAGACGATGTCCGGCACGATGCCGCTGGGTTCGAAGCTGAAGAAGGGGCCGGTGCGACCGCATCCGGCTTGTATGTCGTCGACGATGAGCAGGACGCCGAACCGGGCGCAGATCTCGGCAAGCCGTTGCAGCCACGAAGGGCTGGCGACGTTGACGCCGCCCTCGCCCTGGACGGTCTCCACGATCACCGCCGCAGGGAGCTCGACGCCACTACCAGCGCAGCCGATCAGGTCCTCCAGGAGGTCGAGACCGCAGACGCCATGTCCACCGAACCTCTCGTAGGGCAGTCGCAGTACGTGTTCGAGCGGCACTCCGGCGGCGGCACGCTTGTCCGCGTTTGCGGTGGCAGCCAGTGCACCCAGGCTCATCCCGTGGAAGGACCTGGTGAAGGCGACGACCGTGCGCCGGCCGGTCACCTTGCGGGCGAGCTTGAGTGCGGCCTCGACCGAGTTCGCCCCCGTCGGGCCGGTGAACTGGACCTTGTAGTCGAGCCTTCGCGGAACGAGCAGCCGCTCGCGTAGCGTGTGCAGGAAAGTCGCCTTCGCTTCGGTCATGACGTCGAGGCCGTGCACGATACCGTCGTCGTTGAGATAGTCGATCAACCGCCTGCGCAGGTGTCGGTTGGAATGGCCGTAGTTGAGCGCCCCCGCGCCCATGAAGAAGTCGAGGTAGGAACGGCCGTCCGAATCGACGATGCGGTCCCCGACCGCCCGGACGAACGTGGCCGTCCACGTCCGGCAGTAGCTGCGCACTTCTGACTCGAGGTTCTCCAGATCCGTTGCCGGTCGGTCGACCGTGCGTGCCTGGGTCATTGTGCCGCCCCCCGTGGATGTGTCTCAGCTGACGTAGGTGAGGTAGGACTTGTAGAGCGGGAACACGTACTGCGACGGGATTCCGATCCCGACCCCCGCGAACGACAGCGCGTTGTAGTAGCCGTTCTTGAGTGGCGCTCCCCGCAGGACGCTAGCCATTCCCGACAGGGCGCTGGCAGCGGTGTGCCAGTCGATGTTGAAGGAGATCGTCATCGACAGGTTGCGGACGTGATGTAGCGTGCCCGGCGGCATGTAGAGCACCTCGCCGGGTTCGAGAACGACGGTGACCGGTGTGGTGGCGGTCGACCTGGGGAATTTCTGGTAGTCGGGCGCCGTGGGGTCGAAGCGTGCCCACCGCCAACCATAGGTGTAACAGATCTTGCGCTGGCCGGCCGGGATCAGAGTGAACTGTTTGCGGCCGGCGATGTGGAAGAACAGGTTGTTGGTCAGCAGCGTGTCGAAGTGCAGCGGCGTGACGCTGCCGGTCGGTCCCATGAAGTACTGGACGTACTCCGGCCAGTTGCGCCTGTACCAGCTGGGAAGGAGGTCCGACGGGAAGGGCTGCACGTCTCGCACCAGGTCCGGGAAGGACCGGAACAGGGGAACGTCGTGCAGGTAGCCCGGCATCTCGACCGGCTCGCCGCCCTCAAGCCCGGCCTCGTAGGCCTCGAGCGCTTCCGTGTATCCAGCGAGCGTGACCTGCTCTCGCCTGCCTTCGGCGACGTTGCCCTTCTTGACACCCAACGGCGCCGGAGAGGTGTGCTGGCGGAAGTAGTCGACGCCCCAGTCGAGCGCCCGCCACTGCGACATCATGCCGCGCACGACGACCGGCCGTCCCTTTGTGACGTACTCCCCGTAGAAGTCTCGTCGGCTGATCCCGTCGACCCGTTCCACAGCGGTCCACTCAGTCATCGCTCGGCCGCCCTTCGCCCACCTCGGGTTCCTCGTCCAGTAAGCCCTGCGCCGCCATCCATTCGTCGTCGTACGCCTTTGTGACGTAGCGGCTGCCGCTGTCCGGAAGGATGACGACAACCGTTTGCCCGGACAGGTGCGCTCCGGCTCCCCGGATCCAGCGGGAGGCACCGACCACCGCCGCGCCTGACGAGACGCCGGCGTAGATTCCCTCTCGCCTGAGGAGGCTTCGCGTCATCAGGAAGGACTCGCGGTCACCTACCCGCACCACGTCGTCGATGAGCCCGAAGTCGATGTTCGACGGGATGCAGTCCTTGCCGATGCCCTCGATGAGATAGGGCGCCGGTGTGCCCATCACGCCTGTGCGGTACGCCTCATGAAGGACCGAACCATAGGGATCCACACCGATGACCCTGATGTCCGGCCTGTACTCCTTGAGGGCCCTTCCGGTGCCGCACAGCGTCCCGCCGGTGCCGAGCCCGGCTACCAGGACATCCACCTGCGGCAGCTGACGGATGATCTCGGGCCCGGTGTGCCGGTAATGGTATTCCCGGTTCGCCAGGTTGTTGTACTGGTCGATGTAGACCGAGCCAGGCCTGGCCGCGGCGATCCGGCGCGCCTCGTTGCAGTAGTTGCGTGGATCCGACGGGGGGACCGTCGGTGTGACGACCACGCGTGCGCCGAGTGAACGCAGCACCTTGATCTTCACCTCGGACATCTTGTCCGGGACGGTGAAGACGCATTCGTAGCCCTTCACGGCGGCAGCCATGGCCAGGCCGATTCCGGTGTTGCCCCCGGTACCCTCCACGACCAACCCGCCGGGCCGGAGCACACCGCGCCGCTCGGCGTCCTCCAGCAGCCAGGCGCCGATACGGTCCTTGATGGAACCGCCGGGATTCATGAACTCAAGTTTTGCGAACACCCGCGCGCCGACACCCTCGACTACGCGGTTGAGGCGCACGATGGGGGTATTGCCGATTGCCCCGAGTATGTTGTCGTGCACCTCGACGGGGGTGTTGGGCGGACGGGCTGCTGTTTGCGTCATTCTTTGCTCTCCCGGGTCTCCTGTGGCTTCGCGGGGCGGCGTTGACCAGTCTGGGCGACGTCCTCGGCGAAACGGGTGACCGCACGCTCCTGCCGGGCATGGAGGCGGTTCAGCAGGCCTCGATACGCGCCGAGGCGGTCCCCGAACACCTTGTCCTGTGAAAACTTGAAGGTGGCATCCATGGAATCGACGACGAGCCGGAAGAACGTGATGCGGGCCAGCAGGCCGTCGAGGACGTGTGCCTCTGGGTCGAACCGGTATGTCGTGCCATGCCCGCTCTCCAGCACCTCGATCATTAGTGCGAGGTGCTGGAGCTTGACATCGGGCTCGTCGATCAGCGTGCTCACTCCGACTACCTGTGCGACTGCGTAGTTCCAGGTAGGGAACTGCTCCGTCACGTAGTCCGCAGGGGAGATGTAACCGTTCGGCCCGTGGAAGATGGCGCGTACGCGTCCACCGTCGAGAATCGGATGGAAGGGGTTGCTCTTGTCGAGGTGCCCGAGAAGCGCCGGCTGAGCGTCATGGTGCGGGTCGATGATCACCGGAAGGAACGTGACACTGCGGTCTGCGCGGTCCTCGGGCAGGAGCGTTGCCAGGGGGAACTGGTCGATCAGGTGAAGCACCTGGTCCGGATCACTGCTGCGGTATCCGTCGGTCAGATACGGATAGGATCGGCTAGGCATCGCCACTACCCGGGCGCACGGCCGGGACTCGGTCGAAGGTGAAAGCGTACGGCGTGGGGCCATGCTCCTGCAGGTGCCGCAACCGCGCCTTGGCCTCGTCCAATGTGGGAAACCCGGACTCGTCGACCCACCAGAGGACGTAGCTGCGCTCGGGTATCACCTCGAACCACTCACGGCGTCGGCGGAGCACGTTCGCGTGAGCTGACCGGTACACGAACTCCTTGAGCTGCTCGACAGTGCGCCAGACCGATAGATTGAAGATGATCGTCGGGTCGTCGAAGGCCCGGATGGCGGTGGCGTTGCCGCTTTCGTCGTGCAACCGCCAGACGAACCCGTCCCACTCGTCGGCGGCCCCGTTGACCGGATCCAGGCTGGCCATGAAGTCACTCATGACCGGGTGGTCGAGTTGATAGCGTTCCTTCGAGATGTTGAACTGCGCCACAAACATGAGGAACTCCGGTCAGAGGTCGGTGAGTGCGCGCCCGCTCACCGCGGCGGTCAGTGTGCGGTGGATGTCGAACGCCCGGTACGACAGCAGGCTGAACGAGCCGGCGTCGCCAAGTCCATGGGTCGACTCGCAGAGACCGTTGAGGAAGATCGGCGGTGCGTCGGCGTCAGCCGCAGTGGGAACGAGCTGGTAGTCACGAGTGACCCGCAAGGTTCCGTCGGGATTCTTCTCGTAGCGACCGTACAGGTCACGCATCAACGGATGAGAAACTTCCTCGTGCTCACCGACACCGAAGTTGCGGAATCCGGTGGCGAGCACCACGGCGTCCACGTCGAGTGCGTCGGCGTCGCCGGTGTGCCGGTCCAGCAGCTGTATCCGGATCTGGTCACCATGCCAGGCGGCCTCCAGCACGTCGGTGTTGTTCCGCACGGAGATCGATTCGTCGCCACGGACCGCCTGCTCGTACCGGAGGAAGTACAGGTGCTTCAGAACGTCGTGGTCGACCGAGCTGTAGTTGCTTCTCCGTACCTGCTCGGTAAGGGCCTTCTTCGACTCCGGAGACGCCTGGTAGAAGTAGTCCGTGTGGCTGGGGAAGAGTAGATCCTCGGTGAAAGGGCTGGTGTCTTTCAGCACATAGCTGAAGGCTCGAAACACGCTGTTGATCCTGGTGTCGGGGAACGTTGCGTGGAGGTCAAGGAGGATTTCGACGGCACTTTGACTCGCGCCGATCACCGCCACGCTCGCCGGCTTCTTGTCCTTTCGCCACCCGTCACGTCGCTGCACGTATTCCGTGAAATGAAATATCCGATCTCCGAGGAGCTTCGCGAACGGTTCCGGAATGTTCGCCGACCGTCCCGGTGCGAAGGATAGCGCCCGCCCGAGGATGTCGCCGGATTCAGTGCTGACGCGGACCAGGCGGCGCCCGGTGGCGGGGTCCCGTAGCCTGCCCAGCGCGATAGAGGTCGCCTGCGTGTTGTAGGAGACCTGGCTGGCGAAGTGGTCTGCCACCCAGGACACGTAGCGGGCGTAATCGGATCGGGGCGGATAGGGAGAGTCGAGGTTGAGGAAGTGGAACAGCCGATTGTTGGCCTTCAGATAGCTGAGGAACCCGAAAGGACTGCAGGGATTCTTGGGAGTGATGAAATCGCGCAGCGGGTTGTGCTGGATGTCGGTGCCCTCCATCAGCATTCCCGGTTGCCACGCAGGCCCGGAGTTTGCCTCCAGAAAATGCATCGACTCCGTGCCGCCAGCCTCGGCATGCGCAACAGCGAGCGCAATATTCGCTGGGCCGAATCCAATGCCGACAACGTCGAAGATCGGAATGCCGTCGACCGTCGCGGTCACCTGATCGTGGACATGATCCACCGTTACTTCCCCCGTGATCAACTCGACGGCATGCGGGCCGTCTAGCCGCCCATCCTGGCGGACATCGATCAATGTAAGGGGGGACGTAGATCATATCAAGGGAGTTTCATCAGATCGAGGCGCCAGTAGCTGCTTGACATATCATCATGGCGCATGTAAAGGCGGGACTTTTATTGATCTTGTTTGGAGGCGATTGCTATCGTGCATCGCCGTGTCTCGTTCTATTGTGATCATTGGTGCCGGCATTGTCGGTACGGCGGTCGCTGAGCAGCTCAGTCTCAGTGGCGACTGCTCCGTGACCGTCGTCGATCGGGCGGGTGCGGGTCGGCTGCCCGGCTCCACCGGCCACGCCCCGGGATTTGTCGGCATGATCGCCGACCATCCGATCATGATCGAGCTGGCTCGTGACACCATCCGCTTGTATCGACGGCTCGACCGAGGCGGTCGCTCGGCGTTCCGTAGCACCGGTGCCGTCGAAATCGCATGGACGGCGGAGGGGTGCCGTGGGCTCCTGCGTCGGCTGGAGCAAGCGAACTCCGCAGATATTCCCGCGCGCCTCTGTGCGCCGGATGAGGCTGCCCGGCTGGCTCCGCGGATGGTGGACGGTGCACGGGCACGACTCGGTCTGCACCTGCCGCTGGACGGCGCCGCCGACGCCACGTACATCACCGCCGAACTGAGGGCACGTGCGCGGGCCGCCGGCGCGCGGTTCGTGGCCAACGCTGACGTGACGGGCATCCGGACGCACGGTGATCGCATCACGGGCGTTCATACGCCGACGGAGACTTTCCCGGCCGACGACGTCGTCATCGCCGGTGGCATCTGGGGTCCTCGGATCTCCGCGCTGGCCGGCGTACGGCTCCCTCTGGTCCCCGTGGTCCATCCGTACGTCTACGCGTCCGCCCACACCGGGACGCACCGAGCCGCTCCGCTGGTCCGGTGGCCAGATCTGGGCAGCTACGCCCGCGACCACGGCGACCGGGACGGGCTCGGCACGTCCGGCCACGATCCCGTGCCGGCGCCGGATCTCACGTGGACCGCAGAGGTGCCCTGGTCGAGTACCCCCCTGGACCAGGCGATCGCCGCCGCGCTGCAGGCGTTCCCCGATGCCCACCGCTGGTCCCCGGAGCGGCGTTTCGCCGGGGTCCTCTCCATCACACCCGACAAGATGCCGCTCGTCGGTCGAGTCGGACCGGACGGTCTCTGGGTGGCCGAGGCGATCTGGGTGACCCATGCCGCGGGAGCCGCCCGCGTGCTCGCCGCCATGATGCACGACGAGCAGGGTCTGAAAGCGGTGACCAGCGCCCTGGACCCGGCCCGGTTCGCCCACCTCACCGCCGAGGACTGTGCTGCGGCTGCGCTGGGCAGGTACCGCACTGGAGTGGCGTCGAGACCGTCCATCTGACTGAACCTTCTTCAGCCTGAACCGCGCGGCGCTCACACACCGCGTCCGACCTTGCGCTCAGACGGACCGCAAGGGGAGGTTGAAAAAGGTTCAATGGTGACGGCCATAGACAGGGAACTGGAGGCGCGCGCAATGGGTATCAGGACGACGCCGGAAGAACAGCTTGAAGTGTTCGGTGCCCGGTTGTACGACACCATCGGATCCGCCTACCCGGCGACGCGGCGCACCGAACCACGGATCGCCGCGCGCATCTGGGATGCGCTGGGAGACGCCCGATCGGTGCTGAACGTCGGGGCCGGTACCGGCTCCTACGAACCCCCCGACCGCGACGTCACGGCGGTGGAACCGTCGGCGGTCATGCGGGCGCAGCGTCCCGCGGACGCGGCGCCCTGCGTGGCGGCGGCCGCGCAGAGTCTGCCGTTCGAGGACCAGTCCTTCGACGCCGCGATGGCCGTCAGCACCGTCCATCACTGGCCGGATCCGGTCGCCGGGCTGCGCGAGATGCGGCGTGTGGCCCGCCGGGTGGTGGTGTTCACCTACGACGCCGATGACACCGGCTGGCGTCAGCGGTTCTGGCTCACCCGCGACTACCTGCCCGAGTTCGCAGACCTCCTCGTCGGCTGGCCCTCCCTGGCCGACCTGACGCACGCGATCGGTGGACGTGCGGAGCCGGTGCCGGTCCCCTGGGACTGCGCTGACGGCTTCTTCGAAGCGTACTGGCGCCGGCCCGAGGCGTACCTGGAGGAGCATGTCCGGCGCGCGGTTTCGGTATGGACCAGGGTCGGACCGCAGGCTGAGCAACGGGCAGTCAGCACTCTCCGCGAAGACCTCGCCTCCGGCCGGTGGGCCGAGCGCAACCGCGACCTCCTCGCCCTCGACACGGCAGAGCTCGGTCTTCGCCTGCTCGTCGCCTGAACCGCCCTGCGGCATCCCGGCCGTCGGCCGCGGGTCGGTCAGTCGAGGCGGTGGGCCCGGCGTTGGAGATATCGCCGTTCGACCTGGTTCTGGGTCAGGGCGGCCGCTTCGCGGTACCGCGCCGCCGCGCCGGCCGGGTCACCGGTCATCTCGAGCAGATGTGCGCGGATCGCACGTTCGCGTTGCCGGGTCAGCGGCTCCTCGTCCAGGTGGTGCCGCCGGTTGAGGTCGTCGAGCAGGGCCAGCCCTCGGGCCGGCCCGTACGCGTGCGCGACCGCGACCACCCGGCTCAGCCGTACCGGCGCGGTCGGAGTGAGTCGTTCGAGTCCCAGGTACAGGGCGGCGATCTGCGGCCAGTCCGTCCGGTCCGGCGACGCGGCTGCGGCGTGCACGGCCGCGATCGCCGCCTGCAACTGGTACGGGCCGACCTCGCGCCGCCGCCAGACGCTGTCGATCAGCTCCGTGCCCTCGCGGATCAGTTCCGGATCCCACCGTGTCCGGTCCTGCTCCTCCAGCGGCACCAACTCGTGGCCGTCGGTGCGGGCGGTGCGCCGCGACTCGGTGAGCAGCATCAGGGCGAGCAGTCCGGTTACCTCGGGGTCGTCCGGCACGGAGTCACGGAGCATGCGGGCCAACCGGATTGCCTCGCGGGTCAGGTCGACGCGGGTGAGTTCGTCTCCGGTGGAGGCGGTGTAGCCCTCGTTGAAGATCAGGTAGAGCACCTGCATGACGGCCCCCATCCGGCTGGCGCGGTCGGCGTCGGTCGGCGGGGTGAACCGGGCGCCGGCCCGGGCCAGTTGCTGCTTGGCACGGCTGATCCGGGCGCCCATGGTGTTCTCGGTCGTCCCGTAGGCGTGTGCGATCTCCGTGGTCGTCAGACCGCCGACCGCGCGCAGGGTGAGCGCCACCTGGGAGGTCGGGCTCAGTGCGGGGTGGCAGCACAGCAGCAGGAGCGTGAGACTGTCGTCGGTCTCCCGCGCAGGACCCGCCTGGCGGGTCGGATCCCGCATCGCCAGCTCGCTCATGCCGGCGTGTCGCTCGCGGCGGCGTCGGGCCTGGTCGGTGCGGAGCAGGTCGACCATCCGCCGGTACCCGATCCGGACCAGCCAGCTGCGCGGGTTCTCCGGTACCCCGTCCGTCGGCCATGTCCTGCTGGCGACGAGCAGGGCCTCCTGTACCGCGTCCTCGGCGATGTCGAAGTGGCCGAAGCGCCGCACCAGCGCGCCGAGGACCTGCGGCGCCTCGGTGCGCAGCAGGTGCTCGACGTCTTGGGTCACCCCGGTACCGCCGTTCGGGTGCCCTCCCGGTCTGTCGTTGTCCGGCGACGCTCTGCCACCGTCCGGCGACACGGTGTGCGGGAGGTCATGCCACGAAGTCCGCGCCCATGATCGGCCGGATCTCCATCGGCTCGCCCAGTACCTCGACCATCCGCGAGACGATCTCGACGGCGCGCTCCTGGCTGCCCACGTCGATCACCGCGAAGCTGGCCAGGACCTCCTTGAGCTCGAGGAAGGGGCCGTCGGTGGCCACCACCCCGGTCGGGGTCTTGCGGACCGTGGTGCTGACCGCCGGGTGACCGAGTCCCTCGCTGCTGACGAACTCGCCGGTCTCGACCAGTTCCTGTTCGAATCGCTGGTAAGCGGCGAACGCGGCCAGTGCCTCCTCGGAAGGTGTGCCGGCGGTCGCGGCGTCCCAGGCGGCGGCCGGCGTGTAGCTGAGCAGCAAATACTTCATGGTGGTCCTCATTCTCGCGGGTTTCGGGTCACGCTACGCCGAGCGGTTCGAACGGCGCGGGGAAAGGGCGACGACCGTCGTCCAGGTGAAGGCGACCAGACCGTTGACGGCGATCTGAATGCTCATGTGGTCCGGCGACATCGGCATCAGCAGGACGAGCGCGGCGAGGCCGTTCAGCACCGCCGGCAGCGCGGCCCGACGGCGGACGTACCGGATGGTCAGCACGATGGCGGCGGCCAGCGCCGTGAAGGCGACGGCGGCCGCCGCCGAGTGCGCGATGCTGTGCCAGGACATCTCGGCGACGGGTCCGTCGGGAGTACCTACCGGGAAGCCGTACTCCGGATCCATGGTGAA
Organism: Plantactinospora sp. B6F1; assembly: GCF_040120695.1. Classification (NCBI taxonomy): domain Bacteria; kingdom Bacillati; phylum Actinomycetota; class Actinomycetes; order Micromonosporales; family Micromonosporaceae; genus Plantactinospora; species Plantactinospora sp. B6F1. Next base: position 129,786 of record NZ_JBEEAC010000017.1, on the reverse strand, counting down.
GATCCCGGCCGCGACGAGCCCGGCGCCGAAGATCCCGACGAAGATCGGCAGCACACGTCGACCGGTGCCTTCGGTGAGCGTGCGTCGCAGACCGATGGCGAGGGCGATCCCGCCGAGGCCGGCGAGCACGAATGTGGTGATCTGGATCCAGCCGAGGCGTCCGGTGGCCAGCTGGCTGATCGGGTGCCGCGTGATGTCGTAGCCCTCCCGGGTGAGCATCTGTGTCACGGCCGAGGCGAAGAAGACCGGTCCGGCGAGGCTGCCGGCGAGAAGCAGGCGGTCGGACGAGCGGCGTACGGCCGGAACGGTGGCGACGGTGGTGGCCATGGCTTCCTCCTTGGTGGGTGCTTGCCGCTACCTCGCGGCCGCACCGCGGACTTTGACGTTCCGGGAGTGAGATCTGGGTCACAGGATGTTGAGGTCAGAGTCCGGAGGTCGTATGACGATGTCGTCGGCCGGTCTCCCCGTTGACTCCTCGTGGGACCTGGTGGGTCCGGATCCGTACGACAGAGGAGATCGAGGCCGCGCCGGATCGCTCCGGCGAGTTCGCAAGGCGGACGTCGTCGAGTAGCCAGGGGAGGGGAGCGGTCGGGGCCTCGTCGACGACCGTCCGATGTCGACCCGCTCAACCCCTGGGTTCGGCTTCGAACTCGGCGGCGATCCGGCCGGCCATGGCGGTGCGCGAATGTACGCCCAGCTTGGCGAAGACGCGTGACAGGTGCGACTCGACCGTGCGGCGACTGAGGAAGAGGCGGGACGCGATCTCCTGGTTGGTCAGCCCGGTCCGTACCAGTTCGGCTATCTCGCGCTCGCGCGCCGAGAGTGCCACCCGGGGCGGGGCTTCGGCCCGATGCCGGTCGAGCACCGACAGGAGCCAGGTCGCGCCGTACGCCTCGTAGCCGTCCCGCGCGCGCCGCAGGGCCTCCCGGGCAGTGCCGGGCCGGCCACCCCGGAGGTGTGCGATGCCGGCCAGGTGCCGCGCAAGTGCCGCCTCGACGGGTGCCTCGGCGGTGGCGAGCCGGTCGGCGGCCTGGTCGGCCAGCGCGGCGGCCTCGTCGAAGCGACGGGCCAGAGTCGCCACGTACGCGCGAGCACAGGTCGCCCAGCCGACTTCATAGCGGAGGCCCGCGGCGTCGGCCAGCGCTCCGGCCCGGCTGGCAAACCGTCCAGCGCCGCCGATGTCACCCGACCGGGCCAGCGCGATGGCGCGCAGGGCGTCGCGCGGCACGGCGGTCGGCGGCCCGGTCGGCCACGACTCCGGCGGGCCGGAGACGATTTCCAGGCAGGGGCGGGTCCTACCGGCGGCCAGGTGTGCGATGGCGAGGTTGACCTGCGCGACGCGCCACCACATCCGGGAACGTGGTCGGCCGGTCGCGCGGAGGCGGTCGGCGGCGGCGATGGTGGCGGACGGTCCGGCTGTCCAGAGCAGCGGGCGCAGCGACACCGCCTCCGCCATGGCCCGCATCTCGACGCTGCCGATCCGACCGGCCGCGACCACGGCCTCCTCGGTCAGTTGGATGGCCGGCTCCAGGTGCCCGAGCCGGGTCTGCAACGCGGCCCGCACGATCAGCAGGTACGGCAGCGCACTGCTGTCCCGAGCGCTCTCCACGACCTCAGCCGCCCGGTCGAGTTCCCTGGCGGCCGCGTCGAGGTCGCCCAGTTGCATGTGGACCCACGCCAGTGGGCCGAACAGCTCGACGTGCGGGCGCAGCGTCGGGCCGGTCGCGACGTCGGCCAGCCTGGCCGCTGCGGCGGCATGGCGTCGAGCGGCGGCGACGTCGCCCTCCTGGAGGCAGCCGAAGGCCTGCAGCGCCCGGGCCGCGGCGGCGAGCGGCGGCCGATCGTCGCCGAACAGCGCGAGTGCGCGCTCCGCGTGGCGCAGCGTCGCCTCGCCGTCCTCGCGGAGCGCCCCGATCGCGGCGAGTTCCACGTGCAGTTTCCCCCCGGCCGTCGCGGGCAGCCGCTTGCCGTCCAGTTCCGCGGTGAGCAGCGTCGCCGCCTCGTCTATGTCGCCACGCAGGCGGGCGACGACCGCGCGGAAGGCCGCCGCCTCGGTGCGTACGGGGTCGTCGGCGTGCGCCAGCTCGCGCAGTACCTCCCGGCTGCCCTCCAGATCGCCGCCGAGGCCGAGCGCGCGGGCGTACCGCAACAACACCGTCGGCCGCCGGTCACCGAGGCGGTCGGGATCCGGCAGCAGGCGTAGGGCCATGCCGAGCCAGCGGGCGGCCTGAGCGGGCGCGCTGTACGTGAAGGCCAGCCCCGCCTCGATCAGCACCTCGGCGGCGGCTGCGTCACCGGGCTGGGCCGAGCGCGCGATGTGGTGCGCCACCACCTGAAGCGAGCCGTGGCCCGCCCGTAGGTGTTCCGCCGCGCGGGCGTGCGCGGCGACCCGCCACGCCGGGCCGGCCAGTTCGTGCGCGGCGGCGCGTACCAGCGGGTGGCGGAACCGCATCTGGCCGCGATCGACGTCGATCAGCCCGCGCCGGTGCAGCTGGTCGGCGCCGGCGATGACCACCTCGGTCGGCAGTTCGGCCACGTACGCGACGAGGTCGATCGGCGCGTGGGAACCGGCGACCGCCGCCGCGTACGCGATGCGCCGCAGCCGTTCGTCGAGATCGGCGATGTCGGTGACCAGACCGGTGAGGATGTGGCTCTCCGAGGCGTCGAGGTCGTCCTCGTCGACCAGCGCGGCGAGTGTGTCGTCGCGGAGCCGGGACAGCGCCTGGACGTAGAGCGGATTCCCGCCGCTGGCGCGCACGATCAGTGCTCTGCGGCGACGCGGCACCTCCGGCAGGAGTGCGTCGACGTCTGCCGGCCCGAGGTGCGGCAGGCTGATCTGGGTAGCGGCCGGACCGACGTGCGCGATCGCGTCGACCACGCCGGACGGTGGCTGCTCGGTGCGGAAGGCCACCGCCACCAGCGCCGGCCGCCGCGGTGGCTTGCGGATCAGGTACTCGGTCAGCTCCAGCGACGGGGAGTCCGCCCAGTGCAGGTCGTCGAGGAGCAACGCGACGCCGGGCGGGCGGGCACCGTCGAGCAGCCGTCGTACCCCGGAATAGATGCGCGCCCGGCCAACAGACGAGGCCGAGCCGGTGGCCGCGTGGCCGCTGACCGCCCGCGACACGGCGTCGCCCTCCTCGCCGACGTCCTGCCCGGACAGGAGTGGCTGGAGCGCCTCCGCGTACGTCGCGAAGGGCACATCCTGCTCGAACTCGGTGGCCTGGCCCGCGCAGACCAGCAGGCCGGCCGCTGCCGCCCGCTGCTCCAGCGCACGCAGCATGCGGGTCTTGCCGATGCCCGGCTCACCACCCAGCTTGACCACCGCGAACCCGCCGCCGGCCACCGCCGCCACGGCCCGGTCCAGCGCCGCGAGTTGGGCATCACGGCCGACGAGCGGCGCATCCGCGGCCACGGCGCCTCCCCAGACTCGCTGCTGGGCCAAGGATAGGCGGGGCTCGACAGATTCCGTAGTTTCACGGATACCCGCGCCCCCGCGGAGACGCGATCCTCTGGCGCAGGCGCCTGGCCGGAGGGCAGGCTCAGGCGCGGTCACACGGGCAGGAGACGCGGGATGCGTGACCACGCAGTGGCTGACCTTGGCGGCGCACCGAGGTCGAGATTCGGGAAGGCGCCTCCGAACTACCGCGTCGTGCTCGGTCCCGAAGCGCCGTCGTTGTCGGTCTGGGGCCTGTCTCCGGACGCGGATCTCATCTTCCGCTGCATGCTGATGTTCGGCTCGCAGACGGCCGGGCAGCTTGAGCGCGGCCTCGGCATGTCCCGGCACCGGGTCGCCCGCGGCCTCGACGAGCTGTTCTCGGCGGGCGCGGTCGACCATCGACCGGGCCGCCGGGCACTCCGCTGGACGCCGCTGGAGCCCAGCCGCGTGGTGCCGGCACTCCGCGAGCGGCGCCACTACGCCAGCGCCCGGGCCGCCCGCCGGTCCATGAGGCTGCCCGAGGTCCTGCGCGGCCCGGTGCCACTCGACGACGGCATGCGACACCTGCCGAGCCGGAAGCTGACGCGGGCCCGGCTGGCCGAGCTCGTCAGGACCGTACGGCACGAGCACCTGGCGATGCAGCCGGAGCGCTCGTACGAGGCCGAGTCGGCCCGCTCGGCGGTACCGATGGATCGCGCGTTGCTCAGTCGTGGCGTACGCGTGCGGGTGCTGGGCGCGTTGCCGGCGGACGCGGAGGACCCGCTGGTCGCGCACGGCCGGCAGGAGGACGACCTGCGGCCGGAGTACCGGCAGGCGACCGAGACACCGGTGAAGTTGATCGTGATGGACCGCCGCACGGCGTTGCTACCGGTCAGCCCGGAAGACCTGGACCACGGATACCTGGAGATCACCCAGGAGGCGGTGGTCGGCGCGCTGGTCGCGCTCTTTCATCGGCAGTGGGAGGCGTCCGTGACCCGGCAGGAGCGCCGGGCGCCGCGGCCAACGCTCGACGATCGGGAACGGGACCTGCTGAGGCTGCTCGCGCAGGGGCATACCGACGCGAGCGCCGCGCGGGCGATGCGGATCAGCCGGCGGACGGTGTCGAGCACGCTCCGTGCCCTGATGGACCGGCTGGGCGTCGGGAACCGCTTCCAACTCGGGCTCGCCGTAGGCGCCCAGAACCTGATCGAGCCACCGGGCACCGGGCCTGCGGAGATGGAGGGTGAACGATGAGGCGAATCTTGGTGAAGCGAATCATGGTGGCCGTGGCGGCACTGGCGCTTGCCGTGCCAGCGGCGGCGGCCGGCGCCAGCGGCACGATCACCGGCGAGGCCACCGGGAGGCCGTCCGTCCCGCCGCCCTCGCCGGCTGTCCTCGACCCGACGCCAGGCCAGGTCAGCCAGCCGCGCAAGGACCACTTCTGCGGCACCTGCGTCTAGTAGAGGGGCGACCGGCGATCCGGACCGGTTGCGTGATTGGGCAATGTCGGTAACGGAAAGATCACGGCGACCCGCGCGCTGCCGCGCCGTTGCTTGCATGGGCGGCACCGGCTACGCGACCGCGCCTCGGGCCCTCCCGACGCTGCGCGGCACGGTAGGAGGAGGCAACGATGCGAAGAATCAGAGTGCGGGCGGCGAGACAGTTGCTGCGCGGCGTCGCCGCCGTCGCGCTGGCTCTGGCCATGACCCTGGCGGGCACCCCGACGCCCGCGAAGGCCAGTGACAGCAACGGCAGCTACTGGGTGTTCGTCGACATCCTGATCAGTGCCTACGAAAAGGGCAGCGACGGCCGGTACACCCCGGCCGAGATCAACGAGCTGATCCAGGAGGTGATCGGCGCTGTCAACGGGGCGAAGGCCGATGTGCTCGCGCGGCTCGACAGCGAGACCACCAACGAACTCCGCGGCAAGGCCGAGGCGGCCCTGACGAAAGCCGAGCTGCTGCGGGTGCCGTGGCTTGCCGGCCCGGCGATCAACAGCATGCACGACGCGGCGTACTCGGCGAAGGCACACCTGGGCACGGTCAAGGACTCGGACGCCGCGCTCAACGACGTCGGCAAAGCGATGATCGTACTGTTCACCGAGCTCAACGCCGCTTACCTCATGGTCGACGCCGACGAGGGTACGAACCTTGCGCAGGCCCAACGGCCCTACTTCCGGCAGGGGTTGGAATACCTCATCCGGGAGATGACCCCGAACTGCAGCTACGGTGGCGTCCCCAACGCCGGGATGATCTCGTACGGCTGCTCGTACGACGGACGGAGCGTGCGCGCCGTGTACTGGGCGGGCACCAACGAGTACTCCATCGACGGCGGTCCGCCGATTCCAGGAATGATCAGGGAGGCCGTCGTCCAGGACTTCCTGATGGCCAACACCGCCAGAGTGCTCGCGCAGCAGGCCCTGGACGTGTTGCTGCGCAACGGCGTCCCACTCCCGTAACGCCCGTGATGTCGAACCGAGGAGGAAGTGCGTACATGAGACGTAGATTCGTTAACGGCGTCGTCGCCGCCACCGTTGCCGTGGTGCTCACCGTCAGCGGCACCGCACGGCCGGTCCAGGCGTCCTGGGCCACCTGGGCCAACATCGCCGTGCAGGTGGTGCAGAGCCTCGGTAGTGGGGGCAGCGGTGATCTCGAACGGGCCAAGCGAGAGATCATCGCCGCCGTCGAGAACGCCAAGCAGGACATCCTCAACCACATCGACACGATCGCCGCCGCCGATGTCCAGGCCTGCACCGAGGCGGCGGTCACCAAGATCGCTCAGATCGACAGCATGCCGGGGAGCCTGCTCGGCCCGTTCGTCAACGGCGCCGTCGACTGCGCGACGCTGTCCAAGTCGTACTTCAACGCCGTGCAGAGCCTCCCGGCGGCCGACACCATCGGCAAGCTCATGGGGGTCATCTACGCGATCGCCATGGTCGCCTTCGCCAAGTACGGCCTCTCCACCACCGCCCTGCTCGACGGCCTGATCAGCGGCTACCAGTCGGTCGTCACGAAGCTGGCGCCGAGCTGCAGTGACCAGACGATCCGGGAGTACGACTCCATGGGGCGGCTGGTCACCGTCGAGATTCAACACACCTGTGTGGCGTACAACGGCGATCGGGCGTGGGACTTCGAGCTGTACTACCGCGGCAGGTTGCAGGGGCCGCCACTCGACCGTGCCCGGATCAGCATGGACGCCACCCGAAACACGAGCCGGTGGACCGCTCAGCAGTCGCTGCCGACCCTGCAGGCGATTCGGGCGGGAGCCTGACCGACCGCCAACCGCACGGAGGCCCGCCGCGCCCACGCGGCGGGCCTCCGGGGCGGAAGGCTTCTGCGGACCGGTGTCATCCGCTCCCGTGCCCGACGTCGACTCAGCGGAGCCGGGTCAGCACCGCCGGGCAACAACCCCGGCTCGGGCCGTTGCCGGCCCTGCCGGGGTCGGGTCGTTCGGCGTACCAGTCGTGTATCCGGGTGGCGGCGGGCCGGCTCTCCGCCACGGTGAGCTGGAACCGCGCGGCCCGGGCCGGCCGGAGCGTGGCGACGACGTCCCCGACGTACAGCCGGAGTTCCCGGTCCTCCTCCCAGAGCACCGGGCCGGCGGCCGCCGCGTCGACCAGCCGCCGCCAGTCGGCGTCCGTGGCCGACACCGTGAGTCGGGCGCCGTGCGGCCAGCGGCGCCGCCACCGGGCGCCGAGCCCCCGGTCGAGTTCGCGCTGGGTCGGCGCCGGTACGAAGGACAGGTCGGCGTGCTCCATGGCGTGTCGGAAGTACCGCCGGGCCTCGGCCAGCGCCGGACGGCCGTCGAGCCGGGTGCCGACCTCGACACCGGAGAACATCCCGTGTACGGCGTCGAAGTTCGCCGAGAAGAGCGCCCCGTACCGGCCGTCGGCGATCGCGCCCTTGGCATGGGTGTCCGAGTCGGCGTGGATCGTCACGCCCAGTTCGGCCAGCGCCGCCGTGTCGGCCCGGTGCTCCGGGACGTTGTTGCGGGCCCGGACCAGCAGCCGTACGTCGAGATCGTGCGCGGCCATCGCCCGGCGCAGCGGATCGAGCAGCAGCTCGGGCCGGTCCCGGATGCCGACCAGGCTGAAGGTGGCGAGCAGCAGCTCCCGCCGGGCCCGACCGATCACGTCGTGCAGGGCGGCGAGGATGCCCCGCTCCCGGTGCGGTCCGTCCCCGTCGTCGCCGTCATACGTCCAGATCACCCCCGGCCCGGCGGGCAGCGTCGGCACGGATACCGGACTCGGCACCGGAACGCGTTGGTGCAGCGCATACTCCGTACCGGGCAGTGCGGCCCAGGTGCAGCCGGCGAACCAGAGCCGGGTGAAGAACCGGGCCAGCCGGTCGACCTCGGTCGGATCGCCGACCAGCACCCCGTTCTCCCCGGTGGCCCGCTTCCGGGCGGTGCCGACCAGGGCGCTCGTTTCCAGGTTGGCGCTGGAGACCAGCGCCAACGTGTCGTCGACGACCAGGAACTTGGCGTGGCAGCCCTCGTGCCCGCGTAGCGCGATCCCGCGCCGGGTCAGCTCGTCGAACCGCTTCTTCTGGGCCTGCACGTCGACCTCGTCGACGTCCTCCAGACTGGACAGGTCCCGCTTGAGGGACTGCTCGGTCCAGGAGCTGACCACGTAGACCCCGCCGCGCAGCCGGTCCACGGCGGCGAAGAGCGCGTCCAACAGCTCCCGGTCACCGATCCGGAAACTGGCCAGGAAGATCTTGTGCCGGGCACCCTGGATCAGCTCGATCGCCGCCCGGTGGATCGACGGGACGGAACCCCGGTAGGTGAACCGGTGCCCGTACTCCCGGTCGGTGTCGGGCGCGTCCGGGAACGGCTCCCCGGAGACGTCCCGGAGCAGGAAGTACCCCTCCGGCGCGGTGAGCGCGCCCAGGTCCAGTTCCTCCGGCAGGACGGCACCGTCAGGCATAGCCGAAGTCCTCCGCCTCGCGCAACGCGTAGACCAGACCGGGGAATCCCAACCGCCAGGCGCGGTCGCGCAGCTCGGGGCTGCTGGGCAGCGCGGCGATGTCGGCGCCCGGCCCGGCAGCGGCGGTGATCCGCCGATCCACCTCGATCAGCGTCTCGGCGGTCCGATCGGCGCCGACCAGGTCGATCGCCAGCTCGACCACGGCGTCCTCGCCCCGGGCGGCCAGCCCGAGCGGCAGGGCGAGGTTCCGGCCCCGGTCGGCGAGGCGCCGGGCGAGCGCCCCGGAGATCCAGCAGCGCCACCGGCCCGGGCCGATCCGTTCCGCCTGCGGCGCCACCCGCTGCGACCCGCCGAGCAGCGCGTCCCAGGCCCGGGCCCGGGTGGCCGGGTCGTGCAGCGCGTCGGCCAACCCGAGCCAGTTCTCGGCGAGCCGGCTCGCACCGGGCAGGTCGAGGCGTACCGGATCGTGCTTGCCCTCCCCGGGCAGGGTGAGGACCGGCCGGTACCGGTCACCATCCACCCGCAGCTCGCCCCGGCACCGGTACACCGGACACCAGCCGTTCCGGCTGATCATCGGTGACCCGGTGGCGGACTCGGCCACGCCGGTGGTCTCCTCGTCCACCCCGGCGACCGTTCCGGCGGCCAGCCGGGCGCGCAGTTCGTCGGCGAGGGTGCGGCCGGCCAGCCGGGGCGGCACCGGGGCGTTCCCGACCGACCGGGGGCGGAGCCGGTCGATCTCACGCAGCCCCGAGGAGTGCGGATCGAGCGCGAGCAGGTCGCCGGTGCGCGGCAGCAGGACAACGTCCAGCCTGACCAGCCGCTGCCGGTAGACCGTCCGGGTCCGGGCGGCCCGCTCGGCGCCAGGCGACAGCGGCCGGTACCCGTCGCCGTCCCGGGCCAGTGCTCCGGCCGCGACCAGCCGGCGCGCCGCCACCGGCAGCAGCGTCGCCCCGGGCAGGTTGGTGATTTCGAAGAACTCGTCCGGGTCGGCCCGGCCGGTGGTCGTCGCCAGTTCCAGCACGAACCGCTCCAGCGGGGTCATCTGCACCGGCGAGGCGCGTTCGAACGGCACCCCGCGCCACCAGCGGATCGGCACCAGCACCTCGGGCAGTATGGCGGCGGTGCCGGGGGCCGGTTCGGCGGGTGGCTCGGCCGGAACGAACTCGATCATGCGACACCCAGCACGGTCACCCGACCGCCGCTCGCCCCGGTCACCCGACGCCCTTCGCGATCTTCATGTCGGACCGCTTTTCGAGCAGCCCGAAGAGGTTGCGATAGAACTCCTCCGCCGCCGGTACGCCGTTGAGCCGGCGCAGCGTCGGGGCGTGCCCGACCAGCACCAGTCCCCGGCGGGCCCGGGTGCAGGCGACGTTGAGCCGCCGGACGTCCTGCAACCACCGACCGTACCGGGCCGACGGGGTGCCCCGACCGACGAAGGCCCGGCAGAACGACAGGAAGACGAGGTCGCTCTCCTGGCCCTGGATCTTGTCGATCGCGTCGACCACCTGGAAGTCCAGGGCGCGGAAGTCGTCGAACGCCGGCCCGCCGAGTCGAGTCCGCAACTCGGCCGCCTGCCGCCGGTAGAAGGTCAGCACGCTCACCGTGACCCGTTCGCCGCCGGACCGTCGCAACCGGGTCTCCCAGGAGCGGCACATCCGGGCGACCAGCTCCGCCTCCAGGTCGTTGACGAAGCCGTTGCCGACGGTGCGCTCCTTCGCCCGGCCGCCGTAGACCGAGGTGTCCACCAGCACCACCGGGGTGTTGGTGCCGCCGTAACGCAGCGGAAGCACCTCCGGCCGGTCCGGGGTCAGGTAGTCGCCGCCGTAGACCGGGCCGGAGACCAGCGAGGCGATCGGCTCGATCATCCGGCGCTGCACCCGCAGCCGCTGCCGCAGCGCCGGCGGCACACCGGCGACCGAGACCTCGAAGAGGCTGCGTACCAGGTGATCACGCATCGCCGTCAGCAGGATACGTTCGGCGTCCGCGCCGTCACGGCCCAGCCGGCGCCAGGCGGTTTCGAAACCGCGCCGGTACAGCTCCGGCCAGCTGCCCGATTCCCGGAGCCGCTCCGCGGTCGCCAGCACGGTGTCGGTACGGAACTGGTGCAACTCCTCGTCCTCGGTCCAGATCGCGGCCAGGTGGTCGACGGCGCTGCCCAGGTCGGCGGCGGCACCCCGGCCGACCATGTGCAGGGCGGCGAGCGCGTGCAGATGGTGCTCGTCGCTCGGCTCCACGTACGGCGGAAGCTGGTGCTCGTCGCCGACCAGCACCCAGCGACGGGCCCGGACCGCACCGATCAGGAATTCGCTGTCCACCACCCGGCTCGCCTCGTCCACGATCAGCGTGTCGAAGTCGGCGTCGCCGAGATCCCGGCTCACCCCGGTGGTCGTGCAGCAGATCAGGTTCGCCGACCGGAGCAGGTCGGCGTCGACCTGGTCGGCCAGCGACTCCGGGGAGCCGCCGGCCAGCCCGGAGAGCTCGAACCAGCGCTGCTCCAGATGGATCCGCCGTTCGTGCCGGGTCAGTTCGGCGTCGAACCGGTCCCGCCAGCGTCGTACCTCCGGCTCGGGCCGGCCGGCAGGGTCCTGGTCGATCAGCGTGCGCACCCGGTCTGCTGCGCGGCCCGCATCGGCGCGGGCCGCCGCGGCCTCCGACTGCCGGCGCCGCACCTCCGCGCCGTGCCACCGCTCCCCGGGGACCCGCTCCGCCTCCAGGGCGGCGATCCGGGTCCGGGCCGCCGCCTGCCGGCCGGCCCAGGACCGTTGGTCGTGGTCGAGTCGGCGCCGCTCCGCCTCGCTCGCCCGGTAGGCGTCGCCGAGCCGCGCCACGTCGTCCGGAGACTCGAAGAACGCCCGCACCCGGGACCAGAACCGGCGGGTCGGCGGCACCGCCGCGAGCTGCGCCCGGAGCGCCTCGGTCCGGGCCGCCACCGAAGGCAGCGCCGCCGCCACCCGGTCCAGCACGCCCGCCGCCTCGGCCTCGCCGGCCCGGCTGGCCGCCAGGTCGGCCGCCAGCCGCTCCCGCCAGGCGCCGCGCTCCCGCTCCGCCGACCGCAGCGCCTCGGCCGTCACCCGTCGCCGGCCGTCGGCGGCCAGGAAGGCGTCCACCGTGTCCCGCCGCTCCCGCATCCGGTTCGCCTCGGCCCGCCAGCGGCCGGCCTGCGAGGTCGCCGGGCGGCGGGCCTGCCGCAGATACGTCCGGCTGACCTCCCTCGGCAGGTACCGGCGCAGTTCCGTGGCGACCCGGGACTCGTCCCAGGAAACCCGCAGCGCCAGGATTCCCGGCTGGTCGGCGAGCCGGCGCAGCACCTCGTCGACGGCCACGTGCATCGGGGCGAGCAGCAGCACCCGCTCGCCCCGGCTGACGAGCTGGCGTACCACCTCGGTGATCACCGTGGTCTTGCCGGTGCCGGGCGGACCCTGCACGTGACAGACATGTGGGGTACGGACGGCAGCGCTCACCGCCGCCCGCTGCTCCGGGTTGAGCCGGTCGTCGAAGTACGCCGGCAGGGGCGGCAGCTTCACTGCCGGCAGCCGCCCCGGGGCGCAGAGCAGCAGCGCCAGGTGTTCCCAGTCGCCCTCGACCTGCTCGTCGAGGAACCGGCACAGCGCGGCGCTGTGTTTGCCGAGCGCGAACCGGCCCTGCTGCACCAGCAGCACCGGGGTCTGCGCCGCGATCGGTGTCCCTGGCGCGGCCAGGGCGAGCATCCGATCGCCGCCGTCCAGGTCGAGGTTTCGTTCGTCGCCGTCCAGGGCGAGCATCCGTTCGTCGCCGTCCAGGGCGAGCATCCGTTCGCCGCCGTCCAGGCCGGCCGAGAGCAGCCGCAGCTTGGCCTCGCTCTCCGGGGCGAGCACCGTCACCGTACGCCCCTCGGCGAAGCTGGCCGGCTGGTCGAGCCGGAGCCAGAGCACCGGCTGCTCCGCCAGCCGGCCCTCGCCGACCACCGTCGCGGTGCCGCGCACCGTGCCCTCGTGAATGCTGCGCTCCTCCAGCAGTTCCAGCATCGCCAGCAGCGGCTGATAGCGGCGGCGGACCCGGGCGTGCAGGTCGCCGCGGGGTCGGGGCGGTGCCGTGCCGCGGTGCAGCTCGCGGGCGGCCGAGTCGCGCACCGACCGCCGCCGTTGGACGGTCCGCAGCCCCTCGGCGAACGTCTCCACCAGCTCCGGGAGGTGGCAGTACTCCTCGTCCCAGACCGGCACCAGGCGGACCTGCCGGGGCCGGACCGTCTCGGTACGGCCCAGCCCGCGCGCCGGCTTCACCGACGTGACGTACGCCTGCGGGACCCCGCTGTCCCGGGCGCCGCGCGCCTGGGCGAAGACCTCGAACCGGGTACCGGCCAGCCGGTAGTACCGGCCGTCCCGCCCGGTCCGCTCCTCGACCAGCAGACCTCCGGCGAGGTCCGTCCGAATCTCCTCCAGGTCGTACTCGGCGAGCCAGCGGGCCCGCTGCGGGTACGACAGGCACACCTCGGTCCGCTCCGCCGCGCTCGGCGCGAACAGCTCGGCCTCGGTCGCCCGGCAGTACTCCTCGGCCCACGACTGCGGCACACGTAGCTGCTCCATCCCCGGCCGCACCATCACCGATCGTCGCGGAGGAAGCGGAGTTCGGCGCAGAGTTCGTCGACGTCGTTCCCGTCCCCGTGCAGCCCCCAGTACGCGGTGAGCAGCCCGGACGCCTCCGCCCGGAGCGACTCGGTGTGCTCGGCGGCGATCGGCTCGGTGCCGTGCGCCAGCACCGACTTGTTCCGGGCCCAGGTCCGGTCGCGCAGCTCGCGCAGCCGCCCCGGGTCGACCAGCCCGGTACGCCGGGCCAGCTCGTCGTCGAGCGAGGCGAGCAGGATCGCGGCGGCGAACAGGGTCAGCTTGTTGGGCGGCCCCGAGGGAGCGGGCGGGGTGAGCGACCGGGACACCTCCGCGTAGCCGGCCCGGACGTCGGCGGGGTCGCCGAGGTGGGACCAGTCGCAGTCGTCCGGGTCGAAGCCGGGGTAGCGGTGTCGCAGCCGACTGGTCAGGCACGCCTCGACGGTCCGGTAGAACAGCAGCGCCGCGAAGTCGTGCCGGCCGAGCTGCTGGTAGTGCAGTCCGAGCACGTAGAAGCAGACCACGAAGGCGGTGGCGTCGCCGTCGGCCAACCGGCGGGCGAACCAGAGCTGCCGGTCGATCGTCGCGGCGGTCTCCGGGTGGAGGTTCCGACGGCCCTGCCGGAGGCTCTGCTCCACCCCGGCGACCGCCGCCGGCAGTGCGGCCAGGTCCAGGTCGCACCAGGTCCGGTACAGCTCGGCGAGGGCACGCATCAGCCGGGCCCGGCCCGGTACCGCGATCCGTTCGGCGATCTCGTCGTAGCGGCGGCGGGCCGCCTCGAACGCGCCGGACCGGAACATCTCCAGGGCCCGGGCGAGCTCCTGCTCGCCGAAGAGCGTGGTCGGATTCTCCAGCGAGATCAGCCGGACCTCGCCGTGCCGGAGCTGCCGGGTCACCGGGTCGAACTGGTTCTCGACGTACGTCAGCCCGAGGTTGAGCTGCCAGGCGGCCAGCGCGGCGGCGGCACTCATCACCTTCCGGCCGCCGGTGATGTCGATGACCGCGTGCCGCCCGTCCCGTCCGGCCAGTTCCCGGGCGATCTGCTGGTACATGTCGAGCGGGTCGCTGGCGTCGACCAGGACGTGCCGGAAATCCTGGAACCGCAGCCGGTCCGGCCCGACCAGGCGCTGGCCGATCAGGTCCACACTGTCCGGTGCGTCCCTGGAGGTGATCACGACGAGCCGGCTCGGCCGGAGCAACTCGTAGGTGAGCACCGTCGGGGTGGCCGCGAAGCCGCAGAGGCTGATCAGCACGTCGACCCTGCGCCGGGGCAGGTGACTGGCGGCCCGGGCCCGGTCGACCGCGTCGGCGAGCAGGTGGTCGAGATAGTACGCGGTGGCCTGGAGCGCGGGGCTGCCGTCGGCGTACCGCTGCTCGCCATGCTCGATGCGGCGCATCGTCTCGACCCGTTCGGCAAAGGAGCCCGCTCCGTCAGACGGCATGCCCGACCCTATCGAACGGGGGTCTCCCATTGAACCTTTCTCAACCTGAACCGCGCGGCGCTCACACACCGCTCGTCATCGATTGACGCAATTGAATGCGTTGAGTATGTTAGCGATCACACCTGGCCGGGTGGCGGTGGTTGGCAGTTGCCCCAGCACAGCGCGCGAGGAGTTGAGGGAATGGCAGGAAGGCAGCAGTGGTGGCGGATGCGCCGCACCGGGGTACGCCGCTGCCTGGCAGTGTTCGGCACCCTCGTCCTGGCGGCGGCGGTCGTACCGGCCGGAGCCCAGCCGGCCGTGGCGGCGACCCCGTGGCTCACCGTGTCCGACGGCTTCGCGTCGTTCCGGGTTCCGGCGGCCGACCTCGAAAGCGCGTTCGGTACGGTGTCGAGCGTCGTCGTCGAGGCGGACTTCGGTCCGTCCTTCGCCATCGCGGACCTGGGCCTCGGTCGCTCCGGGGACGCCTGGACCTCGGTGATCGGCCCGCTGCGGCCGGGCCTGTACCACTACCGGATCCGGGCCGACGGCACCAAGCTCCTCAAGGACCAGACCAACGCCACCACGGTCACCTCCGACCCGACCTGGAGCACGTTCCTCGTCCCGGGTGACTCCGCGAGCCTGCTCGCGGACGTGCCCGCCGGTCAGGGCGGCACCCTCGGCACCGTCAGCTACCCGGCCGGGCCGCGGCAGGCGCGGTCCGCCACCGTGTGGACCCCACCCGGCTACGACGCGCACCGGAGACACCCGTACCCGGTGCTCTACCTCCAGCAGGGCGCGGACGGCAGCCGTACCGACTGGCTCGACCTCGGACGCGCCAAGCAGATCCTCGACAACCTCGCCGTGCGGCGGCGGATCGAACCCATGGTGGTCGTACTGGGCGACGGCAACGGCCGCGACTTCCGGCAGGAGCTACGCGCCATCGCACGGGCGGTCCGGCGCGAGTACAACATCGCGGATGACCCCGCGCGCCGGGCACTCGCGGGCGCCTCGGCCGGCGGAACCCAGGTGCTGCGCTCCGTCCTCACCCATCCCGGGGAGTTCGGCTACGTGGGCTCGTTCGCCGGCCCGCTGACCGACGAACACCTCCGGATCAACGGCCGGGCCGTCAACGCCGGAACCCGGCTGCTGCGCCTGTACACCGGGAACATGACCGACCCCGCCCACAACCCGACCTACCGGACCCTGCGCACGCTCGACCGGTCCCGGGTCCGGCACGACTTCGACGGGGTGAACCCGGACGACGGCCACACCTGGAACGCCTGGCGGGAGAATCTGGCGGACTTCCTGCCGCGGTTGTTCCGGCCGGTTCACGACCACCGTCCGAGCGTCGGTCACCTGCCGTTGATCCGCGAGTTCGCGACGCCGGCTCCGGGCAGCACGCCGACGCCGTGGCTCACCCAGGACGCCAACGGAGACACCTTCGTCACCGTCGAGACGGGCAGCGAGTTCGCGAGCGCGGGCCGGGTGACCCTCTGGGGCAACTGGGCGCCGGGCGGAAGCTGGGTCAATGTTCCGCTCACCCGTACCGGTGACCGGTGGCGGGGGACCGTGGGTCCGCTCAAGCCCTGGTTCTACTACTACAAGTTCATCGTCGACCTGGTGTCGAAGAAGGACACCGCGAACCCGACGCAGATCACCTCGGAACCGACCTGGAGCACGTTCCTCGCCCCCGGCCGGGCCGCCCGTCCGCTGACCGACGTCCCGGCAGGTCGGGGCGGCACGCTCGCGACGCTGACCTACCCCAGCACCGTGGTCGCGGCCGAACGTACCGCGTACGTCTGGACACCGCCCGGCTACGACCCCGCCCGCCCGGAGCCGTATCCGGTGCTGTACCTCCAGCACGGCGGCGGCCAGAACTACACCGACTGGGTGGAGATGGGCCGCGCCAAGCAGATCCTCGACCGCGGCTTCCGCGACGGGAAGCTTGTGCCGATGGTGGTGGTGATGGGCAACGGCAACGTGCCGGACTTCGGGAAGGAGTTGCTGGAGAACATCGTCCCAGCGGCCCGGGCGGCGTACCACATCTCCCACGACCCGGCGCGGCAGGCGCTCGCCGGCCTGTCCATGGGCGGGTTCCAGGCTCTCGACATCCTCCGGACGCACCCCGGTGAGTTCGCGTACATCGGCACGTTCTCCGCGGGGGTCTTCAACTCCACCGGCTTCGACGTCGCGGCAGTCAACGACGGCACGAAGCTGCTGCGGATGTACACCGGCAACGTGACGGACTTCGTCTATCCCATCGTGCTCTCCACGATGGCGACCTTCGACACCCTCGGAATCCGGTACGAGTTCGCCGGGGTGACGCCGGGTCCGCACGGCTGGGACGCGTGGCAGAAGAACCTCATCGACTTCGCGCCGCGACTGTTCCAGCCCGACGGTGCTGACGGGGCGGCGTTTCCGGGGCGTCGGCCGGCGCCCCGGAGCGGTCCCGGCCGCTAGGACGCCTGCCGGATGGGCATACCGGCCAGCCAGACGTCGGCCAGGTCACCGAGGGGCACGTCGAGGGCCTGGCTGAGGCAGACCACGGTGCCGAACGCCGGTGCGGGCAGGCGGCCCGCCTCGATCTTGCGTAGCGTCTCGGGGGAGATGCCGGCTGCCAGGGCCACCTCGACGAGGCTGCGGCCGGCCCGCGCGGCCCGGAGGGCGGCCCCGAGGCGCTGGCCCGCGGCGATCTGTTCGGCGGTGAGTGGTTGGCGAACCATGCCGGCAGGATATCCCTTCGGAGCGGCGCACCGTGGCGTGGTATAAAAATACCGCACAGGGAGAGGGAGGCCGCGATGATCGAGCTCAAGTCCGACGAGGAGATCGGCCGGATGGCGGTGGCCGGCCGGTTCGTCGGCGAGTTGCTCGCCGAGCTGAGGGCTGTCGCCGCGGTCGGCGTCAACCTGATGGACCTCGAACACCACGCACGCGGGCGGATCAGGGAACGCGGCGCCGAATCCTGCTACTGGGACTACGCCCCCTCGTTCGGCCGCGGCCCGTTCCGCAACGTGCTCTGCCTGTCGGTCAACGACGCGGTGCTGCACGGGCTGCCGCACGACTATCGGCTGCGCGACGGTGACCTGGTCAGCATCGACATGGCGGTCGGCATCGACGGCTGGGTCGCCGACTCGGCGCTCTCCGTCGTCGTCGGCACCCCGGACCCGGCCGACCTGAGGCTGATCGAGGCCACCGAGGTCGCGCTGGCGGCCGGCATCGCCGCCGCCGAGCCCGGCGGCCGCCTCGGTGACATCTCCGCCGCGATCGGCGAGGTCGCCCGCTCCTACGGCTACGGCGTCAACCGGGAGTTCGGTGGGCACGGCATCGGCCGCACCATGCACGAGGCCCCGCACCTCGCCAACCGGGGCCGGGCCGGTCGCGGCCTGAAACTGGAGCCGGGCCTCACCATCGCCATCGAGCCCTGGTTCTGCCGATCCACCGACAAGGTCGTCTTCGACGAGGACGGCTGGACGATCCGCTCCGCAGACGGCTCCCGCACCGCCCACTCCGAACACACGGTCGCCATCACGGCTTCCGGCCCCCGGGTTCTGACCCGTCGCCCCGCTCGCGGTGCCACCTCGGCCGACCTCACCGGGAAGCCCGCCACGGCCGCCTGACCCACGCCCCGCCTCGGAGAGGCGACTCCGGCCATTGACAGTGTCATTGAAATCTTTCGATACTGTTGCCATGGACCACGCCCGCACCCGCCCGATCGGCCGGCGGAGTTTCCTCGGCGGTGCCGGCGCACTGGGACTGGTCGCGGCCACCACGATGTCGCCCGCCAGCGCCAGTGCCGCGACGACCGTCACCACAGTCCAAACGGGAATGAACAACGGCTTCTACTACTCGTTCTGGACCGATGGCGGTGGATCGGTCGCCATGACCCTGGACTCGGGCGGCAGGTACCGCACCACGTGGACCGACTGCGGGAGCTTTCTCTGCGGCAAGGGCTGGAGCACCGGCGGACGCAGGAGTGTGGACTACTCCGGCAGCTTCGACCCGTCCGACGGTTATCTGGCGCTGCACGGATGGACGGCCAACCCACTCGTGGAGTACTACATCGTCGACAACTGGGGCAGCTACCGGCCGATCGGTCGGCACCTGGGCACGGTCACCAGCGACGGCGGCACGTACGACATCCAGCTGACGACGCGATACAACGCCGCCTCCGTCGAAGGCATCACCACGTTCCACCAGATCTGGAGTGTCCGGCAGTCGAAGAGGACGGGCGGGACCATCACCACGGGCAACCACTTCGACGCGTGGGCCCGCAACGGCATGAACCTGGGCCACTTCCGCTATTACATGATCCTCGCAACGGTCGGATACCAGAGCAGCGGCAACTCCGACCTGACCGTGGGCGGCTGATCCCGCGACGGGCCGCCGGGCGTGACCGGGTGGCCCGCCCCTGTGCCGGTCATCGCGTCGGTCTGGCGGTGACGCAGGTGAGCATCCGGCCGTGCCCGCGCGGCTCCATGGCCCTGGTGGTGGCGAACCCGTGCGCGCGGAGCAACCGCTCGGTCGAGCCGAGGTGCGCCGTGGGGTGCGCGGACCCGGGCCGCTCGCCGAAGACGTAGAGCTTCCCTCCCGGTGCCAGCAGGCTCCGCATCCGATCGATCTGCTGGGCTGCGGCACCCAGCCAGAACAGGTTGACGTTCACCGCGAAGATCTTGGTGAAGTAGCGGGTCGGTAGGTCGACCGAGGCGAACTCCGCGTACCGGATCTCGGCCGTGCCCGCCCGGATGTGCCGGGCGTTGCGTTCGGTCGCGACCCGCGCCATCGTCGCGGCGCGGTCGATCGCGACGATCCGGCCGGATTCGAGCCGGCTGGCGACCAGGGACACGGCGACACCGCGACCGCACCCGATCTCCAACAGCTGATCGTGGGGTGCGACGGCCATCGTCCTGACCGCCCAGCGCTGTCGGTAGGTGGCCGCCGCGTGCTGAGCCGACGCCTCCGGCGACGGGGCGGGGTCGGCAGCGGCGAGACCAGGATCGGGGGTCGGCAGTGTGCGGTTCACAACGTCACTCGCGGGGCGGGATTCTGCGCGCACATCTGATTGGACCTCTCTGGGGCGGCCGGATGCACCGTGTCCTCGGTCACCGCCGGACGGGGGTCACGTACCCGGCGGCGCCGTCCCGGAACCGCTCTCCGGGGCCTTCTTCGGTCGACCAGTGCGGATCCGGCGTGCCGTCGAGGCTTCGGCGCGCAACTCGTCCCGATGCTCCCGGGCGGTCCCCACCATGGCCGTCAGGAACCGCTGCACGGTCTCGAGCTCCTCGTCGTCGAAACCCCGCATCACCTGCTCGGTACGCCGGGCGAGCGGGGCGAAGAATTCGCGGGCGACGGCGACACCGGGTTCGGCGTACCGGAGGAAGATCTTGCGACGGTCGGCGGTGTCGCGGTCCCGGTAGACGTGGCCGGCGGCTTCGAGGCGGTCGACGACGCCGGTCACCGAGCCGGAGGAGAAGTTGAGTTCGGCGCGCAGGTCGCTGGGGGTGAGCGGTCGGCCGGCGAGTTCGGCCTCCATCACCACCAGCAGCGCGTGCAGATCGGCGTGCCCCAGTGCGTAGCGGGCGGCGAAGGACTCGCCGATGTGCTGGGCATGGGCGACGTAGAGGTGCAGTTGGCTCACGATCGAGCTGATCAGGCGGGCGCGGGGCTCGTCGGGGCGCTGGAAGATCGTGTCGGCCAACATCTGCCCCCTCTCCGGCCGCCCGACACTATACCGCTGGCCAAGCAGCTCGCGGAGCGGCTATCTCGGCGGACGAGATAACTCTATGCCAAGATGCTTTCCTGACGAGGTTATCGGTCGGGGAGGGCTGGGCTCGTGGGCGGTGGAGAGCGGTTGATCGGCACCATCCTGAAGACGATCACCGGCCGGGTGGGAGCGTGGTTGGTCCTGTCCGTGGTGGTGCTGGCATCGGCCGTGGTGATCGCGTTCGGCGGCAGCGCCACCACCGACGACGATCCGGCCGGCGGGCTGCCCGCAGACGCCGAGTCCGCGCGGGTCGAGGCGCTGCGGGACCGGTTACCCAGCGGGCAGCTCAACCCCGCCCTCGTCGTCTACGCCCGGGACGGCGCCGCGCTGACCGAGGCGGACCGACGGGTGATCGCGACCCAGTCGACCCGGTTCGCGGCGCTGGCCGAGGGCGGCCGCGTCGGGCCGCCGGTGACGGCCCCGGACGGGCAGGCGGCGCTGGTCGCCGTACCGCTGGCCGCCGAGCGGTCGGTGGACGAGACCATCGACCGGGTCACCGAGGTACGCGACGTCGCCGCCGACGGGCTGCCGGCCGGGCTCACCGCGCAGGTCACCGGCGGGGCCGGCTTCCAGGCCGACATCGCCTCCTCGTTCTCCGGAGCCAACGTCACACTGCTGGCGATCACCGTGCTGGTGGTGGCGGCGCTGCTGCTCGTCACCTACCGCAGCCCGTGGCTCTGGCTCGTCCCGCTGGCCGCCGTCGGTCTCGCCGACCTGGTGACCAACTCCGTACTGGCGCTGCTCAGCCGCGAGGCCGGGCTGCGGCTGGACCCGTCCACGATCGGCATCGTCGACGTCCTCGTCTTCGGCGCCGGCACCAACTACGCGCTACTGCTCATTTCCCGATACCGCGAGGAACTACGCCGGCACGACGACCGGCGCGAGGCGATGCGCCGCAGCCTGCGCTCGGCCGGACCGGCCATCGCCGCCAGCGCGATGACGGTGACGCTGAGCCTGCTCACCCTGCTCGCCGCACCGCTGACCACGAACCGGACCCTCGGGGCCGCCGGAGCGATCGGCATCTCCGTCGCCGCCCTGTTCAGCCTCGTGGTGCTTCCCGCCGCGCTGGTCGTCTGCGGACGCCGGCTCTTCTGGCCGTTCGTGCCGCGCCCGGGGCAGCCGGTCCGGCACCAGGGGATCTGGGCCCGCGCCGGCTCCGTCGTCGCCGCCCGGCCCCGGACGATCACCGCCCTCTCGCTGGTCCTCCTCGCCATCCTGGCCGCCGGCCTGGCGGACGCGCGGCTCGGGCTGAGCCGGACCGAGCAGTTCCGGGTACAGGCCGAGTCGATCGAGGCGCTGGAGACCCTGAGTCGGCACTTCCCGGCCGGTGCCGCCGATCCGACCGTGGTGGTCGCCCGGGCCGACCGGCAGGCCGAGGTGCTGGCCGCCGTCACCGGTACCCCGGGGGTCGCCCAGGCCCGTCCGGCGGAACAGGGGGAGGGCCTGGTCGCCGTTGACGTCGTACTGGAGGCCGAGCCGGACAGCCGGGCGAGCTACGACACGATCGAGGCGTTGCGTACGGCCGTGCACGCCGTACCGGACGCCGATGCGCTGGTGGGCGGGGCGGTCGCGGCGAACCTGGACACCCGCACGGCGTCGATCGACGGGCTGCGTACGGTCGTACCGCTCGTCATCGGTGTGGTGTCGGTGATCCTCGTGCTGCTGCTGCGGGCCCTCGTCGCCCCGCTGGTCCTGGTCGGCACGGTCATCGCGACGTACTTCGCGGCGCTGGGCGTCGGCAATCTGCTCTTCGTGCACGTGCTCGACTACGCGGCCCTGGACACGCAGGTCCCGTTGCTGTCGTTTCTCTTCCTGGTCGCCCTCGGGGTGGACTACAACATCTTCCTCTCCACCCGGGCCCGGGAGGAGGCGGTCGAGGAGGGGACCCGCCGGGGTGTGCTGACCGCGCTCGCGGCCACCGGCGGGGTGATCACCAGCGCCGGGATCCTGCTCGCGGCGGTCTTCGCGGTGCTGGGCGTACTGCCCCTGGTCACGCTCACCGAGATCGGCGTCATCGTCGGGGTGGGCGTACTGCTGGACACGCTGCTGGTGCGTACCCTGCTCGTTCCGGCGATCGCGACGCTGCTCGGGGAGCGGTTCTGGTGGCCGGGGCGACCGCACCGGGGCGGTCGTGTTGCGGGACACAGTTAGTCGTCCTTATAGTTCGACGGAAGTGGATGGCTTGCCGGGTGCCGGTCGGGCCGCCGCCGTCGAGTGCGTTGAGGACAGCCGAGTGCCCGGAGGAATCGTGAGGCGTACCCGCAGACTGCTGCTGCTGGCCGGGCTCGTCGCGGCGGTCGCGGCCGCACCCGTGGCGGTGGTCGCCCAGGCGGCGGTGGCCCCGGCCGCCGCGACCCCGACCGCCTCGTTCAGCAAGGTCTCCGACTGGGGCTCGGGCTGGGAGGGCCGCTACACCATCACCAACGGCGGCAGTACCACGATCACCTCCTGGCGGGTCGAGTTCGACCTGCCGGCCGGAACGACGGTCGGTGCGCACTGGAACGCCACCCGGTCCAGCAGTGGCCAGCGCCACACCTTCGGCAACCTGTCCTGGAACGGCCGGATCGCCCCCGGTGCCTCGGTGACCTTCGGGTTCATCGGAGCGGGCCCCGGCGCCCCGAACGGCTGCCAGCTCAACGGCCAGCCCTGCGGCGGCGGCAGCGGCCCCACCCCGACTCCGACGGCCACCGCGACTCCGACGCCGACCCAGACTCCGACGCCGACCCCGACCGCCACTGCGACCCCGACCCCGACGGTGCCGCCGGGGAGTACCCCGGTGGCGGCGAACGGGCAGCTCCGGGTCTGCGGGCGGCAGCTCTGCAACGCCGCCGGCAAGGCGATCCAGCTGCGCGGGATGAGCACACACGGTCTCCAGTGGTACGCCAACTGCGCCACCCCGGCCTCGCTGGACGTACTCGCGCAGGAATGGCGGGCCGACGTGCTGCGGATCTCGATGTACATCCAGGAGGGTGGCTACGAGACCGACCCGCGCCGCTTCACCGACCTGGTGCACGAATACATCGAGCTGGCCACCGCCCGGGGCATGTACGCCATCGTGGACTGGCACATGCTGACTCCCGGCGACCCGAACCACAACCTGGAGCGGGCGCGTACCTTCTTCGCGGAGGTCGCCGACCGGCACCGGGCGAAGAACAACGTGATCTACGAGATCGCGAACGAGCCGAACGGGGTCGCCTGGAGCGCCATCAAGAGCTACGCCGACCAGGTCATCCCGGTGATCCGGAGCCGGGACGCCGACGCGGTGGTGCTGGTCGGCACCCCGGACTGGTCGTCGCTGGGTGCCTCCGGCAGCGGCGGCGGAGCCGACGTGATCGCCGCGAACCCGGTCGACGCGACGAACGTCATGTACGTCTTCCACTTCTACGCCGGATCGCACGACGACTACTACCTGGACACGGTGAGCGCGGCGGCGGACCGGCTGCCGCTCTTCGTCACCGAGTTCGGCACCCAGGACTACTCCGGCGACGGCCCCAACGACTTTGTCATGGCCCAGCGCTACCTGGACCTCCTCGCCAGCCGGAAGATCAGTTGGGTGAACTGGAACTTCTCCGACGACTTCCGCTCCGGTGCCGTCTTCACCCCCGGCACCTGTGCGGCCGGCGAGTTCGGCGGCACCGCACGGCTGAAGGAGGCCGGGGCCTGGATCCGGGATCGGATCCGCACCCCGGACGACTTCTAGCGCCTTCCGGAGCCGGGCCCCGGCGTCCCCTTACCGTTCTCGGCTACCACCCCACCGGGGGGTGGTAACGGGCGCACACTCGGCTGGTCGATACTCGCGGCAGCGAGCCGAGGAGGAGACAGTGCCGAGAAGTCATGACTACCCGTTGACCGTCACCTGGACCGGAGCCGGCGAGGCCGGCACGGTCAACTACCGCGACTACGGCCGGGACCACCTGGTCGAGGCCGAGGGCCGGGCGCCGCTCCCCGGTTCCGCCGACCCGACCTTCCGGGGCGACCCGACCCGGTGGAATCCCGAGCAGCTGCTGGTCGCCGCGCTGTCCCAGTGCCACATGCTGTCGTACCTCAGTCTCTGTGCCCGGGGCCGGGTGGTGGTCACCGGGTACGTCGACGAGGCGGTCGGCACGATGGTCGAGAGCGGCGACGGCGGCGGCGCTTTCACCGAGGTCGTGCTCCGGCCCCGGGTGACGGTGGCCGCGCCGGAGATGGTGCAGCGGGCGACCGAGCTGCACGAGCAGGCACACCGGCTCTGCTTCATCGCCAGCTCGGTCAACTTCCCCGTGCGGCACGAGCCGGTGGTGGAGGTCGCCACCGACGGCTGAGCGCCGAGCCCTGCCCCGGCCCGGACGGCTGGATCAGGCCCGGCCGCCCCGGCGCCGGATCGCGGTGGCGGTTCTGGTCAGAGTGGACTCGACGTGCCCGAGGTGTCGCCGCATCGCGGCCTCGGCGGCGTCCGGGTCCCGGGCGGCGATCGCCTCGACGATCGCGGTGTGTTCCTCGAAGGACAGGGTGGGCCGGCCGGGCACCAGGATGGTGCGGTACTGGAAGCGGACGAGCTGGGCCCGGAGCCCGGTGATGAGCCGGGCCGCGGTCTCGTGCCGGGACGCCGCGATGATCGCGGCGTGCAGCTTGGCGTTCCCCTCGGAGTAGCCGAGCAGGTCGTCCTGCTCCAGCTTCCGGGCCATCCTGGCGAGCGCACGGCGGATCGTACTGATCTCCCGGGCGGTGGCGTTCAGCGCGGCCTGACGCGCCGTGAGCGCCTCCAGCACAGCCCGGACCTGGAGGATCTCGACCGCCTCCTCCTCGGTGACCAGCCGCACGTGCGCGCCCCGGTTCGGGGTGAGCACGACCAGCCCGTCCTGGGCCAGCCGGACCAGTACCGTCCGGACGGTCGCCCGGCTGACCTGTAACCGGTTCGCCAACTCGACCTCGATCAGCCGCTCGTTGGGCATCAGCTCGCCCCGGTGGATCTGCTGCCGTAGTCGGTCGTACGCCTCGTCCGCGGACCGGTTCGGGCCGCGCCGGCCGGCCGTCGGCGGTGCCGGGGCGTTGGACGGGCCGGCGGGGTCGCCGGGCTCCGGTTGGCCGACCGCGGTCGGCTGCCGGGCACGCCGCGGACGACCTCGGCCGGTTGGCGCTTCCTTCGGTGGGAATTCAGTCATGATCTAGTCGCCGATGCGGTCTATGGCCGGTCAATCCGGGCGCGAATCTGTCGTAGGTCCAGCATCTGTCAACATTCGGGCGATTCTGACGGCACTCGCGACGAAAACGCTCGGGACCGCGAGACTGGGACGTCGGGTCTGTGTAGTCCGCCGTGTCGACGGGACTATGCACGCGTCGGACCCTGGCTGGAGTGTGCCCGCCAACGGGGCGGTACACCGGCGGGATGGGGCCGGCGTCGATCGGGTCGGCCGGGTGCCGACCCCCCGCCAATCCCCAGCTCAGTACGGCTGACCGCAACGTTGTCTCCCGAATTATCAACAATATTGCGGACAGGTTGGCTGCTCGTCCTGCCGAATGTCAAACATCGTGAGCTGCTGATATCTGCCGTGTGGTAAGCGACCACGCACCTGCTTGCCTGAATCTTGACCGGATCTTGTCGATGACATTTCGGACAAGGCTCATTTACGATTCTCGACCGAACGAGGGCCGGCAGTGCCGGATACGTGCCGAGGGGTCGCGGCGCGCTGTTCGCGCGGGAGGCGTCGATTGCCGCCCTCGGGTCCATTCCACAAGCGGGAGGCACACATGATCACACGTTCACGCCTGCTCGCCGCGGCGTTTCTGGCGGCGGCGCTGGCGGTCACGAGCGGGTGCAGCGGGGACTCCGGAAGGGACGCCGAAGCGTCCAAGAAGGAGCCGGATAAGGTTGGCTACATCACCGCCTTCGGCGCGGTCGGCCGGGACGCGTTCGTCTGGGTGGCCAAGGAGAAGGGCTACTTCGCCGAGGCCGGCATCGAGGTGGACATCCAGAAGGGCGCGGGCAACGTCCCGAACCTGACGGCGCTGAAGGCCGGCAAGGTGCAGTTCGGCGCCCTCGACTTCACCGGTGCGGTCATCCAGGCGGGTAAGGGCGAGTTCACCGACTGGCGGGCGATCGCCGCGGTGCACCAGCAGACGCTGATCTCGGTGATGACCACCAAGGACACCAACATCAGCACCCCGAAGGACCTGGAAGGCAAGACCATGGCGACCGGCGCCGGCTCGGTCACCGAACTGCTCTTCCCGGCGTACGCCCGGCTGGCCGGTGTCGACGTCGCCAAGGTGAAGGTCCAGGGTGTCAAGGCCACCACGCTGAACGGCCTGATGGCGTCCCGGAAGGTCGACGCGCTCGGCACCTTCCTG
The DNA here is from genome assembly GCF_040120695.1 of Plantactinospora sp. B6F1. Lineage (NCBI taxonomy): Bacteria > Bacillati > Actinomycetota > Actinomycetes > Micromonosporales > Micromonosporaceae > Plantactinospora > Plantactinospora sp. B6F1. The sequence goes on along the minus strand of NZ_JBEEAC010000017.1, from coordinate 103,358 downwards.
CTCAGCCGCACGGCACTGACGAACATCTCCAAGAAGGAGGTGGTGGTGCTGCCGTACAGCGACTACCTGCGGGACCTGTTCGGCAACGCGGTGATCACCACCCCGGCCCTGATCGAGAAGAACCCGGACCTGGTCCGCCGGTTCACCGCTGCGCTGCTGAAGGGCCTGCAGTACTCGATCGAGCACCCGGAGGAGGCGGCGCAGATCCTCAACAAGGCGGAGCCGAGCTACGCCGTGCCCTCCGGGGTCGGGGAGATCAAGTCGATGACGCCCTACGTGGCACCGGCCGGCGGCGCGCCGATCGGGTTCATGGACGAGCAGCGGGTGATGCGGACCATCGCCGTGATGCAGGGCGCCGGTCTCATCCCCGCGGGACTGACCCCGGAAAAGGTCGTCGACTTCAACTTCGTACCGAAGGCCTGAGGGTCGAGGGCCTCGTACCGGACCCTGACGGCTCGATCGGTGCCGGACCCGGATCGGGACGGCGGTCGCCTCGGCCGCCGTCCCGGACCGTCCACGCCGTCCCCGGCCGCGCACCGGCCCGGCCGCCGGCCACTCTCACCAGCCGCGTCACCCCATAGGAGGCCGTGATGACCAGATCGCCGACGAACACCCGCCCGGCCCGGCTCTGGTCGAACGTCGGGCTGCCCGTGTTGGGTGCCGTGTTGGCGATCACCCTCTGGTGGCTGATCGCCGTACTCTTCAACATCTCGTCGTTCTTCCTGCCGACGCCGGCGGACGTGGTCGACGCCTCCCGCAGACTGCCCAGCTATCTGCTCGCGGAGACCTGGGTGACCCTGGTGGAGACGGTGATCGGGTTCGGCATCGCCGCCAGCACCGGACTGCTGGTCGCGCTGCTGCTGGCGGCGTCCCGGACGGTCGAGCGGATGACCATGCCGCTGATAGCGGCGGTCAACGCGGTACCGAAGGTGGCGCTCGCGCCGCAGCTGCTGGTCTGGATCGGCTTCGGGCCGGAACCCAAGATCATCATGGTGATCCTGCTCTGTTTCTTCCCGATCCTGGTCTCCGCGATGGCCGGGCTCACCTCGACCCCGAACGAACTGCGCGAGCTGGTGCACTCGCTCTCCGCCTCCTGGTGGCAGACCTTCGTCAAGGTACGACTCTCCTGGGCGCTGCCGCAGATCTTCGTCGGGTTCAAGGTGGCGATGTCGCTGGCGATCATCGGCGCCGTCATCGGCGAGCTGGTCAACCCCGACCGAGGGCTCGGCTCGGTCATCGTCAACTCCGCTACCTCCGCCGACACCCCGCTGGCGTTCGCCGCGCTGACCCTGTTGGCGTTGATGGGCGCGGGGCTGTTCTACCTGGTGGTGGCGATCGAGCGGCTCGTCGTACCGTGGGCGCGGGCGATCACGTCGTAGTGCGGGCGAACATGTCGTAGTGCGGGCGAGCATGTCGTGGTAGGGGTGGCGGTGGTTGTGGTGGCGTCGGGAAAGTTGCTCAGGTTCGACGAGGTGCGTGGCTACGGCTTCATCGCCCCCGACAGCGGGGGCGAGGACGTCTTCGTGCACGCCAACGACTTCGGCGAGGACAAGCACCTGATCCAGCCGGGGATGCGCCTGGAATACGAGGTCGAGCAGGGGGAGCGCGGGCTGAAGGCCTCGGCGATCCGGATCACCGACCGACCGGCCGCCCCGCCACGCCCCGGCCGGGCGGCCGGCGACGAGGAGCTCTGCGACGTACTTTCCGCAGCCGAGTTCAGCGGCGAGATCACCGAGCTGCTGATCGAGAAGGTACCGTCGCTGACCGGTGCCCAGATCGGCGTGATCCGGCAACTGCTGGTCGGGCTGGCCCGGTCGCACGGCTGGGTCGAGCCCTGAGCGCGACCGGCCGGGCCGGCGTACCGGGCCGGTAGGATCGCCCGATGGCCATCTCGGGTACCGGCGGCACCCTGCTGGCCGTCAGCGACCTGCACGTCGGTTACGCGGAGAACCGGAAACTGGTCGAGGGCTTCGTGCCGGACTCGGAGGACGACTGGCTGCTGGTGGCCGGCGACGTCGCCGACCGGGTGGAGGACGTCTACTGGGCGCTGCGGCTGCTGAAGGAGCGCTTCGGCACGGTGGTCTGGGTGCCCGGCAACCACGAGCTGTGGACACCCCGCCAGGACACCGTCCAGTTGCGCGGAGTCGCCCGGTACGAGTTGCTGGTCGAGATGTGCCGGCGGATCGGGGTGATCACCCCGGAGGATCCGTACCCGGTGTGGACGGGTGCGGGCGGGCCGGTGACCGTGGTACCGCTCTTCCTGCTCTACGACTACACCTTCCGGCCGGCGGGCGTGCAGACCAAGGAGGCGGGGCTGGCACTGGCACAGGAGGCCGGGATCGTCTGCACCGACGAGCTTTTCCTGCACCCCGACCCGTACCCGAGCCGGGAGGACTGGTGCGCCGCCCGGCTGGAGTACACCGAACGCCGGCTGGCCGAACTCGCACCCGACACCCGGACCGTCCTGGTCAACCACTTTCCGCTGGTCCGCGAGGTCACCGAGGTCCTGCACTATCCGGTTTTCGCGCAGTGGTGCGGCACGGTGCACACCGCCGACTGGCACCGGCGCTACCGGGCCGCCGCCGTCGTCTACGGGCACCTGCACATCCCCCGGGTGAACTGGTTCGACGGGGTCCGCTTCGACGAGGTGTCGCTCGGCTATCCACGGGAGTGGCAGCAGCGGTCGAAGCCGCCACGCGGCCTGCGGCCGATCCTGCCGGTCGAGGCGGCGGAACGCGACGCCGACCTGGCCTGGTGAGGTCCCGGTACCAGGGGGCGTCGGTCAGCGGGTGCCGTTCAGCGGGTGCCGGCCGGTTGCTCGGTGCGGCGCATCCAGAACGCGCCGGTGGGCAGGCCTCGGAGTTCGGGCGGTAGCACCTCCGGGCGGCACGACCAGAGCCACGAGGTGAAGAGCAGCACCCGCCAGGCCGCGTTGTCGGTGAGGAACGCCCGGAGCAGGTAGACCTCGGTCCAGTCCCGACCCTCCCGGAGCCACCGCTCGGGATACTCGAACGGCCAGTGGATGTCGTGGATGTGCACGATCACCCCCGGACGCAGCGTGGGCAGGACGTGCAGCAGCAGCCAGACGACGTCCGAGCCGGCCTTCGCCACGTGTGTCGAGTCGATCAGCAGGATGTCCCCGGAGTCGAGCCTGGCGAAGCTGGACCGGTCGACGTCCTGGACCCGGCGCTGCACCAGGTCGACCCGGTCCCCGGGGCGCAGCCGGGAGCGTAGCCGCTCCGGATGGGGTTCGACGCAGGTGATCCGCAGCTCCGGCAGGTATCGGTCGGCGACATCGAGGGCGACCGCGGTGGAGTAGCCGGAGCCGACCTCGATCAGCCGGGCCGGTCGGTGATGTCGCAGCATCGCGTGCAGCACGGCGGCATCGGCGCGGCCGTACATGCCGTTGTGGTCGTGCCAGCGGTCGCTGGGGAGTTCGCGCATCAGTGGACCGAGCTCGGTGGCCAGTCGGAGTTGTTCCGGCTCTCGCAGGTCGACACCGACCGGGGTCAGCTCGCGCCAGCCGATCGCGGTCGCCCGGTCGGCCGGCGAGGTGGCCGGCGAGTAGAAGTGCCCGGGTTTCACGTAGGGCGGCCTGCTGAGGGCGGCGCTGACTCCCCGGGCACGCCGGACGACCTGCGTCTGGAACTCTCCAACAGCCATGCGGGGAATTCTGTCCTTTATGGCGATACTTTCGCTAGTACCGCGCAAAATCGGAACTTCCGTGTCTCGTCGGGGCAGCAGCCGAGCCGATCTCCCGAGAATCGGTCGTTGACCAGCGAATTCAAGGTTCTTGCCGGCTATACGCCAGGTCGCTGGGGCACCCTCGGAGCCAGGGATGGCCGGTCGGAGTCCCGACGGCGTTGCGGCGGGAAGCCCGACAGGATCGGAGGAGGTCCAGGGATGACGGTGAGGCGAGGACGCATGTCGACCGGATCGACCAGCGGTCACGGACGTAGCCAGGACCCGTGGTGAAGTCGAGCAGTTGATGACACCGGTACCCCGGTGACGCACCAGCCCGCCCTCCGCTTCCGGGCAGGCGGGGGCGGGCTGGTGCGGTTCGGTCAGTCCACGGCGGGCTGGCGCGGTTCGGTCAGCCCACCAACCGGTCAGGCCACGGAGAGGCTCTGGATCGTGATCCCGACCTTCGGCGCACCGCCGCCGGCCGTGATGGAGTTGTCGTGGCCGCCGGCCGCCACCCGATCCACCACGTCGAGGCCGGTGGTCACCGTGCCGAACGGGGTGTAGAGCGGCTGGAGCCCGCTCGAACTGTCCCGGAAGATGATGAAGAACTGGCTGCCGTTGGTGCCCGGCTGCCCGGTGTTCGCCATGGCCACCACGCCGCGACCGTACTGCGCGCCGGTCAGGTTCTCGTCGGCGAACTTGTAGTCCGGTCCGCCCATTCCGGTGCCGGTCGGGTCACCGCACTGGAGCACGAAGATCCCCTCGGTGACGAGGCGGTGGCAGCTGCTGCCGTCGAAGAACTTCCGCTCGGCGAGATGCTGGAAGCTCGCCACGGTGCACGGGGTGCGGGCCCGGTCCATGCTGATCGCGATCTCGCCGAGGTTGGTGCTCAGCCGCATCGTGGCGGTGCCGGTCTGCGGCGCGGCCTCGAAGTCGGGCAATCCGACCGCCCTGGTCTGGTCGTGTGCCGGGGTGATGCTGCCCGCACACTGCGCCGACGCGGTGCGCGATCCCGGCTCCGGGGTGCTTCCCGTACCCTCGCCGCCCGCCTCCGAGCTGCCGCCGTCGTCGCCGAGCTGCGTGTAGTAGACCACCAGGCCGGCGCAGCCGAGGCCCAGGCAGAGCACGATCGCCACGGCCGCGGCCACCAGGCCGATCATCAGCGGGCGTCGGCTCCGCGGCGGTGGCGTTCCCGGCTGGTACGGCGGAGCGGGCGGGACGGCCCCGGCCGGCGGCGGTCCGGCCGGGTATGGTCCGGCTGACGATGGCCCGGCCGGGTACGGCCCGGCTGGTGGCCCGGAATGTGGCGGGTCCGACGGTGGAGGTTCGCTAGACGGCTGGCTCACCGGGTCAGCCTACCGACAGGAGCCGATATGTTCTCGGCTCGTTCGGGCGTGGGCGGGCCGGGCGCGGGCCCCAGGGCGGGGGCGCTGGGCGGCGCGTGCTACCCGACAGCGAGCACCTCGGCGGGAACCCACGGCGCCCCAGCCGTCCCGAGGCAGAATGGCCGGGTGACGCTCCGGGCCGCCCTGGCGCCGCTGACCAGCGGCGCTACCTACCGCCGAGCGGTGTTCCTGCTGCTCGGCGGGGTCCTGCTGCTGCCGTACCTGCTGCTCGGCACCGTCTTCGCCGAGATGCTGCGGACCGACGCAGTACCCCGACCGGCCGTGCTGGTGTTGATCGCGGTCGCGACGGCGATCGCCGCCGTACCGCTGTTCCTGCGCGGCACCCGGGCGCTGGAGATCGCCGCCGCGCGGGCCCTGCTCGACGTCGAACTGCCCGAGCCGGCCACCGACGGCGGGATCGACCGGGAGAGCCGGCTGCGCTGCGCCCTCTGGATCGGCATCCACCTGCTCTCCGGCGGCCTGGTCGGGTTCGCGCTGATCTCGGCCCTGCCGATGGCGCTGCTCTTCCTCTTCGCACAGCTCGGCGTCAGCAAGGAGGCCGTCCGCGACCTGGCGGTCGGCCCGTTCGGCGGCTGGCATCCGGGCTGGCTCAGCCTCGTCGGGGCCGGCATGCTGGTGCTGCTCGGCTACGCCGTCGCCGGGCTGGGCGCGCTGGCCAGGCTGATGGCCCCGGCGCTGCTCGGCCCGTCCCCGACCGAGCGGATCGCCGCGCTGGAGCAGCAGGCCAGCCGGCTCGCCGAACGCAACCGGCTGGCCCGGGAACTGCACGACTCGGTCGGTCACGCGCTTACCGTCGCCACCCTCCAGGCGGCAGCCGCTGGCGAGCTGCTGGAAACCGACCTGGAGTTCGTCCGGCGGGCGCTGCGGGCGATCGAGGAGACCGGCCGGGCGGCAATGGCCGACCTGGATCACGTCCTCGGGCTGCTCCGGCGGGGTGACGCCGAGTCGCCCGGCGACGCGGGCCCGCCCGGCGGTGACGGCCAGCGGCCAGGCGACGGCGATCCGCCGGGCGACGGCGCGGTGCGGGCGCCGCAGCGTACCCTCGACGAGTTGGACCGGCTGGTGGCCGACACCCGGGCGACCGGGCTGGCGGTCACCGTCGAGCTGGCCGGCGACCTCGGCGCGGTGCCGGCGGTGGTGGCCCGGGAGGGCTACCGGATCGTCCAGGAGGGGCTGACCAACGCGGCCCGGCACGCCGCCCGGCGGCCGGTGACCCTGCGGGTCGCTGCCCACGACGACGGCCTGGAGATCGAGTTGGTCAACGCGCTCGGCGAGCCGTCCGTGGCGGCCCGGGGCCGTCCCGGTCCGGGGCAGTGTCGGGGGCGCGGGCTTGCCGGCATCCGGGAGCGGGTGGTCCTGCTCGGCGGTCGGGTCAGCGCCGGCCCGGAGGAGGGCGACTGGCGGGTCGCGGTCTGGCTGCCGACCACAACGGCCGGACCCCCGGCTCCGGTGGCGGAGCGACCGAGGCCGGTGCCGGAAGAGCGGCGGCGGCGCGGAACGGAGCAGACATGACCATCAGCGTGCTGGTCGTCGACGACGAGGAGCTGATCCGGGTCGGCCTGCGAGCCATCGTCGACGCGCAGCCGGACCTGACCGTCGTCGGCGAGGCCGCCGACGGGGCCGAGGTGCCGCCGCTGGTCGCCAGGCTGCGGCCCGACGTGGTGCTGATGGACGTTCGGATGCCGGCCATCGACGGCATCCAGGCCACCCGGCACCTGCTCGCCACCTCGGCCGACCCGCCCCGGATCCTGGTGATCACCACGTTCGAGAACGACGAGTACGTCTACGAAGCGCTCCGGGCCGGCGCACACGGCTTCCTGCTGAAGCGGGCCCGACCGGCCGAGGTGGTGGACGCGATCCGGGTGGTCGCCAAGGGCGAGTCGCTGCTCTTTCCGGCAGCGCTCCGCCGGCTCGTCGCGGCACACGCCTCCGGCCCGGCCGGTGACCGGCTCGGTCGGGCCCGGCTGACCGAGCGGGAGGGGGAGGTGCTGCGGCTGATGGCCACCGGCCTGTCCAACTCCGAGATCGCCACCGAGCTGGTGCTCGGGGTCGAGACCGTCAAGACGCACGTCGGCAACGTACTGGCCAAGCTCGGTGCCCGGGACCGGACCCAGGCGGTGATCGCCGCGTACGAGGCGGGGTTCGTGGTGCCGTCGCCGGACGGCTGAGAGATCACCTGTCATCCAGGTGGCGCGGGTTGGGGCGGCGTACGCCAAATGCCTGGCTCGAACTTCCTGGTCATGGCAGTATGCCCGGTCGTGACAGACCTCGACGGCATCCAGATCAGCACGCTCGCCGAGCGCCCGGAGTTGACGGCCCGGATCTACGAGATCACCGACACCTGGCCGGTCTTCTCCGGCGAGGACCTGATGGCGAGCGCACTGCACCTGCGAGTGCCCGGGGAGTTTCCGGAGTACTGCGTCGTGGCGACGGACGGCGGCCGGGTCGTCGCGCGCGGGCTCGCCGTCCCGTTCAACGCCGTGTTGAAAGGGCGGGAGGAGTTGCCGGCGCAGGGCTGGGACGTGGTGCTGGTCTGGGCGTTCAACGACCGGCGCCGGGGCAACCCGCCGACCGTCGCCAGCGCGCTGGAGATCACGATCGACGTCGACTATCTCGGCCGTGGCCTGTCCCGGCACATGGTCGCCGCGCTGCGGCAGGCGGCCGGGCAGCAGGGCCACGACGCGCTGCTCGCACCGGTCCGCCCGACGGCCAAGCACCTGCAACCCCACCTGCCGATGAGCGAGTACGTCCGGCAACGGCGCGACGACGGACTGCCGACCGACCCGTGGTTGCGGGTGCACGTCCGGGCGGGCGGCACCATCGAGAGGATCGCCCCGGCGTCGATGACGGTGGCCGGGTCACTGGCCCAGTGGCGGGAGTGGACCGGGCTACCCTTCGACCGCGACGGCGACATCGAGATCCCCGGCGGGCTGGTCCCGGTGCGCTGCGCCCTCGCACACGACTACGCCGTCTACGTCGAACCCAACGTCTGGGTACGCCACCCCACCCGCCCTACCGCCGGGTCAGGTCGCTGACGAAGGCCCGCCAGGCCTCCGGCCCGAAGGCCAGCGCCGGCCCACCCGGATCCTTGCTGTCCCGCACGGCCACGACGCCGCTCAGGTTGTCGGCGACCTCCACGCAGTTGCCGCCGGTGCTGTTGCTCCGGGTGCTCTTACGCCACTTGGCGCCGGTCAGCTCCATGTCTCCGCCACCTCCGCGATCAGGTCGAGCGACTGCTGGTGCGGCAGTGCCACGCTCCGGACGGTTTCCCAGACATCGATCATATAGTTCACGTAGTCCGACCGGTCGTCCATCTGACCGTGCCGGTGCCCGTCGAAGTAGACGACCGGTTCACCCAGCGGGGGAGTTGCCAGCACGAACGAGCCGTCCAGCCCCGCGTAGGAGCCGGCCGAGGCGGGCACGACGTGGATCTTCACCTGCGGCACGTTCGTGCCGGTCTTGACCAGGTGCAGCAACTGCTCGCGCATCACCGTCCGGTCGCCGATCGGGCGGCGAAGCACGTATTCGTCGAGCACGAAGGTGAGCAGCGGCGGCTTGGCTCGGGACAGGATCTCCTGCCGGTCCAGTCGGGCGGTCACCTGCTCCTCGATCTCTTCGACGGAGAGCAGCCCCGGCCCGGACAGAACCGCGCGGGCATATGCCTCGGTCTGCAACAGTCCTGGCACATAGGCCGGCTCGAACGAGCGCAGTGCCTTCGCCTCCTGCTCGATGCCGGCCCATTCGCGGAAGTACTGGACGACGATCTCTCGGCTGATCCGCTTCTGGATGCGTACGAAGCGGCCGTCGGTGTCGAAGACGGTGTCGCAGCGCCGGGCGAAGTCGAGGCTCGGCCGGCGATCGCAGCTCTCCACCTTGGCGACCATCGGCTGGGAGTAGTTGATCGCCTCGGCCAGCGCCGTCTGGGACATGTTGGCGGCGTTGCGGGCGAGCCGTAACTCCTCGGCGAAGTGTTCGAGCATCGGGGAGCGTTCCATGACTCCTCCATGACGAAGGGGATACCGGCGGGATAAGCGCGGATACGTACGGGTCGTACCGATCGAGAAGCTCCTCAGCGTAGTGCCATCCACAGCAGAGTGTCACTAGCGGAACCGCTCGGAGCCATGGCCTCGGAAAGGACGGGCGGAACCGCGCGGGGGCCGTCGGTTTCCCTTCCCCACCCGAGGCGGCCCCCGCTTCCACCATCGAGGAGGTAACCGGGTGTGAGCTGGTTTCGACGTACGCCGAGAATTCACCGCCGGGACTGGCGGCGGCTCTGGCGGTACTGCCGGTGCGGGCACCGGTGGGGTTGCCTCGGCACGCTTCCGCCGCCGATGCCGGCGTCGCCACCACCGCTGCCGCCCTTGCCCAGACCGTCGGTGCGTGGCCGGGTACGGCCGGCGAACCGGGGACACCTCCGCGTCTGGAACGCCCCGCCGGGCTCGAACGGTGACCGGCACGCCGACCGTCGCGGGCCCGCCGAGGTCGGCCGGTCCACGGGTGAACGGTCGGGGCGGGCGCATCTGCCGCAACGGCCGATCTGGCTGTGTCGGGCCTGCGGGGCGGCCTGGCCCTGCCCGGCGGCGCGCTCGCTGCTGCCGCTCGACCACCCGCGTGATCCGGCCGGCCTGACGACCTGGCTGGCCGAGGCGTTCGCGACGGCGATGCGGGACCTCTACCTGCTCAACCCCGACCCGGGGCCGGATCCGGCCCGGATGTATGCCCGGTTCTTCGGCTGGGTGACCCCGCGCCTGGACATCATCCGGCGGCGGGAGGCGTCCGGCTCGGTCGGGCAGCCGGGCGAGGGGTAGGGGCTCTTCGAAGCCAATGGCCGGCTGCTGGGCCTTTACAGTCCGGTCGCGCAGCGGGCTGAGCGGGACGTCACGGACGGAGATTCGCGGGGACAGGCGTCCCTGGCCCCCATACCCATCCGGGTGCTGGCGGCCCTGTTCGGCACTGGGTGAACAACCGCATCCGCAAGCTGGCGGGGCCCTCCGCGAGCCGGTTAGCTGAGGATGCGGGTCATCAACCAGGGAACAGGTGGGAGGAAACGCCGCCGTGCCACCGCCGCCCGAGGAGGTCATCGCCGGCCAGGCCGTCTACAACCGGCCGATGCTCGCCGGCTACGACGTGCTCGTGCTGGGCTTCCACTGCCGACTCGTCTGGCGGTGCGCCAAGCGGGACATGCTGGACAACTACCGGCGCAACATCGGAGCCCGGCACGTCGAGTTCGGCCCCGGCACGGCATACTTCCTGGACCGGTGCGGCTTCCCGACCGCGACACCGGAACTGACCCTGGTCGACCTGAACCCGACCGTGCTGCGGGTCAGCGCCGCCCGGGTGGCCCGCTATCACCCGACCGTGGTGCGGGCGGACGTGCTCCAGCCACTTCCCTTCGACGACGGCAGGCTCCGGACCGGTCACTACGACTCGGTCGGCGCCAACTTCCTGCTGCACTGCCTGCCCGGCTCCTGGGCGGAGAAGGGCGTCGTTTTCGACAACGCGGTGGCGGCCCTCCGACCCGGCGGGCGGATCTTCGGCAGCACCATCCTCTCCTCCGGAGTGCCGGTTAGCGTCCCGGCGCGGCGGCTGATGAAGGTCTACAACGCTCGGGGGATCTTCCACAACACCGATGACGACCTGGCCGGGCTCCGCTGGCAACTCGACCAGCGGTTCACCGACATCCAGCTCACCGTACGCGGCTGCGTCGCCCTCTTCGAGGCCAGCAAACCGGGACCGACGGAGGAACCGGCCGGCTGACTTGGCTGATCGAGGGTGGGCGGAAGCCAGGGTAGCGGTGTTGGGATACACGCTTATGGTGACCCGGCCGTGGGAGAAGCGGCCTCGACCTGCTTGCTGGACTCGACGAGCTGCTCACGGTTGTCGCCGCCCTTGTATTAGCGTCAGGGTTGTGACCGATCGTGTTGCGCCGTACGAGGCCCTGACGCTGGAGCGTCTGGGCGCCTTGCTTGTTGGCGCCGACGAGGCGCGACGATGGCGGCTGGTGGCGGAGTTTCTGGAGGAGTACCGCTGGGAACCAGCGCCGTCGCGTACTGATCTGCTTACTAAAGAGCCGGATCCCACCGGTGACGAACGCTGGGACGTGTTCCTCGCGGCCTTGGCGGAGCATCTGTCGGCCAAAGACGGGCGCGGTGCGCCGCAGTGGGTTGAGACCCGTTCGCTACGACGGTTCTGGTTCCCCTTCAACACTCGAGCGGCCCGGGTCGATGCGATGGTGCATGCACCAGCGGCGTTCCGCCGTCGCGGTGTGTACGTTGCCGCCCAGGAGTTGAACGTCGCGTGAGTGCCGCCGATCCGCTGCTGGACCGCGCCGCGATTGATAATGCCTTCCGCCGTCTTGGAGACCGGCTCGCCCGGCGCGGGGTAGTCGCAGATCTGTACATCTTCGGCGGCGCAGCCATGGCCTTGGCCTACGATGCGCGTCGGGCTACCCGCGACATCGACGCGGTGTTCCAGCCGCACGGCATAGTGCTCGACGAGGCCAGGGCAGTCGCCGACGAACTGGGCCTCCCGCACTGGTGGCTCAACGAGCAGGCGAGTGCCTACGTTGCACCCGGCGGCGATGCGACAGCACCTCGCGTCTTTGACCACCCCGGGCTGCGTGTCGCGGCGGCATCGCCGGAGCACCTTCTGGCGATGAAAGTGCTTGCCGCAAGGCGCCGGGACGCCGAAGACATCCGATTCCTGGTCGAGCACCTCGGGCTGGCCAGCGCCGAGCAGGTGCTCAGCCTCTGCAGGGAGATCTTTCCCGAGGAAGAGGTTCCGGGCCGGGCAAGGCTGGTTCTCGACGACGTGTTCGACGAGCGGTAGCCCTGCCACCTGCCGCCAGTACTGGCCCGTTCAGTGCGGTGAAGCCGCTCCGAACTGCGCGCTGTAGGCGGCGGCGCCGGCCACCGACTCCACGCCGAAGGTGACGTGCCCGACCGGTACCCGACCAGCCACCGCCTCGATCACCCGGGCGACGGCCGGCACCGAGAAGCCGCCGCACAGCTCGATCAACCCCACGCCATCCTCGACCAACCGCACCGCGATCGTCGCGGCCAGCGACTCGTCCGGGACGGGCACCAGCGAGGTCCGCTGTCCGGCCCGGTCCAGCACCACCCGGTCGGTGACCGGGTCGGTGCCGGGATGCTCGTAGAGGTACGCCCAACTCGTGCTCATCACGGCAACGCCTTTCTGTAGACAAAGCACCAGCGTGATACCTCGATCGTGGTTGAGGTCAACTCCTTCCCTCTGCTGGGGGAGGCAGGTCACTCCGGTACGTGAGGTCTGCGGCTCCGCCGGCCCGGATGGTATGGGCAGCGGGCGCGGCACAGGTCGCCGGCCCGGGAGAGCCGAGGAGAGGCAACGACGATGTCCCGCACCGTATCCACCGGCCGGGCGGCCGCTCGGACCGGGCCGCAACCCCGGTCCGAGCCGGAGCCTGAGCAGCAACCGCGCCAGCATCGGCACCGGATCGGCTATCTGGCCGCCGGCATCACCGCACTCTTCGGGTCACTCGCACTGATCTGGACCGTCACCGGGCACGGCTACCCGTTCGGCACCGCCGACCGGGACGGCTCCAACAGCCTGCTCTGGCGGGTACCGGCCGAGGTCGGGGCGCCGGTCTTCGCGGTGCTGCTGCTCGGCGCGGCGGTCGCCGCCCTGGCCATGACCGGCCCGCACGCGGTACGCCTGCGCGGCGCAGCCCGACTCGCCCTGCTCGGCTACGGCTGGCTGGTGGTGGCCGGGCTGCTGCTGCTCGTCCCGGACGTGCAGGTGCTCGCCTACCTCGGGTACGCGCCGATGCTGATCGGCGGGCTGCCGTTCGGCTGGCCGCCGGTGGACTACTCCGAACTCTTCACCCTGGCGCTCGGCTACAAGGTGTTCTCGGTCGCCACCGGGCTGCTGCTGGCCCGGGCCGTGCTCACCTGGCAGCTCCGTACCGCCGGGGCCTGCCCGTGGTGCGGGCGCCGGGCCGGCGGCGAGGGCTGGACCTCGGCGGGATCGGCGGCCCGCTGGGGACGCCGGGCGGCCTGGGTGGCGGCGGTGATCCCGGTGCTGTACGCGATCGTCCGACTCGCCTGGGTGGTCGGCATCCCGCTCGGCATCACCGATGGCTTCCTGCGCGAGATGCACCGGACCGGTCTGGTCTGGGTCGGCGCCGGACTGGCCGGGTTCGGGCTGGTCGGCGCGGTTCTCACCCTCGGCCTGGTGCAGCGGTGGGGCGAGCGGTTCCCGCGCTGGATGATCGGGCTGGCCGGTCGTCGGGTGCCGATCAAGCTCGCCGTCGTCCCCGCCACCGGAGTCGCGGTCGCGATCACCGCCGCCGGCCTGGCCCTCTACGGGCAGCCGGATCTCCTCGACGGACTGGGCGGAAGCACCCTCACGGTCCTGCCGATGCTGCTCTGGCCGGTCTGGGGCGTGGCGCTCGGTGCCGCCACCCTCGCCTACCACCTGCGCCGCCGGGGCGCCTGCGACCGCTGCTGACCAATCGGTCCTGCGGGTGCGGGCCAGTCCTGCGGGTGCGGGTCGGTCCTCCGGGTGCGGGTCGGTCCTGCGGCTGCGGGTACCGGTTTGATCTTGACTTGTTCGTTCGTACCCCGCGACCGGCTCGATCGAGAGCTAGCGTAGGTGCGTGACGGAAACTTCCCAGGTCCCACCGACCTCGCCGGCCGAGCTGCCCGGCACCCTCGGCGAGCTGCGTGCCACCGGGCACCGGTACCGGACCGTCAAGCAGGAGCTCCGGGACAACCTGCTGGCCCGGCTCCGGTCCGGGCAGCCCCGCTTCCCCGGCATCGTCGGCTACGACGAGACCGTGCTCCCCGAGGTCGAGCGGGCCCTGCTGGCCGGGCACGACATGGTGCTGCTCGGCGAGCGCGGCCAGGGCAAGACCAGGCTGATCCGTGCCCTGGGCCAGCTCCTCGACGAGTGGACCCCGGTGATCCGGGGCTCGGAGCTGAACGAGCACCCGATGCACCCGCTGACCCCGGCGTCCCGCCGGGCGGTCGCCGACGCCGGTGCCGAGCTGCCGGTCGGCTGGCTGCACCGGTCGATGCGGTACGGCGAGAAGCTCGCCACCCCGGACACCAGCGTCGGCGACCTGATCGGCGACGTGGACCCGATCCGGGTGGCCCAGGGGCGCACCCTCGGCGACCCGGAGACGATTCACTTCGGGCTGGTGCCCCGGACCAACCGGGGCATCTTCGCGGTCAACGAGCTGCCCGACCTGGCCGAGCGGATCCAGGTGGCGCTGCTCAACGTGCTGGAGGAGCGGGACATCCAGGTACGCGGCTACCAGCTCCGGCTGCCGCTGGACCTGCTGCTGGTGGCGAGCGCCAACCCGGAGGACTACACCAACCGGGGCCGGATCATCACCCCGCTCAAGGACCGGTTCGGCGCCGAGATCCGTACCCACTACCCGCTCGACCTCGAACTGGAGCTGGAGTTGATCCGGCAGGAGGCGGCGCTGGTCGCGGCCGTGCCGGAGCACGTGCTGGAGGTGCTGGCCCGGTTCGCCCGCGCGGTACGCGAGTCTCCGGCCGTCGACCCGCGCTCGGGTGTCTCGGCCCGGTTCGCCGTCGCCGCCGCCGAGACCGTCTCGGCCGCCGCGCTGCGCCGGGCCGGTCTGCTCGGTGCCGGCGGTCCGGACGGGCAGCCAGCCGCCCCGGCCGACACCGAGCCGGTGGCCCGGGTCGGTGACGCGGTCTCGGTGACCAGCACCCTGCGCGGCAAGGTCGAGTTCGAGAGCGGCGAGGAGGGCCGGGAGATCGAGATCCTCGGTCACCTGCTCCGGACCGCCACCGCCGAGACGTTCCGGGCCCGGTTGGCCGGGCTGGACGTCTCCGGCTTCACCGCGCTGGTCGCCGACGGCGCGATCATCGAGACCGGTGAGCTGGTCGGCCCGACCGAGCTGCTCCGGCAGGTCGGCACCGTGCCGGGGCTGGCCAAGGCGCTGGACCGGCTCGGGCTGGGCGACGCGCCGACCCCGGCCGAGGCGGCGGCCGGGATCGAGTTCGTACTCGAAGGTCTGCACCTGACCCGGCGGCTCGCCAAGGACGTGACCGACGAGGGACGTACCCGCTACGGCGGCCGCAGCCCCGACGGCGGACGCTCCCCCGGTGAGCGTGGCCCCGGTGAGCGTGGGCCCGGTGGCCGCTCGGCCGGCGACGACGACTGGGCCTGAGCGTGGCCGGCGGAAACCGCTTCCGGTACGGCTCCTGGCGCGGCGGCCCCGACCCGCTCGCCCCGCCCTACGACGTACGGGCCGCGGTCGACTCGGTCGGCGCCGAGGTGCTGGCCGGCGGCAGCCTGC
Source organism: Plantactinospora sp. B6F1 (assembly GCF_040120695.1). Lineage (NCBI taxonomy): Bacteria > Bacillati > Actinomycetota > Actinomycetes > Micromonosporales > Micromonosporaceae > Plantactinospora > Plantactinospora sp. B6F1. The sequence continues at coordinate 87,956 of NZ_JBEEAC010000017.1, read as the reverse complement.
GGGAGGCGCTGCGCAACCTGCTGCGGCGCGGCCCGCGGGGCCGGGGCGGCCTGAACGACCTGGTCGCCCGGGCCCGGCGGATGCGCCGCGAGGCGCTGCGCCGGGGTGACCTGGACGGCGCGGTGACCCGGGCCCGGGCCCTGCTCGACCAGGCGCTCGCCGCCGAGCGCGACGAGCTGCGCGGCCGGGACGACGACAACGCCCGGTTCGCCGAGGCGGTGCTGGACAACCTGCCCTCGTCGACCGCCCGGGCGGTCGAGGAACTGGCCGGCTACGAGTGGGCCAGCGACGAGGCCCGGGCCGCCTATCGGCAGATTCTCGACGGGCTGCGCCGGGACGTGCTGGAACAGCGGTTCAGCGGAGTGCGGGACGCGATGCGCGGTGCCGCGGACCCGGCCGTGCAGCGCCAGCTCTCCGAGATGCTGCGCGACCTCAACGACCTGCTGGCCCGGCACGACCGGGGCGAGGACACCACCGACGCGTTCGCCGAGTTCATGCGGCGGCACGGCGAGTTCTTCCCGGAGAATCCGGAGACGGTGGAGGAACTGGTCGACGCGCTGGCTCGGCGGGCCGCCGCCGGGGAACGGCTGATGCGTTCGCTCTCGCCGGCCCAGCGCGAGGAACTGTCCCGGCTGATGGAGTCCTCGCTCGGCCCGGAGCTGGCCGGGCAGCTCGCAGCGCTCGACGCCAACCTGCGCTCGCTCCGCCCCGACCTGGCCTGGGACCGCCGGGAGCGGGTGCGGGGAGACCAGCCGCTCGGCTACGGCGAGGCGGCCGGGGCGCTCGGCGAGATCGCCGACCTGGACGACCTGCTGGACCAGCTCGGCCAGGAGCACCCGGGGGCGACCCTGGACGACATCGACGTGGAGTCGGTCCGCCGCAACCTGGGCCGGGACGCCGCCGACGACGTACGCCGGCTGCGCGAACTGGAGCGGGAGCTGCGCCGGCAGGGCTGGCTGACCCGGGGTGCCGACGGGCTGACCCTGAGCCCGAAGGCGCTGCGCCGGCTCGGCGGTACGGCGCTGCGCCGGATCTTCGCCGAGTTGCGCGGCGGCCGGCAGGGGCAGCACGACCTGCGCTCGGCCGGTGCCGCCGGTGAGGTGACCGGCGCGTCCCGCCCCTGGGAGTACGGCGACGAGCAGCCACTCGACGTGGTGCGTACGCTCGGCCGGGCGGTCCGGCGCGGCGGTGCCGGGGTGCCGGTGGCGCTGGCGGTCGAGGACTTCGAGGTGGTGGAGACCGAGCGGCGTGCCTCGGCGGCGGTGGCGCTCTGCGTCGACCTCTCCTTCTCGATGGTCTCCGAGGGACGCTGGGGCCCGATGAAGCAGACCGCGCTGGCGCTGTCGCACCTGGTCGCCACGAGGTTTCCGCAGGACGCGTTGCAGATCATCGGCTTCGGTCGGGAGGCGATGCCGCTGACCCAGCAGGAGCTGGCCGGGGTGGAGCCGGACATGGTGCAGGGCACCAACCTGCAACACGCGCTGATGCTTGCCGGCCGGCACCTGCGCCGGCACTCCAGCTCCGAGCCGGTGGTGCTGGTCGTCACCGACGGCGAGCCGACCGCACACCTCGATCCGGAGTACGGCGGCGGGGTCTTCAACTGGCCGTCGCTGCCGGAGACGATCCAGTTGACGGTCGCCGAGGTGGACAGGCTGACCCGGTACGGCGCGACGATGAACCTGTTCATGCTGGGCGAGGATCCCGGGCTGCGCCGGTTCGTCGACGCGATGGCGCGGCGCTGCGGCGGCCGGGTCTTCACCCCGGACCTGGACGACCTCGGCGAGTACGTGGTCTCCGACTACCTGCGGGCGCGGCGCGGCCGATAGCCGCAGTGCACACGGCTCATAGCCACAGCGCAGCACGGCTCATAGCCGCAGTGCACACGGCTCATAGCCGCAGTGCAGCACGGCTCAGCAAAGCCCCACCGCCGCCGCCACCACCACCACCACCACTGCCGCCGCCGTCTGTGCGGTTTTTCCGGTTATCAGCCGGTTTCGCGGCCCTCACCGCCGTTCTCACTACCCGGATTCCGCCCCTCGTCGGCTGACGACTGGACAGCCCCGGCCAAATGAGGTAAGAATTTAGCTAAATTTTTTAGCTAAATCCGTACTTCTACTGGACCTTGGAGGTTCCATGCCACAGCGGCTTCGGGTGCTCGTCGCCGGCGGAGGGATCGGCGGCCTGTGCCTCGCCCAGGGACTCCGCAGAGCCGGCGTGGAGGTGACCGTCTTCGAGCGGGCGCCGTCGGCGGACGCGTTCCGGGAGGGCTACCGCATCCACCTCGACCCCGACGGCAGTCGCGCCCTGCACTCGTGTCTGCCCTCCGACCGGTACGCGCTGCTGCGTGCCGCCTGCGGTCGCCCGCCACGTTCGTTCGCCTTCCTGACCGAGGGACTCGGTGAACTGCTGGCGGTCGACGTGGCCGCACCGGACCCCGCGGCGGACCCGATCGCCACCCACCTGTCGATCAACCGTTTCACGCTACGCCAGGTGATGTTGGACGGCCTCGGCGACGTGGTGCAGTTCGGCAAGGAGTTCACCCGGTACGAGCGCAGGGACGACACGACCGTCACGGCCCACTTCGCCGACGGCACCCAGGCGACCGGCTCCGTACTGGTCGGCGCCGAGGGCACCTCGTCCCGGGTACGGGCCCAACTCCTGCCGCACGCCAACCGGGTCGACACCGGCGTGGTCACGGTCGCCGGCCGGATCGCCCTCGAACCGGATGCCCGAGCCCTGCTGCCCGACCACCTCGGCACCGGACCGGCGATGATCCTCGCCCCCGGTGGAATCAACATGTTCCTCGCCACGCACGAGCACGACCCGGCCCGTGCCGGGGTGCCGGCCCACCTGCTGCCCCCGGACCGCGAGGACTACCTCGTCTGGGCGATCGGCGCGCGGCCGCACGCCTTCCCGACCGGTTCCCGGTTGGAGAGCCTCGACGGCCAGGCTCTGCACCGGCTCGCCCTCTCGGTCACCCGGACCTGGGATTCCCGGGTGGCAGAGCTCGTCCGACGTACCGACCCGACAACGGTGAACTTCCTCAGGATCCACACCTCGGTACCCGTCGAAGCCTGGCCCGCCAGCACCGTGACCCTGCTCGGCGACGCGATCCACAGCATGCCCCCGTCCCGGGGCATCGGTGCCAACACGGCCCTCCGGGACGCCAGCCTGCTCTGTAGCAAGCTGGTCGAGGCCGATCGGCGCGGGGTTCACCCGGCCGACGCGATCGGCGACTACGAGCGGCAGATGCGGGAGTACGGCTTCGCGGCGGCGAAGGCCTCGGTGCGGGCCCTGGAGCAGTCGGTGACCGAGAACCGGTTCGCCTTCTTCGCCTCCAAGACGAGCCTCCGGCTGATCAACGCCCTTCCTGCGGTGAAGAACCGCATCTTCGCGTGAGGAGCATGATGAACCAGCGACCCGGCATTCTCCGGACCATCGCCAGCGGCCTCGTCGGCGGCGTGGCCTTCGTGACCGGTCTCTTCCTCACCTTCGCCCAGTTCGGCGGCGCCGGCGAAGGTGAGACCGGCCTGCTGTACGACCCCGACACCCAGAGCGCCAAGCTGATCGCCGTCTGGAAGGAGATCGAGCCGCTCCCGTTCACGATCGAGAATCCGGCCCCGATCCTCGGCGGCTACGTCGTCTTCGCCGTCTGCTTCGCCTTCCTGTACCGATCCGTCTCGCCGGCCTGGCCCGCCGGCCTGCGCCACCGGATCCCGCGACTGGCCGCAATCATCTGGCTCCTCGGTGCCTTCTTCGAGTTCCAGGGGCCGGTCAACCTGTTCCACCAGCCGCCCCGGCCGCTGCTGGTCGCGCTCACCTTCTGGGCCGTCTCGGCAACGATCACGGCGGCCGCCATCAGCGCGGTCGCCGAGGCCGGCGCCGGCAGCCGCCGCGCCGCCGCGGCCAGCGCAATCGGCGCTGGTCAGGGTTGACCAGCCCGCCGCAGGCTCACCGCCTCGTCCTCGAGCACCTCGGTCACCCGGGCGACGAAGTCCCCGATGGCTTCCAGCTCCCGGTCGCCGTACCGGTCGATCACCGTCCCGATGCGCTGAGCGAAGCCGGTGAACGTCCGGACAAGCTCCCGCTGGACCGCGTTGTCCTCCAGCGGGAGGATGACGGTGCGTCGTCGATCGGTGCTGTCGGGTTCCCTCCTGACCAGACCGGCGCGTTCCAGCCTGGCGACCACCTGGGCGGTGGCCGCCGACGACATGCCGGTGATCTCGGCCAGCCGGCCCGGGTGCGTCGGTCCGATGCGCATCAGGATCTCGGCGCACTTGAAATCGGTGACGTTCAGGCCGAGGCGTTCGGCGATGGCCGAGTGGAAGAGCACGACGGCGCTGCTGAACCGGCTGCCCAACTGGCGGCCCAGCTCCTGCCGCAGCGCAGAGGATCCGTCGGTCCGGCTGCTCTCCGCCGTCGGGTGGGCCTTACTCTCCGTCACCGCTGCGTCCCTTCGTTGCGTGAGTCTCCCACGATTCTCGGTCATCCGGCTGGCCACGGAGGGCGCGCCGTGCCTCAGCGACAGAATTTATCTAAAAACTTTAGCTAAATAAATGTCCTAACGCTTTGTTGTCTCGATCATGAATCTGGGTGACCAACATCATGACCAACCTCGTCCGCGCGGCGGTCGACGTCCCGCTCTGGACGGCCGCCTTCGTCGCGCGGCACGCACTTGTCGTCGCGGCGTTGGCCGCGGTACCGGTCGCCGAGCGGACCACCGCGGTCCTGTGGGCCGCCTCCCGACCGGCCGCGCTGGCGGCGCTCGCCGACATCGTCACGCTCGTCTTCCGACTGCTCCTGCTGGCGGTGGTGATCGGCCTGCTCGTCGCCGAGGAGCCATGGCTGCGCGACGGCGGCGTCGGCCGGCGGCTTCTCGACGGCGCCGTCGACCACTGGCCGGCCCTGCTCACCCGGATAGCCGTGTTCATCCTGGCCTTCGCGCTGCTCAACCTGGCCGCCTCCGGGCTCGGCCTGCTGGTGGACGGCGCCCGCGCGACCCGTTACGACCTGGTGGTGTTCGCGTTTCGCAATGCCGTCATCATCCCGCTCGCGGTGGTGTGGATGTGCGGCATCGCACGGCAGCTTCTCCTGTCCACCCACTGAGGGCGGCGGCTGCCTCCGTCCCTCCGCCGGGGCGCCGGTGGTCTCGCGTCTCGGTGGTGGGCCCGTCGACGTGTCGCAGTCCGTGATAGTGGCCGCCGCCAGGTGGTCGGCCACCTAAACTCGGTCGAATGGAGACGGTCGAGCTGCGCCGGGCGTACGCGGACCTGCTCGCCGAGGTCGACGGAGGTTCGTTCGGGCCACCGCCGCCGGGGGAGTTGACCGTCGAGGAGGTGCTGGTGCATCTCGCCGCCAACGACGAGCTGCTGGCCGAGGCGACCGAGGCGGTGCTGGCCGGCTCACCGTGGGCGTACTACGACGGGCAGTCGACGCTGCGGCCGCGGGTGGACGCGATGCTGCCGCGCGACGGCGGCCTGCCCGAGCTGGTCGCGCGGCTGCGGGCCACCAGTGAGCGGCTCTGCGACCTGGTCGACCGGTTGGGGCCGGAGGCGGAGACGCCGGTCGACTCGCACCTGCGGGAGGGCTTCGAGCTGCACATCGAGGAGTCTCTGCCGTGGGGCCGGATGCTCGACATCCACGGCCGGATCCACCTGCCGGCGCACCTCGAGCAGTTGCGCGGCATGCGTACGAATGCCCGGTAGCGGTGCGTGGGAGCGTTCCCATAGTTCGGGACAAGGTGATCTAGGGGTCGTCCGCAGCATTACCTTCCTGTTAACCGATGGGAGTGAATATGTTGCGAAGTCAATCCGTCCGGCGCCTCTGCCTGGTCGGGGTGGCCGCCCTGATCGCCCCGCTCGTCGCGTTCGGTACGCCGCCGGCTGCCGGCCAGCCCGCCCCCGGTTGGGCGGCGGCGGCCGCAGTGCCACCCCTGGACCAGCTCACCGTGACCACCACCCAGGTCGCCTTCGGACTGCAGAGGCCGACCGCCATCTTCGCCCCCGACGACGGCAGCGGCCGGCTGCTGATCGCCGAGAAGCAGGGGACGATCCGGGTCTACCACCCGGACACCGGGCTGGCGACCGACCCGCTGCTCGACATCAGGGACCGGGTCGACACCTCCGGCAACGAGCGCGGGCTGCTCGGCCTGGTCACCACGTCGAACTTCACCCAGACCCGGACCCTGTACGTCACCTACACCGCACTGCCGGAGGGCACCGTCACGCTCTCCCGGTTCACCCTCGACACCGCCGGTCAGACGCCGATCCCGCCGGACGGGGAGCAGGTGGTGCTGACCCAGGCACACGCCGAGTTCTCCAACCACAACGGCGGGCACGTCGCCTTCGGGCCGGACGGCTACCTCTACTGGAGCATCGGCGACGGCGGCGGCTCGGACGACGTACTCGACTCGGGGCAGAACCTGAACACCCTGCTCGGCAAGATCCTCCGGCTGGACGTGAGCCGCTCCTGCGACGGGCGGCCGTACTGCGTACCGGCGGACAACCCGTTCGTGGGCACCGCGAACGCCCGGCCGGAGATCTGGGCGTACGGGCTGCGCAACCCGTGGAAGTTCTCGCACGACCTGGGCGGGGACGGCTCGCTCTGGATCGCCGACGTCGGGCAGGGCACCTTCGAGGAGATCGACCACCTGCGGGCGGACCAGGCCGGCGCCAACCTCGGCTGGTCCTGTCGGGAGGGACCGCAGGTCTTCAACCCCGACCGCTGCCAGGACGGCGCCGAGTACGTCGAGCCGATCTACTCGTACCGCACCTCCACCGACGGCTGCGCCGTGATCGGCGGGTACGTCTACCGGGGCGAGGAGTTCGCCGAGATCGCCACCGGCACCTACCTGGCCACCGACTACTGCTCCGGCACGGCGTTCGTGGTCCGGCCCCCGGCCACCGTCGGTGGGGCGTACGCCACCCGGGCGCTGACCGAGCTGACCATCCAGCCGACCAGCCTCGGCCAGGATGCCAACGGGGAGCTGTACCTGGTGAACGACCTGCCGGGCCAGCTACACAAGATCGAGTTTGGCACCATCGCCCCGCCGGTCGGCTGCCGGATCAGCTACCGGGTCGACCAGCAGTGGGGGACCGGCTTCAACGCCACCGTGACGGTCACCAACACCGGCACCGAGCCGGTCAGCGGCTGGACGGTGGGCTGGACCTTCCCCGCCGCGCAGCGCGCCGGCTCGTTCTGGAACGCCGTCGGCAGCCAGTCCGGCGCGGTGGTGACCGCCCGGAACGCCAACTGGAACGGGGACATCCCGGCCGGCGGTACCATCCAGTTCGGCTTCCTCGCCTCGAACACCGGCCCGAACCCGGCGCCGACCGCCTTCACCCTGAACGGCAACACCTGCGATTGACGGGTTGGGACGGGCCCCCGCTACAACAGAAAGCGATATGCGGGGGCCCTTCCTTGCGTCGATGGTGTCGGCAGGCTGACGGGATAGTGTCGGCAACCCGACAGGCAGTTACTTATTGTCACGACACCATTACTCTATGAATGCTGGTGTGCTCACCCTGGTGGTTTCCGGGCCGGTCCCCGGCAGTGCGCGCGGCGACGCGGAATCCGCATCCGCGCTGGCCCGGGAGCTGCACACCCGGACGATCCTGCACGTCGTCCGGACCGGTGTCGACGAACCGGCGGTCTCGCCCGACCTCGCCGGGTTCGGCGGCACCGGCCCGTCCGCCCGCAAGGGCGGCGCCGCCGGATCGCTGGCCGAACTCGTGGTCACCGGCCTCTTCTCGGCCACCACCGTCGCGGCGCTGGCCCAGGTCGCGGTCGCCTTCCTCGAACGCGGCGCCGCCCGGCGGATCACCCTGCGGGACGGCCGCCGTACCCTGACGATCAGCGCGCCCGGCGAGGACACCGAGCAGATGGTGATCGAGTGGCTCGGTGTGCCGCCGACCCGGAACGGCACCGGCCGCGGTGCGGATTAACCCGCCAGCCGGCCGGTACGCGCTGCTCGTCGCGGTCGGCGAGTACGACGATCCGTCGCTGGACCAGCTCCGGGCGCCCGAGCAGGACGTGGAACGGCTGGCGGCGGTGCTGGAGGACCCCTCGGTGGGCAACTTCACCGTCCGCACCCTCCAGGACGCCTCCGACCAGGAGGTACGGCGAGAGATCGAGGACCTGCTCAGCGACCGGGTCAACGACGACCTGGTGCTGCTGTACTTCTCCTGCCACGGCATCGTCGACCCGTTCCACCGGCTCTACTTCGCCGCCGCCAACACCGTGCGCACCCGGCCGGCCAGCACCGCCATCTCCCGCTCCTTCGTCAACGAGCAGTTGGAGGCGTGCCGGGCCGCCGCCAAGGTCCTGGTCCTGGACTGCTGCTTCGCCGGCGCGTTCGCCGAAGGCTTCAAGGCGGCGCCCCAGGGTGCGCTGGAGGGCCAGGCCGGTCGGGGGTACGTGGTGATCAGCGCCTGCGACAGCTACGAGTACGCCTTCGAGTCCGACAGCCTGGTCGAGTCCGCGCCCCGTGGCTCGATCTTCACCGATGTCCTGCTGGAAGGGCTGGCCACCGGCGGTGCCGACCTGGACGGTGACGGGCGGGTCGGCGTCGACGAGCTGTTCCGGTACGTCCACGACGGCGTGGTCCGCCGCCGACCGGACCAGAAGCCGAAGTGGAGCGCCTACAACGCCGAGCCGCACATCTATCTGGCCACCGTGCCGCCGACGACCAGCCCGGCCGCTGCCGGCGACAACCGGCCGGACGGGGTGGCCAAGGCGACCGCCGCGGTGCCGCCCCGGCCCAGCAACTACAACCGGCACCAGGCGATCGTCGCCCGAGGCTTCCGGGCCGGTGCCGACCTGGTACGCCGGACCTTCGGCCCACTCGGCCGGCGGGTACTGGTGGAGGACGCCTCCGGGGCGTACCACGAGCTGGCCGACGCGGCGGGCGTGGTCCGGCTCTTCACCGCCTACGACACCCGGGACTCGATCGGCGCCAACTACGTCCGGGAACTGGTGGAGGGGGTACGGCACCGGGTCGGCGACGGTGCCACCACCACCGTGGTACTCGCCCAGGCCATGCTGGACGGTGCCTCGGCGGCGCTGCGGACCGGCGCGAACCCGGTGGCACTGTGCCGGGGGATCGAGTCCGCCGCCCTGGCGGTCCTCGCCGAACTCGGCGACCTGGCCGTGCCGGTGCAGACGACGGAGCAGCTCAAGAAGGTCTCCACGATCGCCTCCGGCGACGAGGTGATCGGGGACCTGCTGGCCACCGCGATGGAGCGGGTCGGCCGGGACGGCGTGGTGATCGTCGAGGAGAGCAACCTCTTCGGGCTCGAACTCGAACTCACCCGGGGCATCCGGGTGCCGGCCGGGCACGTCTCGCCGTACTTCGTGACCGACCCGGAGGAGGCCGAGGCGGTACTGGACCATCCGTCGATCCTCGTCGTCGACCAGCGGCTCTCCGCCGTACCGGAGTTGCAGCCGCTGCTGGACGAGGTCGGCCGCTCGGGTCGGCCGCTGGCGGTCTTCGCCCGGGACGTCCGGGACGCCGCCCTGACCGCGCTGATCGTCGGCAAGATGCGGCACACCCTCAACTCGGTCGCGGTACGGCTGCCCTGGCCGGACGAGGAGCGCTGCACCATGATGGCGGACCTGGCGCTGCTCACCGGGGCGCGGGTGGTGGCCGAGGCCGAGGGCGGGCTCGCCGCCGCCACCGCGCAGGTGCTGGGCGGCGCCCGCAAGGTGATCACCACCCGCCGGGACACCACGGTGGTGGACGGGGCCGGCGATCCGGACCTGGCCCGCCGTCGGATGCAGGAGCTGCGGGCCGAACTGGCGCGGCAGGTGGCCGGGCACGACCGGGACCTGCTCCGGGAGCGGCTGGCCCGGCTCGGCGGCGGGGTGGCGGTGATCCGGGTGGGCGAGTCGGCCGAGGGCCAGCTCAAGAAGCGGAAGCGGCAGATCGACGACGCGGTGCGCAACGCGCGAGCGGCCGTGGAGTGGGGACTCGTGCCCGGTGGCGGGGCGGCCCTGCTCACCGTCGCCGGGCGGATCGGTGCCCGGCTGCCGCGCGGTCCTGACGAGGCGCTCGGCTACACGGTGGTGGTCGACGCGCTGGTCGCGCCCTACGAGGAGTTGATGCGCAACGCCGGGCGGAACCCGGTGGCCGGACCGGCGGACCTGCGCCGCCGTGGTCCGGGAGTCACCTTCGACGTGGTCTCCGGAACGTACGTCACCGCACTGGACGCCGGCATAGTGGACGCCGCCGCGACGCTGCGCCAGGCGGTGACCGCGGCGGCCGGGGTGGTGACCCGGTATCTGATGATCGGGTGACCGCACCCGCCCCGGGCCGCCCTTGCCCGGGACGGTGGCGGGTGGCGGGTGGCCGGCGTCGGGCGAACCCGACGCCGGCCCCAGCCCATGCTGCTACGTGGTGCCGCCGACGTGCAGCAGGTCAGCGATCCGCTCGGCGACCGGTCCCGCCTCCAGGTGCAGCCACGACACGTTCAACCGGTCGTCGCCGAGCACGGCGAGCAGTATCTGGTCGCTCACGCCGTACACCGTGAAGTAGCCCTGGTGGCTGTGGACCGTCAGTTCGCGCAGCGGACCCTGTTGGAGGGTCAGCCCGCACTGCCGACCGAGCCCGAACGTGGTCGCCGCCAGCGCGGCGAGGTCGAGCGGCTCGGGGCCGGCGGTGAGGTCGTGCCCGAGTAGTTGCCCGTCGACGCCCGCGAGCACCGCGCCGCGTACCCCGGGCACCCGGTCCCGGAGCGCACCCAACTCGGCGTGTAGGGCCGACTGGCCCGGTCGGGGTTGGCCGGCGACCGGCTGGAAGGCGCTCTCGGGCAGGGCCTCCTCGCCGCCACTGTCCAGTTGGGCGCCCGGAGAACGCCGGGGCAGCGGGTTGTCGAACAGGTCGCCCCGGGCGTCCTGGAACTGCGTCACGGTCATCACCGCTCCTCGACCTGGCGCGCGGCGCGCGCGTCGGACGCGAGGTCAACCTGGGGGCAGGCCGGAGCAGCATGACGGATGGGTTCCTTGCCCGCGCGGGAGCTCAGCGGCCGGATCAGCTGGTGGTTCGCCACTGACAGCGCCTCCATTCTTGGTGTGAACGTCACTGCCCGTAGTGCCATCCCCGCTGGATGGCGAATGTGGGCGGCGGCCGGTCTGACGCGCGAGTTGCTCCTCCGGGAGAGTGGCATGCCGTGGTGCAAGTTGCATCTCGCGAGACAGGTATTTGTCTGTGCAGCTAACTTACTGTTGACCCGTCCGCGAGGGAACAGGGCGATACGACCGATGTTGCGCGGCATGGGCGGTCGTTCCGGGCATCACACCACTGCGCACAGTGACCGAAACAGAGGGTGATTGCACGTGGCGTCTGCAAACCACAAATGCACGTGCGCTTCCCAGGTCACCGCGGGAAGCGAGTGGACGGCATCAAGGTGCTGTGTCAGAGTGCAAGGGAAGACATTTACGAGAACAACTGTCTGATGCGCTGGTGCGGGGAGAGGCGCAGTGTGGTTCATCACCGCCCGACGTGGAACGGGTGCGCGGCCTTGATACCGCTCGGGGCGGGGGCGCTGCTCGAGTACCGGGTGACCGACGCGAAGTGGGTCTGCGCCGGGGTCGTACGGGTCGCCCGGTTCTTCTTCTCCCTGACCGATCCCGATCCGCCACCACGCTGGCACTGGCAGGCGAACGCCCGGGACAACGGCCTGGTGGGAGCGACCGAAGGGGCCATGTTGGTGCGTACCGGCCGCGGTGGTGGCTGGGTCAACCTCACCGTCGAACTGCACGGTGAACGGCCGGCGGCGCAGACGACCGGCTGGGACGACGCGGTCGAGATCTCCTACCGGACGGCGGTCGGGCAGTCGCACGTCCGGTCGGCGCGCGGCGGCGGTACCGACTTTCCCCGGGTCAGCTTCCGCGGCGCGGGCAGCTACCGGATCCGGGTGCACGCCCGGGGCCGGCACCCCTGTGCCGATCGGGCGGAGGACTATCTGTTGCAGGTCTGGCCGGCGCCGGTGGGACGGACCGAGATCCTCCGGGCCGCCGCCGGCGGGTGACCGGTTCCGGCCGGTTCGCACCGCTACCGTGGGGGCCGATCGGGCGGCCCGGGTACGGGACCGGATCCGGGAAATGCCCGTAGGCGATTCCGGGCCGGACGCGTCGGCGGTTTTGGGCTGGCGGACCGGTTGTCCGCCATCGGGATCCGAGACGACGACATGCTTCGCTGGTCGGTCCGCCGCGCGACCCGACGATGGCGGGCCGCCCTCCGCCGTTGTGGCGGCGGACTGAGGGAGGACGGGTCACCGGCGACGTCCCGCCGGTGACCGACCTCCGAACAGGCCCGGGGCGGGTGCCCGCAGCCCGGCCGTCACCTTCCCCCGTAGCTGACGGCCGGCCCAGCCCGCCCCGGTGCCGACCCCTCCGGCACCTGCGGTCATCCACCGAGGACGCCGGTCGTCGACCCCGCCTGGCCCGCGCCTCGTCGTCGGGGCATCCGGCGCCGCCTCGGGCGAATCGCGCGTCTCCGTTCCGGTCGGTGCCGGCACCCGATCCGACGCTTTCGCCACCTGATCGGTCCGGCTTCTCGGGACGTCGACGAGGGCCGGACGATAACCAGGAGGTCAAGGTTTGGTTGATGAGGATATCCAGCAGGTCCGTCCGTGCTATACCGTGACCGGGTGAGAGTCGAGCGGCACTGGTGGAACGGCGATCGGGGTCCGCGCTCACGGCGCGACGTCTACATTCGTACGGATGGGCAACGATGGGAAGTCGAGGCCCAGGTTGGGGGCGCCCAAGGGCGCTCGAAGGTGCAACAGTGCCCAGGTGAGGCGTCCGCGCGCATCCTCGCGGACGCCTGGCTAGGTGGGCGTCCGGGCTGGCGAGAGATGGTGCTCTGAACCGACCGCCGTCCGGGCGGGTCGCGCGGGACCGTCTCGCGGCTCGACATCATTCAGATTCGAGAAGCGGGCCACGCCGAGGGTGAGGGTCACCCTCGGCGCGGGGGTTGCGTGTCCATCCGGACGGCGCCGGGTTCCGTTACCGGAACCGGTCGCGGCCGCCAAGGCACTTTCCGCGATCTGCCAAAGGAATTGCACCCCGGTTACCTCGTCTGGTTGCGTCGAGTTACCATATAAGCACTCATGGTGATCAATGTCTTGACGACGATCAGCGGGGTGAGGGTTCGTGGCGCGGAACCTTGACGGGCGATCGGATGGAATGGGACGGCGGATCGGGAGTCTCGACCGCAGTCTGCTGCTGCACTGCCGGACCAGCCACGTCACCCAGGCGGCCGAGGTGGCCGACCGGAGCGGCGGCGGCCTGGTGGTCACCGCCGACCGGGGCAACCTGCGCGGTTGCCTGAGCCGGGCCCGGCACCTGCGGGAGGTCGACCACTACCGCCGTCCCGTACTGCTGGACGCGGCCCGGTACGCCGGTGACGCCCGGCTGCCCGCCGCCGCCCCGTTCGACCCGCGATGGATCGACTGCCAGCGGGACCTCGGGCTTCCGGTACTGACGGACTCGGGTTACCTGGACCGGGACGACACCGCCGGCCTGGCCGGAATCCTCGAACGGGCCGCCCGACTCGGTGACGCCATCGCGCTGCTGCCGATGCACCCGTGCTGGCTCGCCGACCGGATCGCCCGGCAGACCCTGGTCCGCTACGTGGCGGCGGTCGGGGTACCGGTGGCGGTGGTCGTCGAGGAGTCGGCGAACCCGTTCAGCCCGGCCAGTACGGTGCGCGGGCTGCTCCAACTGCTCGGCTGTGGCGTACCGGTGCTGGTGCTCCGGGCCGACCTGCCGGCGCTCGGCGTGCTCTGCTCCGGAGCGACCGCGGTGGCGATCGGCACCGAACCCGCGCTGCGCCGGCTCGACCCACGCCGCCCGGCCGGGTCCCGCCCACCGGCCGGGGTGCCCCGACCGTCGGCGGTCGTCCGGCAGTGCCTGTCGTACGCGCCGCTGCCGGAGATCGAGGCCACCATGCGCCGCCACCCGGACAACGGGATGTGGCACTGTGACTGCGCCACCTGCGCGGGCCGGGGCCTGGGCTGGCTGCTGGACCAGCCGGACGGCGTGCGGGGTCGCACCGCGTTCCGGCACTCCGTCGACGTCCTGCTCGACCTGCGCGCCGAGTTGACCGGGCCGTCCGTACCACTGAACGAGTGGAGCTGGCGGGCCCGCTGCGCCACCGCCGCGTCCCGGCGCCGCGAGGTGGGCTGGGACCTGCTGCCCATGCTGGACCACTGGCAGCAGGCGGTCACCCCGCCGAGCACCTCCCGGCCGCCCGCTCCGGCCGTGCGCCGGACTGGCGGGTCGAGCCGGTTCTCCCGGGCGACCACCCCCAGATCGGCGGCCTGACCAGCAGAAACCTGGCCGGCGCCCGCCCGGGTCAGGCCAGTGCCATCCGCGCCCAGCGGCTGGGGCTGAGGGTGAGCACCCGGAACGGGCAGTGCCGGTCGGTGAGCAGCGTGTACGCCTCGATCGCCCGCTCGGCCGCGTCCTGGGCCTGCTCGGCCGGGGTCATGCCCCGGCCCCGGTTGCGGAACAGCGCCCCGTAGAACGCCGAGCAGAAGACACCGCTCTCGTGCCAGCCGATCTGCGCCGAGGTGCCGATGTAGGTCACCTCGTCCTGGAGGCAGTCCCGGACCGCCTTCTGCCAGGCGCCGGTGCCGGTGCGGCAGCCGTCGGCCAGGATCGCGTGCGCCGAGATGCCCCGCCCCCGGGCGGCCGCCTCCTCGCCGAGCGCCTCCAGCGAGATCTTCGTCCGGCCGTCGCTGCTGGCGAAGGTGGGGGTGCTGCTGTGGTCGCCGTGCGCCATCACGTGCAGTACGTCGCAGGAGGCGGTGAAGGCGGTCAGCACCGTGTCCGGGTCACGGGAGCGGACGAAGTCGATGTCGACTATCGGTTGCTGATGCTCGGCGTTGATGTTCTGCAACGTGGACTGGACGAACGTCATCGCCGCGTCGAACGACGAGTCGAGCCCGATGTCGAGCAGACTCACCCGCTTCGCCCTCATCGCCATGGCGAACCTCCCCCGGTGCGATCAACACGCTACCTCTGCCGCGCCAGCCCCGCCGGCCCGGCGGCGGCCCCCGGGACGGTTCGCCGCGGCGACCGCCGCGGATGCCGCACCCGGACCGGATGGCCGGGTGATCAGTGAACCTTTTTCCACCTCCCCTTGCGGTCCGTCGGAGCGCAAGGTCGGACGCGGTGGGTGAGCGCCGCGCGGTTCAGGTGAAAAGGTTCAGTCGACCAGCGCCGCGTAGACGAGCTGGCGCAGCTCCGCACGGAGCGGGAAGGTGCTGGAGGGGACGAGCTGGGTGAAGAGCAACGCGGTGACCTCGTCGACCGGGTCGACCCAGAACGCCGTACTCGCCATCCCGCCCCAGTAGAACTCGCCCGTGTTGCTCGGGGCACGGCTCGGCACCGGGTCGAGTACCACCGCGAAGCCGAGCCCGAAGCCGATCCCGTCGAAGGTGGTCTCGGCGAACCCGCCGGTGGAGAGGCGCCCCAGGTCCCGCCCCTCCGGCAGGTGGTTACGGGTCATGAACCGGACCGTACGCGGACCGAGCAGGCGTACCCCTTCCAGTTCCCCGCCGCGCAACAGGAACTGGGTGAACCGGTGGTAGTCGGCCGCCGTGGAGAGCAGCCCACCGCCGCCGGAGAGCAGCGGCGGCTTCTGGAGCGCCAGCGCGCCGACCTGGTCGTACCGGAGCGCCTGGCCGGTGCCGGGGTGCGCGGCGTAGCAGGCGGCCAGCCGGTCCGCGTCGGCGCCCTCGACCCACCAGCCGGTGTCGGTCATGCCGAGCGGGCCGAGGATGCGGTCGGCGAAGAAGGCGTCCAACGGCTGGCCGGAGACCACCTCGACCAGCCGGCCGAGCACGTCGGTGGCGACCGAGTAGCCCCAGGCGGTGCCGGGCTGGAAGAGCAGCGGCAGCCGGGCCAGGCCCGCGGTCGCGGTGGCCAGGTCGACGTCCGGCGGCGGATAGAGGTCGAACCCGGCGGCCCGGTAGAGCCCGTCGACCACCGAGGTCTGCAGGAAGCCGTAGGTGAGTCCGGCGGTGTGGGTGAGCAGGTGCCAGACCCGGATCGGCTCGACCGCCGGCACGGTGTACGGCTTGAGCGCCGACCCCCGGTCGTAGACCCGGGCGTCGCCGAACTCCGGCAACCAGCGGCTGATCTCGTCGGTGAGCTGGAGCCGGCCCTCCTCCCAGAGCATCATCGCGGCGACCGAGGTGATCGGCTTGGTCATCGAGTAGATCCGCCAGAGGGTGTCCGGCTCGACCGGCAGCCCCGCCTCCCGGTCCCGCATCCCGTAGCTGGAGGAGTGCGCGATCTCGCCCCGCCGGGTCACCACGATCTGCCAGCCGGCCAACTGCCCCGCGTCGACGTACCGGGCGAAGTGGTGATCGACGCGGGCCAGCCTCGCCGGGTCGAAGCCGACCTGATCAGGGTCGACGCTGCGCTGGAGGCTCATTCGCGGAACCTTACTGCCGGCCGGGAAAGGGCGGCAACGACCGCCCGCTGTCGGCGGGCCTGGTCGGGCGCCAGTACTGCCGTTTGCCCTCGTCCCGGACCACCACGCCGAGCCGGGGCAGCTCGGTCCGCAACTCGGCCACATCCGCCTTGTCGCCCTTGTCCAGTGCCCGCTGTCTGGCCTTGAGCAGCGCGTTCGCCCCGACAGGCAGCTCCGGGTCGCCGTCGGCCCAGCGCCGGAAGTCCGCCCGGTACGGGTCGCCGTCGGCGTACCAGCGGTAGCCGTACGCCTCGAAGACGGCCCGGAGCCGGTCGGCGGGGAGGTCCGACGGCTCCCGGGCCAACTCCTCGGCGACGGGCCCGAGCAGGACGAGCCGCTTGCCGTCCCGGAACACCCCGGTGATCTCGGCCCGGTCGACCCGTCGGGTGGCGTCGCCCCGCTCCAGGGTCACCCCGTCCCGGGCGACGGTGACGCTCAACCGTTCGTCGGCGGCGATGGCGGCGATCAGCAGCCCACCCAGGGCGCCGAGCAGCAGGGCGCCGCCGGTGGCCCACGGCTCGTCGACGGCGTCGACCAGTTTGAACAGGCCGCGCCAGGGTGCCCAGCGCAGCGAGACCACCCAGCCCGCCGAGGCCTGCACCAGCCAGAGCAGGGCGGCGCCGAGCAGCGGAAACGAGATCCAGACCAGGGCGACCAGGCTGGCCGGCTCGGCCACCACGGTCGGCTCCCCGGACGCCCGGGTCCACTCCGGCGGGATCGCGTCACGGCCCACCTCAGGACACCTCCCGGCGTACCGTCCGGATCAGCCCGGCGACCAGCGGCACCAGCACCCAGACCGCGACCGAGACGCCGAGCCGGGCCCACTGGCCACCGTCGAGGTCCCCGGCATTCGGCGGCTCGACCAGCCCGGCCGTGGTGAGCCCGGTGTCCAGCCACTCGGCGGCGGAGCGCAGCCGCTCGATCATCTCGCCGAGGGTCGACCAGGCGATCGGCAGCACCAGGGAGAGCACGATGGCCAGCGGGGTGCTCTGGAACAGCAGGCCGAACGCGACGCCCAGGGTGACGTTGACCATCTGGAAGACCCCCGCGCCGAGGAACGTCCAGGCGCCGGTGGACCACGCCCCGCCGTCGCCGGCCAGCCCGGCGATCACCGTGCCGAGGGCCGCCGTCGCCATGCTGGCCACCACGGAGATCAGCGCCGCGACCACCCCGGCGCCGAGCTTGGCGACGACCACCCGGTGTCGCTGCGGCACCAGCGCGAAGGTGGTCAGCGTGGTGCGCTGGGAGAACTCGCTGGTCACCAACAGGATGCCGAGGATCGGCAACAGGATGCCAACCGGAATCTGGGACAGTGCGAAGAAGTACTCGAACCGTTGGTCGCTGTCGGGTGCGGTGAACAGCATCACGGCCACGATGATCGCCGAGATCAGGCCGATGGTGATCAACAGCCAGTAGCCGGCTCGGGTGTCGGCGAGTTTGCGCAGCTCGACCAGGGTCAACCGGAGCAGCGTTGGTCGGTCGTACCCGTCCGGCTGGTGTGTGCCGGAGTCCCGGTCAGCACCGGTACCCGGCGCAATCGCGGTGCGCGAGGTGGCGTCGGTGGTCATTTCACGGCCTCCCGGACGGAATCGCCAGCGGTCAGGGTCAGGAAGATCTGCTCCAGGCCGGCGCTCTCCGCCGGCCGGAGTTCCAGCAGCGCCACGCCGGAGTCGGCGGCGGCCT
The DNA here is from genome assembly GCF_040120695.1 of Plantactinospora sp. B6F1. NCBI lineage: Bacteria > Bacillati > Actinomycetota > Actinomycetes > Micromonosporales > Micromonosporaceae > Plantactinospora > Plantactinospora sp. B6F1. The sequence continues at coordinate 69,790 of NZ_JBEEAC010000017.1, read as the reverse complement.
GCCCGACGGCGCCGGGTTCGGCCCCGACCAGCAGCCCACCGTCGGTGCTGGACCGCACCGGCAGCCCGGCCCGGTCCAGGGCGCCGCGCAGCGCCCCCGGGTCCCGGGCCCGGACCAGCGCGCCCGCGCCGGCCAGCAACTCGTCCTTGCTGCCCTGCGCCACCACCCGGCCGGCGCCGATCACCACCAGCCGGTCGGCCACCGCATCCACCTCGCGGAGCAGGTGCGAGGAGAGCAGCACGCTGCCGCCCCGGTCGGCGAAGTCACGCAGCAGGCCGCGCATCCAGTAGATCCCCTCCGGGTCGAGGCCGTTCGCCGGCTCGTCCAGGATCAGCACCCGGGGGTCGCCGAGCAGCGCCTGCGCCAGGCCGAGCCGCTGGCGCATTCCCAGCGAGTACGCCCGGACCCGCCGCCGGGCCGCGACCGCGTTCAACCCGACCTGGTCGAGGCACTCGTCGACCCGGCGCCGGGAGACCCCGATGGTGCGGGCCGCGAGCATCAGCGTCTCCCGCCCGGTCCGGCCCGGGTGCTGGGCGGAGGCGTCGAGCAGCAGCCCGACCCGGCGACCCGGGTTCGGCAGCCGGCGGTAGTCGACCGAGTCGACGGTGGCAGCGCCGGCGGTCGGCGGGGTGAAACCGCAGATCATCCGCATGGTGGTGGACTTGCCGGCCCCGTTCGGGCCGAGGAAACCGGTGACGGTGCCCGGTTCGCAGCGGAACGAGACATCGTCGACCACGGTGTGCCGGCCGTACCGTTTCGTCAGGTGTTCGACACTGATCATGCGGTCGAGCCTGCCGGGTCCGGCCGGTCGGGCGCTGCGGCCCGGAGTTCATTCCCGGCGACCTTCGGCTACATCCGGACGTCGACTTTGGTTGCTGTCCGGTACCGGCACCCCGTTCGTACAGTTGGCGGATGACTGGTGTGCCGGCCCGCCCCGAGCATCCCTGGCTGCTGCCGGCCGCCCTGACCGCCGACCCGGCCGCCGGCCGGCGCCGCCCGCGCCGGTCGACCCGGGACTGGATAGTCGACACGATCTGTTTCCTGATCGCCGGTGGCTACGCGTTCGTCGCCTTCTGGGACGTACTGCGCCCGCAGCCGACCCTGGTGGCGGACCGGGCCGACTCGGAGTTGGCGATCATGATCGACGCGGTGCTGACCACCGGGCTCTGCCTCGCGCTCTGGGTACGCCGCCGCTGGCCGGTCGCACTGGCCGCCGCCGCCCTGCCGGTGGCGCTCTTCTCCACCCCGTCCGGGGTCGCCATCCTGATCATCATGCTGACCCTGGTGGTGCACCGGCCGCTCTCGGTGGCCGGCCCGCTGGTCGTGGCACACCTCGGGACGGCGGTGCTCTACGAGTACCGCAATCCCGACCCGACCGACGGGCCATGGGTCGGGATGGTGCTCAGCGCCGTGCTCACCGCCGCGGTACTGGCCTGGGGGATGTTCATCCGGGCCCGCCGGCAGCTCGTGCTCTCCTGGCGGGACCGGGCGTACCGGGCCGAGGCCGAACAGCGGCTCCGGGTCGAGGCGGCCCGGCGGCTGGAACGGACCCGGATCGCCGGCGAGATGCACGACGTCCTCGCGCACCGGATCTCGTTGCTCAGCCTGCACGCCGGAGCGCTGGAGTTCCGGCCCGACGCGCCGCCCGAGGAGATCGTCCGGGCGGCCGGCGTGATCCGGAGCAGCGCGCACCAGGCGTTGCAGGACCTGCGCGAGGTGATTACCGTGCTCCGGGAGGACCCGCCGGAGGGTGGGGCGGAGCCGGTGGCCGGGGCGGAGCCGGAGCAGGCGGTAGCGCGGGCGGTCGAGCCGGCACCGGTCTCCGGCGGCTGGGGTTCGGGGCCGAAGGCGTACCCGCCGGACCCGCCGTACCCGGCGGTGCCCGTGCCGGCGACCGGGGCGCCGGAACCGCCGTCCCGGGCACCGGAGCGGCCGCAGCCCACCCTGGACGACCTGCCTGCGCTGGTGGCGGAGTCCCGGGAGGCGGGCATGCGGGTGGACCTGCGTACCGAGCTGATCTCCACGGAGACCGCGCCGGCCGGGGTCGGGCGGGGGGCGTACCGGATCGTGCAGGAGGGGCTGACCAACGCCCGCAAACACTCCCCGGGGACCAGCGTGCTGGTGACCGCGCGGGGTCGGCCGGGGCTGGGGCTCAGCGTCGAGGTACGCAACCGGTGGCCGGTGGGCCAGCCGGAAGGCCCCCGGATCCCGGGTACCGGCACCGGGCTGGTCGGGCTCGGCGAACGGACCGCGCTGCTCGGCGGCTGGCTGGAGCACGGGCGTACCGAATCGGGTGACTTCCGGCTGGCGGCCTGGCTACCGTGGCCGGCGTGAGCGAGCAGGCGGCCGACGGCCTGGCTACCGTGGCCGGCGTGAGCGAGCAGGCGGCCGACGGCCTGGCTACCGTGGCCGGCGTGAGCGAGCAGGCGGCCGACGGCCTGGCTACCGTGGCCGGCGTGAGCGAGCAGGCGGCCGCCGGGCCGGTACGGGTGCTGATCGTCGACGACGACGCGCTGGTCCGGGCCGGTCTGTCGATGATCCTCGGCGGGGTGCCGGAGCTGAGGGTGGTCGGCGAGGTGGCCGACGGCAGCGAGGTGCTGCCGGCGGTGGCCGCTCACCACCCCGATGTGGTGCTGATGGACATCCGGATGCCCCGGATGGACGGGCTGGCCGCCACCGAGGCGCTGCGCCGGCTGCCGCACCCGCCGGAGGTGCTGGTGCTGACCACCTTCGACGTCGACGAGTACGTGTTGCGGGCGTTGCGGGCCGGGGCCAGCGGCTTCCTGCTCAAGGACACCCCGCCGGCCGAGATCGTCGCGGCGATCGGCCGGGTCGCCGCCGGCGAGGCGACGCTCTCCCCGACGGTCACCCGCAAGCTGATCGCGCACGTGACCGGTGCCGGTACGCCGGGCCGGCGGGACGCCGACCTGCGGCGGGACCGCGCGGTACGCCTGCTCGACGGGCTGACCGACCGGGAGCGGGAGGTCGCGGTCGCGATCGGGCGGGGCTGGTCGAACGCGGAGATCTCCGCCGCGCTCTTCATGAGCGTGGCGACGGTGAAGGCGTACGTCTCCCGGCTGCTGACCAAGCTGGAGTTGACCAACCGGGTCCAGGTGGCCCTGCTCGTGCACGACGCCGACCTGGTCTGAGGGCCGGCTCGACAGGTCTGAGGGCTGGCTCGACGGGGTCAACGTTCCCGTTCCCGCGGGCGCAGCGCGGTCAGGCCGCTGGTGTCGACCACCGGGCCGGTCTCGCGCATCTCTTCGGCGACCTGGTGCCACCGCCCGGCCTGCCGGGTGCAGATGCCCTGCGCCTCGTCGCCGCGCAGCGGTTCGCCCCGGTAGTCCAGCTCGGCGAGGCGGCGGCGGGCGCGCAGGCTGCCGTCCCCGGCGTGCTCGGCGACGGTCTGGTAGATGGCGTTGAGCCGGCGGTCCACCAGCGCGATGTTGTGCCGCGCCAGCCGCTCGATGCTCTCCGCGCCCCGGCTGCCGTCCCCGACCAGGCGGTCGGAGCCGGCCAGACAGAGGTCGTCGTAGCGGGGGATCGACGGCGGGAACCGGGCCTCGGCGATCCGGACCGGGTCGACCGCCTCGCGCAGCAGCCGGATGAACTCGGCCCGGTCCCGCCAGTACCGGGCGTGGTCCAGGGCGATCCGGCAGAGCGTGTCCCAGGTCTCCGCGTCCAGGTCCAGCCAGCGGATGAGCTGGTGCGGGTCGGCGGTCTGCGGCGGCAGGGCCCGGTCGTGCCAGGTCTGTTCGAGGAGTACGGCGCCCTGGCAGAGCAGCTCCTTGGCGTACGCCGACATCCGGGAGTTGATCACCTTGTCGGGGCGCGGCAGCACCACCTTCAGGCTCGGGTACACCTCCTCCTCGAAGTACCCGAAGTCCTGCAACCGGCGCAGTGGCGCCAGGTCGGGCTCGCTGCTCAGGATCCACCGCCGCAGCCGGTCGGCGGCGACCCCGCTCTCCGCGCAGGCGAGCGCGGCCCGCAGCTGCTCCACGGCCTTCGCCACCAGCGGGGCGACCGGCGGCGGCAACGGATGCGGGGTGGCGGTCGGGACCACCGGGCGGGCCGGGACGGCCGGCGTGGCCGGCCGGCGGTGCCAACGGGGCGGGTACGCCAGCGGCAGCGCGTCGGCGATCAGCCGGCGGCCCCGCCACAGCGCCCGGCCGGCAGCCGAGAGGTACGCCGGAGTGGACCGCTCCAGGTCCGGGAAGTACCCCTTGAGGGCGAAGGCGTAGGTGCAGGCCGCGTTGTAGAAGTCGAACGACCGCAGCGGGCGCCTCGGCCACCGGCGGCGCTGGGCCCGCCGGATCGCCCGGTCCAGCAGTGCGCCGCCGCACGGCCACTCCCGGCTCAACCGCCAGGCCCGGGTGCGTGGCCCGCGCCGCCACCAGCCGGCCAGGCAGCCACCGTCGTCGAACGGCCCGACCGGCCCGTGCGTGGCAGGGAACACCGCCGGCTGCCAGCCGGTGGCGGCCCAGTCGTGCCACGCCTTCGCCAGCCGCAGCGGTGCCCAGACGTCCCGGAGCAGCAGCAACGTGGAGTGGGTCACCTCGGAGCGGGTGCTCCGGACGAACCAGGCGAGCACCATGTCCTCGCGCAGCCGATACAGCTCCTGGGCGGCGGCGACCTGGAACACCACCCGGGTCGCCTCCGGAAACTCCCGCAGTACCCGGCGCAGCCACTCCTTGGCGGCCGGCTCGCCGGGTGCGTCGGCGAAGGTCACCACCACCGGCCAGTACCGGTCGACGAACGCCTTCTCCAGGCGTTCCCGCATCTGGCGGCGCACCTTCTCCCGGTCGCCGACACCGTCGGACTTGAACCACTGGTGCACGGTCCGTTCGGTGTACGCCAGCGTGCAGGCGTACTGGTAGCGCAGCTTGATCGAGTCGGGGCGGTGGCGCAGCCGGCGCAGCGTACCGAGCAGGTGCCGGGGCAGGTTACGGAGCCGGTCGGTGCGGGTGGTCCAGAGATGGTCGTCGTACCAGCCGCCCTGCTCGCGCAGGACCAGCGCCGACTGGTACGTGTCCAGCGCGTCCAGGAAGAGTCCCATCTCCTCCTGCACGCTCGCCACCATCACCCGCAGGTCGGCGTTGAACGGGTCGAGCCGCAGCGCCTCGCCGTAGTAGCGGAGCGCCTCGTCGAACTGCCGCCGGTCCTGCAACTCCTTACCCTTGTTGTACGCGGCGAAGAGCGCCGCCGGCAGTTCCCGGCCGTACCAGTTCCGCCACGGCGCGGCCCGGCCCAGCCGGGTCACCGGCAGGATCGTGGCCAGCACCCAGTACGCGGTCCGCCGGGTCGCCTCCTCCCAGGTGCCACCCCACTGGGTCGTCATCGCGCTCCGGCCGCCGTGCAGGAACGAGGTGACGGTGGCGGAGACGCCGTAGCAGGGTTCCTGGGCCCGGACCTGCAACACCCCGGTCACCCGGTAGCCGATCCTCGGCCAGAGCCGGGGCAGCATCTGGAGCAGCATGACCAGCGGGTTGCCGCTGCGCGGGTCGACCCCGCCGGCCACGTCGAGGAAGGTCTCCGGCGGCGGGTCGGCGGGTCCGGCGTACGGGGGGTAGATGTGCGTCTCGGAGAGGCGCTGGCAGAACTGGCTCTTCAGGTCGTCGACCGGGGCGCTGCGGCCCGGGGTGGCGTCGGTGAACTCGTGTACGTCGACCGGTCCGGGCCGGTAGGCGAGCCGGGCCCGCCGCCGGTGCCGCCAGGCGGCGAAGCAGACCAGAGCCAGCAGGAGCAGTCCGAGTCGCTGCCGCATCGGGTGCGGCCCGTCGCCGCCGAGGGCGATCGCGAGCCCGTCCAGCGGGCTGAGCAGCCAGGTGTCGGGGCGGCCGGCCCGCAGGTGTGCGCGGCCGATCCAGACCAGCGCGGCGAGCAGGGCCAGGGTGCTGAGGAGCTGCCCGGCGAGGGCCCGGCCGGTCCGGGGCATCGGCAGCGCGGCGGGCGCGGCCCGAGATTCTCTGCCGATCCGCCGGGGCGTTGGCTGCGCCCACTGCTCGGACCGTTGGATACCGTGCGACGTCCTTCTTGCTCGATGAGGCATCTCGGCCACCGAAGCGTCTCGGCTCATTCCCCTTTCGTGACAAACCAACACATCCAGGCTAGAGATCGTGGTATCGGCTGGGGTCCGGAATGCCTGTTCTCGGGAGTCCCGTGCAGCTGCTGCCGTCCCGCCCGTACCAGTGGTCTCCGCACCGCCCGGCCTCCCTCCGGCGAGGGAGGCCGGCCCGCCGCGCGGGGGATCCCGGCCCGGCCGCCGCCGACGAGGCTCGGGACATGACCAGGAGACGGCACGGCATCGACGTATTGTCACGGCGCGCCGAGGGGTCGCCGGCCGGGCCGGCGCCCGGTCGGACCGCGACGGCCTGGGCGCCGTACGCGGTCCTGCTCTGGGCGCTCGGGTACGGGGGGCTGCGGGCCTACTGGGCGCTGGGGAACGCGCCGGAGTTTCCGCCGCTGGGCACCGATCTCCTCCCGGCGGCCGGTTGGGGCGCGGTCGCCCTGGTCGGTGCGGCGGCGCTGCTGGCGGTCGCGCTGGACCGGGCGGACCGCTGGCGGTGGCCGCTGGCCGGGGCGGCCTGGGGGTGAGCGGGGCCCTGGCGATGCTCTGTCCGCTGCTGTTGCTGGACGTCGTCGCCCTGCTCATTCCCGGGCTGGGTCTCACCGTCGACCCGGCCGGGATCGCCGGCCGGCTCGGCTGCCTGGCCGGTGCGGTGCTGCTGGCGGTCGCCACCAACGGGTACCGGCGGCGGCACCGGGGCGACCGTCCGCTGTTCGGCAGGTCCCTCACCGGTACGCCTCGGTGGGCCTGGGTGGCGGCCTATCTCGCGGTGGCCGGTTGCCTGGCCCGGCTGGCCGCCCAGTACTCCGCCGGGGCGGCGGAAATCATGGTCGCGGACGGGTCGGCCGCCCTCGCCTTCGAGGTCGGGTTCCTACTCGCCGGAGTGCTGCTGCCGCTGGCCCTGGTGCACTCCTGGGGCCGGGTCTTCCCGCGCTGGGTGCCGCTGCTGGCCGGCCGCCGGGTACCCCGTTGGCTGCTGCTCGGGCCGGGCTTCGGGCTGGGCCTGCTGATGGTCGTCTACTTCGGCATCGGCACCGGGCAGTTGGTGGTGCAGACCGTCAGCGGGAGCTGGGATCCGGGCGACGGGGGGTACCCGCTCTGGTTCTTCTGGGTCTCGATCCCGGCGTACCTGGTCTGGGGGCTGGGGCTGACGGTGGCCTCGCTCGCCTACTGGCGGCGTACCCGGCGTCCCGGGGCGTGAATCGGTCGCGGCGTCGGTAGTCGGCGCCGCCAGGCGCGTACTGGGCGCCGATCGGGTCCTTTCTCGGGTCAGATCGATGAATGCGTGATTGGTACGTCTACAGTCGCACCCGTGGAGCGTGCCAAGGTCGTTGTCCGGCGGCCGGTGAACCAGGGCGAATCCGCACGGGTGGCCACAGTGCTATCCGAGGCCGGTAAGCCAACCGTCGCTTACCGCGTCAGATGGGACGACACCGGAGAGGAGGAAGATCTTCGTCTTGGTCGGCATAACCTGCTTGTCGTACGCGGCTCGCTGCGGCATGAGTGGCTGATGGACCCGGGATCAGTGCCGGAGGCGTTCCGGAAGGACCCACATGGACTGATCATTCGGGTCCTTTGCGAGTCGGACAAGCCACTGACCGCCAAGCGACTGATCGAGCAGCTCGTCAACCTGGGAGTTGATGCTGAGGCGGCATCGGCAGGTTGGGCGGCGACAAGGCGGAAGTTCAATGAGTCGGATCTAGAGCGGACTGGCAAGGGGTCGGGAAGCACCTACCGATGGCGCGGTTCGCGTGGCCCAGGGGCCGACCGGGCGGGTTCGGTCACCGATGATCGGACGGAAACTGCTGGCCGGCGCGATGCACCGCCAGACCAGCCAGACCTACCAATCGTCACGACGGCCCCGGAGAACTCGACCGCCGCGCCGGTGGATCCCGAGTTGCCCGCTGCCGAACCATCCGGTAAGGAACCGGACGAAGGACCGGTCACCCTGGCTGATGCCCTCGCGCGCGTGCTCGGGGCCGAGTCGGAGGGCGGGATGGACGAGATTGTCCGCCGGCCGCTCTGGTTGGGCGTACGCCTCGGGCGACTGACCGAGTCGAGCCTCAGCGATCTGCTGCACTCCTTGACGGGCGCGGATCGGATCCGGGCCACCGGCCTGCTCCTCGCGCTGCCCAGGCAATCCGACGCCCTCGAATCACCCGAGAATTCGTCCGCATTGGACGCGCAGACGATCGACGACATCCTCGCCGTTGCCGCTGCCGAACTCTGCACGGCGGCGGAGTCGTCCGCCGGCAGCGAGGCGGCTGTCGCCTGGCTGATCCGACGAACGGCTTCCTTGGCCCGCCCCGCGGCGGCGCAACCGCTCGTCCAGCTGGCCGAATTTCTCGCCCGGGCCCGTCAGCCCGATCTGACCGCACTCGACGAGGCCGCCCGGATGCTCGGTCGCGCGCTTCCGTTACTGCCGCCGGACGACCTCGTGGCCGTCGACAGAGCCGCGTTGTCCGTCGTGGCGGTCCAGCTTCCGCTCACCGTGAACGGCGGCCGGGCGGCTCTGCTGGCGGGGTTGGCCAAGGCGTCACCGGAGGACATCGCGGAACCGGTGTGGTGGAGCGGGGTCACTCTGCGGAGTCTGGCGGAGTGCGGCGCCGGGCTGCTCGGCGGCGTCACCTCCATGCCGGAGGTGGTCGCGAGGGTGCTTCGGCCGTTGGTGATCGAGAATCTGACTGCTGTCAGTTCCCGCGCCCAGCTCGTGCACCTCCTCGGGCTACCGAGCGAATTCTTCGCGGAGGTGCCCGCCGAAGCGGTCGCTGCCGCCTTTCGACGTACCGGACGGGCGGACCCGACCGTCGCCGGTTGGGTACGCGCGCTTGCTGACGACGACTCCCTCGACTCCCTCAAAAGGGATCTCGAACAGGCACACCACGAACTGACCACCGAGGGCAAGCGGGCGGAGACGGCCGAGCACCGGGCGCGGGAGTTCGCCGAACGATGCGATCGCCTGGAGGGGATGCTGCGGCGCGAGCACGCTCAAGGGGCCGCGGTGCGTCTTTCGCAGGAGCGGCAGATCCGCATCGACGTCGTCCGGGCGCTGGCCGACCTTGCCGCAGAGGTCGAAGAACTCGCGGTCAACCACCTCGGGCCGGAGGTGCTGGTCGAGCGGGTACGTGGTCTGGTCGCGGCCCAGGCACTCGAACCGGTCGGCACAGCCGGTGCCACCGTCGCCTACGACCCGGCCGTGCACGAACCCGTGCATGGAGTCCCCGATGTCGGAAGCTCGGTCGGAGTCGTTCGCCCTGGCTACCTCTGGCGGTCGGGCAGCGAGGAGATCCTCATCCACAAGACGCTCGTTGCTCCTGGGTAGGGAGGGCATCGATGATAGGTGGAAACCACGCGGTCGGAGTCGACTTCGGCACGTCGACGTCGCTACTGGCGGAGCGGATCGGAGCGCTACCGGTGGAGATCGCCTCGCTCGGCCGCTCGACGCGCTGGTTTCCCTCGCTCGCCGGGCAGGCGGCCGGGACGCTGCTGGTCGGCGAGGACGCGGAAACGCTGCCGAGCAATCAGGTGATCCGTTCGATCAAGCGGGCGGTCACCGAGAACCGCGACGTCGTCGAGGTCGCTGGCCCGGACGGGCCGCTGCGGGCCAGGGTCGACGACGTGATCATCGCCCTGCTGTCCGAGATCGGCCGGCGGGCCGCAGCGGCCGATCATCCACTGACTGCAGAGGGTGATCTGCGGCTTGGCTGCCCAGCGATGTGGGACGGCCGACAGCGGCAGCGGCTGCTCGACCTGGCGACCAAGGCGGGCCTCCCGGTCGATGCGTCGGCCCTGATCGACGAACCGATCGCCGCCGGGGTCGCCTGGGTGACGCACCGGTTTCTCGCGTACGGCGAGCGCCCGGCGGGACGGCTGCTGGTCTTCGACATGGGGGGCGGCACCCTCGACATCGCCGTCCTCGATGTCGAGGGCGGGGAGCAGCCGGAGATCACGGTGCTCTCCGCTCTCGGCGTGGGTCAGGCCGGAGACGCCCTGGACCAGGCCATCGCGGCCGAACTCACCGCTGCGCTGGCCGGGCACGGATTCGACGTCGATGACCAGCACGAGCCGGACGTCGTTCGGTCGTATCTGTTGCGGGCGGCCCGGGAGGCGAAGGTCCGACTGTCCCAGGTGCAGACGCACGCGATCGTGTTGTCCCGCCGACTCGGGAACCTGCCGGTGCTCTACTACGACCGGGAGCAGTTGGAGGATGCGTTCGGGTCACAGATGGACTCGGCGGAGCAACTGATCTGGGCCGCCCTGCGGGGTGCCCTGCACACCGAACGCGGCGACCGGTCTCCTGACCAGCTTCGCGCGCTCGGCCAGGCCGAACTCGCCCGCAACGTCGATTACGTACTGCTCGCCGGCGGGATGTCCCGGATCCCGTACGTCGAGCGGCGGATCGGCGCGCTCTTCCCCGGGGCGCAGGTGTTCGACAACGCCGGAGTGGAGCCGGACGAGGCAATCGTGGCCGGACTCGCGGACACCAGTGGCTACGACCGGCTCAACCTGCACCGGCCGGGATTCGACTTCATCCTGGAGTGGTCCGACGGCGGGCAGCCCGAGCGGCAGACAATCTATCCGGCGTACACGCCGTTCTACGAGCCCTGGCAGGTGCTGCAGGGGCAGTCACATCTCGGGTACGAGTGGCGGGCGCGGAACCTGCCCGGCCGGTGGCAGGGGGAGGGAGTCCTCCAGGTCCGGTCCACCTCCGGGCAGCGGCTCACGCTCGACTTCGACGGAAAGCGGATGGACGGATTCCAGCTTCGGCTCGGCCGGAACATGATGGTCAAGCTCTACTGCGACGGCCGGATCCTAATCCGGGACGGCGCCGGTCAGGCGTTCCACCTGCGGGTCTACCGGTGGCCGGTGATGCGGGGCCGCGACCACGCCCGGCTGATGCTGCGCAGCGAGGAGGAGCGGCCGGCTACCGCGCCGACCCCCTGGTACCACGAGAAGGAGTGGGCTCCGCCGAGCTGGCAAGCACGACCGCGATAGCGGTCAGCGAGATCGTCAGCTCCTTGCGGCCGAGCAGGTCGTCCCGGGCCTCCTGCCGGCGGGTCCGTAGGTTGCGCAGGTGGCCGTGGTGCATCCGCAGGATGTTCGGGTTCCGTGCCTGTTCGATTCGCTCCTGGCACTTCCGGATCTGGAGGTCGAACGAACTCTTCCGAGCCAGGATCCGTCCCTCGACCAGGGCGGCGTTCTCCTGGGCCCGGGTCCGCTCGGTCTGCTGGGCGCGCACGAAGACATGCTGCTGGGCGACCCGCCACATCGCCCGCAGATCTCCGGGGACGTCAGGGCTGCCGTCGCGCAGCTTGCCCTCGGCCAGCGCGGTGAGGAGTTCGTCGCCGATCCCTTCCTCGACCTGGCTGGTGGCCAGATCGACGGCGGTCGGCCAGAGTTCGAGCAGCGGTCGCAGGCCGGTGGTCTCGGCGAGGTCGACGGTCACCAGGTAGCGTCGCCCGGCCGCCAGCCCGGGCACGCTCACCGAACCGAACCGCGGCAGATACAACCCCTCCTCCCGGAGCACCGCCAGGGCGAGCTTGACCAGTGGATGCCGCCCGGAGATCAGCTCGACGTCGTACCTGCTGGCGGTCTCGGGCCGGACGGTGCACTCGATCGGCGTCTCGTTCTGCAACATGGTCGCGAGTTTCGACGTGGTCGAGCGGCTGCCGCCGTCGGCCAGCCGGCTGCGTCGTAGCCGTTCCGCAAGCTGCGCAGACCCGACGATCGAGAAGATGCCGTTCGGGTCGGGGCGGCGCCGCCGCCCACCGAGCCGGGCGAAGAGCTCGTCCAGCATCCGCAGCAGCTCGGTCGGTCCGATGAACCGGCCGTTGCCTGGGCCGGAGTTGGTGAAGCCCTCGATGAGCAGGTTGTCGAGGCCGGACAGGTGGGCCTGGGCGGCTTGCAGTTCGTCGGTGTCGTGGGCCCGCTGCCGCATCGCGACCGCGACCCGGTCGGCTTCCCGGCACCGGCCGGCATGGTCGAGCTTCGGGTCCAGCACCCGCTTGTTGATCTCTTCGAGTTGGTCCCGCAGGATGGGTTCGAGTTCGCCGATGGAGTTCTCGAACACGCCGATCCGGTCGTAGAGCCGCTGGAAAATGTCCGTCTCGATGGTGCCAGGCACCTGCATGTTGTAGATGAAGATCTTCTCGTGTTGCTGGCCGAACCGGTCGAGCCGGCCGATGCGCTGCTCCACCCGCATCGGGTTCCACGGCAGGTCGTAGTTGACCAGTACGTTGCAGAACTCGAAATCGAGACCTTCGGCGCCCACCTCGCTGAGCAGCAGGATCTCGAACGTCCCGGCCCGGAAGTCCCGCATGATCTGTTCGCGCTCGTCCATCGGCACCGCGCCGTCCATGACCCGGACGGTGAAGTGCGCACCGAGCCGATCGGCCAGATAGCGGAGGGTACGCCGGAAGAACGAAAAGATCATCATCTGCCGCAGGCCGGCCCTGCGCACCTTACGCAGCTCCGCGAGCAACTCGTCGTACTTGCTGTCCACCCCGAGCGGCACGGTGAGTCTGGGCAGCCCGGTGAGGTCGCCCGGGGCAGCCTTCTCATCCTCCTTCTCCCCGTCGTCGAAGTCGTCCCAGAACAGCTCCGGGTTACGCTCGCGCAGCAACTGCTGGGACGCCGGGATGCAGCTCGCGGCCTGACGCAGCGGCATCTGCATAGCGAAGCCCGGCGGGGTGCCCAGGGCGAGGGCTCTGGCCATGTACCAGGCGTAGATCCCCTGGTAGTAGTTCTGTTCCCGCTCCGTCCAGGTGACATGGATGTTGCGCGGCTCGCGTACGGCTTTGTCGTCGGGGACGTCGGCCTTCCGGGTACGGGTCAGTACCCCGCCGAGCACGTTCAGGTCGGCCAGCAGCCGGCGGGCCCGGGCGACCGTCTCGTGATCGAGCGGCTGGTTGGTGTCGAACAGCTTACGGAGCAATCGGTAGTCGGGACGATCGGTGACCGTGGAGCCGAACTCCAGAGCCCGCAGGTCGTCGAGCCGGGCCAGCAGCTTGCGGGGGACCTCCCGGCCCTCGCCGGCCAGCGCTCGCGCCACCCCGTTGAGAATCTGGTTCGGCTCCAGTTGGGCAAGGAAGACCGCCTGGTCGCCGAAGGCACCCTCGTCGAGCAAACTCATCAGGTTGTACAGGTCGTTGGTGCCCAGGTTCAGCGGCGTGGCGGAGAGGAAGATGAGAAAGTCGGCCCAGCTCGCCAGGTGTTGGCCGAGCGCGTGCGACTTGCTCTCCCGGTTGCGCAGGTAGTGCGCCTCGTCGACGATCACCAGGTCGAACCGGGGCGACAACTCGGCCAGTCGGGTGAGGACGCTGGCACCGCGCAGCGACTCCAGCGAGATGACACCGTGCAGGGCGGGCTCGTCACCGTCGGCCAGCTTCTCGGCGAACACCGCGAGGTCCTGCGCTTTCAGCACGTCCAACTGCCGGTCGAACCGCCGGCGCATCTCCTGACGCCACTTGTGGGTCAGTACGGCGGGAGCGACGACGAGCACCCGGTCGAGCCGGTTCCGCTGCTCAAGCTCGCTCCAGACCAGTCCTGCCTCGATCGTCTTACCCAGGCCCACCTCGTCGGCGATCAGCATCCGTCCGGACGAGCCGGTGAGGACCTTCAGCACCGGCTTGAACTGGTACGCCCGGAACACCGTCTTGCTGGAGGCGAACGAGTAGATGGTGTCGGTCAACGGATGGGACAGCTTGGTCCAGGTGAGGGTGAGCGACAGGCCGTCGGCGCCGGCCGGCGGCTGGTCGAGCCAGAACTCAGGGTCCTGCGGGTCGCCCTCGACGAGGAGCAGCGCACCCTCGTTGTATCGCTTGGTGCCGTCCCGCAGCTCGACCTGGTATTGGAAGCCACCGGCCAGCGGTAGGACGTCCTTGACTCGGCCGACGCTGTCACCGCTGCCCCTGACCCGGACCAGGTCACCGAACGCGAAGGCGGCGCCGCCGGCGAAGGGTTGAGCGTCCTCCCAGAGCAGGTCGTGCATGAGCTCCGCATAGACGAGATGGGAGCGGTCCTCGGTGTACTTCCGGCGGGCGCTTTCCGCTGGCCCGGGCTCCGTGCCGGTGGTGACCAGCAGCGCGTGCCAGGATCCGTCCCGGAGAAAGGCGTACGCGCCCCGGCGGACCTTGGCGCCGGACGACTTTCCGGCCGTGGACCGCACCTCTTTGCCGAGGGCGCTGACCCGGTCGCGTTCCGGATCGGCAACCTTGCCGACGACCAGGCACGAGGCCGGGTGCAGCTCGGTCAACCAGTCGTACGTCTGCTGTGGCGGTGCATAGCGGAGGTCGTCAGTCACGTCCGATACCCATTCCGACGGCGGGAGTTACTGAGCGTATGAACCGAGGGGTGGTGTGAGCGAGAGGCAAATCGGTATATCGAGCTCTCTGGGGCCTTTTCCCGGCCGTTCGGCGGGACCGATGCCCGGTCGTCCGGGTTGATCCGACCCGGGGGAGAGGGATCACGCCCAGGCGGCGTGCCAGTCGCGGCAGAACGGGGAGGGAGCGGCAGGGCCGGGGAGCTGTCGTCCGGCCGGCCCCGGCACATGCCTGTGGCAGGCGGGGTATCAGCCGAGCTGGACGGTAATTCCACCGGAAAAGAGCGAGTCGTGCAGCTCCAGCTTGGCGAGCTTGCCGCCCTTCGGGATGTCGAAGACGAGTACGCCGGTGATGCCGTTACCTGGGTTGATCTCGTTGAAGAGCGCGTCGGCGTCCTTGTTGGCGTAGAGGCCGGCTTCCGAGTCGGTGGAGTACTCGGTACCGTCGGCGGCGTACGCCTTCTGGTTGCTGTCGCTGAACGACTGCGGCTCCTTGCCGATGTTCTTGACGTTCACGGTGACCAGGCAGAACTGTCCCTGGGCCGTGGCGCCGAGCAGGTCGGTGCCGACCTTGCGTACGCCGCACTTGACCGACTTGACGGTGAACTCGAACTTGCCGTCCCGGACGGCGTCGCCGACCTTGGCGACCTTGGCCCCCGCCTTCTCCTCGGTGCCGGCGCCGCTGTCTCCGCTGATGCCGGAGCCGCCCTGGTCAGTGCTGCCGGCACCGCAGCCCAGCGCGACGGCGCCAGCCAGCAACAGGCCGATCAAGCTGATCTTCCGCATGACTCTCCTCCTTGGACGTGATGTCGGCGTCAAGGAAATCATCGCTTGTGTACTCTGTCAACAGAGAATCGATGTGAAGGACTTAGTATCCTGTGTCATGCTTGTTCAACTCGGGGTCAAAGTAAGTCTGCCGGTCAGGCGATCGGCGGCCGTCGCTGCCCGTTCGGCCAGGCCGCGGCTCTTTACTCGTGACCATCCAAACCCGACACTCAGTTGGTCACCGAAGAGCGGCGAGCCCCTCATGCTCGGTCAAGATCAGCTTCCGAACCCCTGCCCGTACGTCAGGAGCCGACGATGGATGACGAGATTCAGCTGATCAGTGACGGGGATGGCCTGGCTGTCATCGGTGATCCGACGGTGGTCGAACGCTTCCTCGTCTCCGAGGGGCTGCCGTCGAAGGACCTCGGACTGCATCGGCTCGGACCTGCCCTCGGTGTGGCGGCGGGAGTCGCACAGGCAGGTTCCGTGATCGCCGCCAACTCAGGTCGCTGGATGAAATTGACCGAGGAGTCCGCGAGGATCGCGACGAGGTTCCCGCTGGTCAAGAACGTGGCCTCCGGCAACCTCCATGCCACGCTGCGGGCGCCGAACGGCCAATTCGTCAAGAACCTCCAGTTCGTGCCCGGACCCGGATCGCTGCTGACCAACCCCGCGCTCCTGGCTGGCGCGGCGGGGCTCATGGCACAGCTTGCGATGCAACACACCATGGAGGAAATCACCGACTATCTCGCCACAATCGACGAGAAGGTCGACGACGTGCTCCGCGCCCAGAAAGACGCTGTGCTGGCGGACATGATCGGGGCGGACTTCGTCATCGAGGAGGCCATGACCATCCGAGGGCAGGTGGGCCGGGTCTCCGAGGTCACGTGGTCGAGGATGCAGGCCACGCCGATGACAATCGCACGAACTCAGGCGTACGCGTTACGCCAGCTCGGCGCACTCGCGGAGAAGCTGGAGCGCAAGACCAAGGTCGGAGACCTCGCCAAGGCCGCCAGGGAAGCGGAGTCCAGGGTTCAGGAGTGGCTCGCTGTACTGGCTCGTTGCTTCCAACTGCAGGACGCGATCGCCGTGCTCGAACTCGACCGCGTGCTGGGCGCGTCTCCGGACGAGCTGGACCGGCATCGCCTCGCACTTCGGGCTGTCCGGCAGAACCGGCTGGAACTCATCTCACGGTGCACCGTGCGACTGCTGGCCCGTCTGGAAGCGGCTGCTGGCACGGCCAACACCAAAGTGCTGACTCATCCGTTCGAAGCCCCGGCTGTGGTGCAGTCGAGCAACCATGTCTCGATCGCCATCATCGATTTCCACGGGCGGCTCGGGATCGAACGCGTACGAAAGTCGTCGGAGGCGAGGCGGTGGGCGGACGCGGCCAAGGAGGTGAGGAACAGGGCGCTCGGGACAGGGGCAGACGGCGTCGATGCCGCCAGGCGCCTCGGCCACGGGACCCTCGACCGGGCCAAGTCGGCGACAGGCATGCTCTCCAACCGGATCGCCGAGCGAGCGCTCCGTCGCCGAGGCGACGCCGAGGAACGCGGCGAGGAAGACTGAGTGCCCGCTGACCGTCAGCCACCTCTCGAATCGCAGGACTTCACAGCCGAGCGCCCGGTAGGGCCGAGACCTTTCCCTCTGCGGTTCTGAGCGCTGCTGATGGCTTTTTGGCTGGCGGTCAGGAAGCGCTGCTGTCTTGCCATTGCGCGGCAAGAGCCTCTGCCTGCGCCAAGAAGTCGTCGAGTTGCTGCTCGGACATATCTTCGTCAGCCACGAGCTTGAATAGGAGCTGTCCCTCGATTTCGGTAATCGTCCCGATGTCGAGTCGGTCGACGGTCTCCGCGACGCCCGGCGCATCCAGGTCAAGTGTGGCGCAGATCAGCGCCTCGGCTTCCTGGGCGGGGAGGTCGCGGCCTTCGGACAGGAAGGTGCGCGCGTCTGCGACAAGCTGGATGATCTCATCCATGTCCCTTCGCTGCCCGAACCGCCGATGAACGGCGAGGTTGAAGGCGAAGCCGATTATTGCAGCCGGAGTACCCTTGCCCTGGCTCTCGAACTCTGCCAGGAGCGCGTCGTATGCCTCCCAATCCTGCTGGAGAATTGACTTAAGAAATTTCGTGTTGTCGTCCACTACCGTCGCCCTTCTGTTCTTTACGTTGCGCGCTCTTCGTTCTAGCCTTACTGCGAAGTCTGGCGGCCACCTCGGCGCCTTTGATCCCGAGGAGCGCGACAGCGAACGCCGCGAGGAGGGCGTCTCCGGCCGACGCATCCTGGGTCTTGACGGCGGTGATCGCGGGCTGAGGCGACTTGGGTACCGCAACTCCGCCGGAGCCCGTCGCGTCCTTGATAGCCGTCGCGATCTTCTTCGCATGCTGGAGCCCGTCGTCGGCGTTCGGGACGGACGCCGTACGACCGAGCAGCTTCGAAGACAGGGAGCCTTGTCCGGCTGTGGCGGCGAGGATGCGGTCGCCAGAAGCATCGGCTTCTGGAGCTGATGAGCGCGGTGGGAGAGTGCCAGGAGCGATGGAGTTGATGTAGGCGGTGAAGTGCTCGGCAGCCTCGGAGAGCAGGCGGGCGGTCTTTCCTGCTTTCTCCCCGGCGGTCCGCGAGTCGACCACCGCCGTACGCATCAGCCTGTCGGAGGTCCCACGGGAAGCCTCGGTGTAGGCGGCGAATGCCTCTTGCGCCTGGTCCTGAGCCCTTTTGGCGGTTACGGCGGTCTCGTCGATCAGGCCCAGCACCGTGCGGAACTGAGCCACGACGTCGCCCACGGAGGTGCCGGCCATCAGAGTTTCAAAGCGTACTCGGTCGCGGCGTCGGCACCAGAGCCAAGCAACTCGGCGACCCGCGACGCTTCCTTGATCGCTTCCTTCAGCCTCTTCAGACCTGCTTCGGCCTCGTCGTGCGTGCTGTCGTGGGCCGTTGCGGCGGCCGATGTCAGAGCCTGCGCGGTCCGGTCCCGGACTTCCTGTACCAAGACGCTCCCATCCTGGGCAGCCTGGTTGCCTCGACTGATGGTCGCCTTCACCTGAGTGATATCCACCGGACGTCCTTGAAGCCCGCTTAGCCGAGGACGCCGACGTACTCGCGGGCGGCGGTGGCGCTGCCCTGGAGGAGAGTGGCTGCCTCGTGGAGACGCTGCCTACTCTGCTCGGCGCGCTGAATGGCCTCAAGGACCTTGGCATGGTTGGTGCCAGCAGCGACGCCTCGGAGACGGGTGAGAACCTGTTCGGTCTGCTCGGCGGCCGAGCGGATCTGGTTGAGCGTGGCGTTGCCCTGCTCGGCGGCCTGCGCAAGTGCGGCTTTGACTTCCTCGATGCTGGTCATCTGATCCTCCCCGACTGCCCGTACGGCGTTGGACGTGAGCCAGCGCAAATGGACGCCGCTGGTGTCACTCCTGCGTGGCCGAACGAACACTATCCGAGATGGTCTAAGGATGCAGTCCGGTCAATCGCTTGCCCGGTGTCGGGTCGTGGCAGTCCCTACTTCGGCTTGGTCACGAAGACGCCCTTGCCCTGGTGGCCTTCCAAGAGGCCCTCCGCTTGCAGGATCAGCAGGGCCGAGCGGACGGGTTCGGCGGACACGTCGTAGATCGCGATCAGTTGGCGGAGCGACGGTAGCTTGTCGCCCGGCTTGTACTCACCCGAGGCGATCTTGTCGCGGATGTCCTGTGCAATACGTTGACGGTCTGAGATTCGGGGCATGGCAACTTCCTGGTAGGCCCCTGCATCCTCTCATGATCGCCAACGAAGCCTCAAGACTTTGCCTGCTTTGCATGGTTAGCTCTTGTCCTCCCATGCTTTGCATTGTAAGTTGCTCCTGCGGGACGCCTGGCAACGGAAAGCCTGGTAGGCAACCGGCCCTCCGGTTGGGCATCCGCTGCTGGCACGGCTGGTGATCTCCCCACTGGCCGTGCCGGCCCTGAGTCACGCCCTGCTGCCGTGCGTGTTGCTCGTGCGTGTGGTGGTGGGGCGGGGTGGTCCCGGTCTGGGGTAGGGCAACCCGAAGGTCGGGTCGGGGCCACCCACCCACGTCCTGTTCTCCGTGAGGCTGGTGAGGTCATGCGTGCTCTGTTCCGGTGGTTGTTCCGGCGGGAGGAGTCGTCGCTGCGGCGGCTGGGCTCGGCGTACCGGTCAGCGGTGTATCGGCCGTTGTTGCCGTCGCAGGTGCGGTTGCGCCGGTTCGCCCCGGTCGGTTTCGGTCGGCGGGGGGTTGATCCGGAGGAGGTGACGGAGTTTCTGGAGCAGGTCGCCGGTGATCTGGCCAGGGCGTACGCCGAGTTGGCGGGTGTCCGGGAGCAGAACGCGCGGATCAAGGATGCGCTGCGGCGGTGGCAGTCCCGGC
The DNA here is from genome assembly GCF_040120695.1 of Plantactinospora sp. B6F1. Lineage (NCBI taxonomy): Bacteria > Bacillati > Actinomycetota > Actinomycetes > Micromonosporales > Micromonosporaceae > Plantactinospora > Plantactinospora sp. B6F1. Next base: position 50,285 of record NZ_JBEEAC010000017.1, on the reverse strand, counting down.
AGGTGTCGACGGCGCACGGGTTGGCGCGGCGTTGATGGCCGGACCTGCGGTGGTGGGGTGCCGGTCGTGTGACGGCCTCTCCTTCACCCTCGACCCGTGCCGCTGCACCTACGGCGGCAACCGTCTCCTGGTCGACGACAGCATCGGCGACGGCGGGGCGGACCGGCGGGGGGCGGGGGAGGTGTACCAGGACTGCCTGGAGTGTCAGGGGGTCGGCACGGTCGGCCGGCCCTGCTTCGACTGCGGGCAGACCGGGCGGCGCCGCGCCCAACTCGTGCTCAGCATGGCGAACCTGGACACCGGGGCGGTGGCCTCGGCGAACGTCGTACCCGGGGTGGTGGAACCGGTGCCGTGGCCCGGCGACGGCGGTGGGAGCTGGCATCTGCCGCTCGCTCCGCTGCTGCGTGACCTGGCCGCCGCCGTCGGTGTCGGCTCCGGCGCGTGGGCGGATGTCCGCCAGCCCGGTGACCCGGACGGGCCGCTGATCCTGCTGCCCCGCGCCTGGCGGCCGGAGCATTCGGCGACGGTCCGGGAGGTGCTGGAGGCCGAGGCGATCGCGGGGGAGAGCAACGAGGCGTGGCGGCTCTATCTCGGCCGGGCCACGGTCGCGCCGCCCCGGGAGCCGGCGGCCGAGCTGGCCAGGTTGTGCCGGCTGGCTGATCTGCTCTGCCTGGACCTGGTGGTCGAGGCCCGCCGCCTGATCGCCACCGACGGGCTGACCTGGGCGATCCGGTTCGAGGTGCCGGGTGGGCCGGTGCCGTCCGAGGCCCGCGGCTACGCCGACGACCTGGCCGAAGCGCTCACCACCACCAGCGTGCTCGACGCCTGTTACGGCCTGGAGGAGCGCGGCGAGGCGGCCCCCGCCCACCATGTGACCCTCGGCCAGCCGCCACCGGACCCGTCCACGGTCGACCTGGACCAGCTCGAACGGCGGATCCTCGCCGACTGCCTCGACCTGGTCACCGGCGAGCCGACCGCCGGGGCGCAGGCGATCTGGCGCAACGGCCGCTGGTGGCACACCAGCCTGCGTACCGCCGGGACCACGGAAACCCTCACCGAGTGGTCGACCGGGCAGATCTACAGCCGGCGCGCGACGAAACTGCGCCGGGGATGGCAGCCGCCGGCACCGTCGTGGCAGGACTCGCCCATCCCGTACGTCGACTGCCCCGACTGCGACCCGCACAGCCGACTCCGCCACTGCGACTGTCGACTCGGCACCGACCGCGCCGACCCCGACTGCCCGAAGTGCGCCGGCTCCGGCCGCAGCCCGTCACTACTGCGCTGCCACACCTGCCGAGGCACCCGCCGACTCCACACCGAGGCCGCGATCACGATCACCGACCTCGCCGGCCGGGTCGTACACCTCAGCTGGCGCAGTGACGCGGCCGGCTGGCGTACCGGCGAATTCGCCTGGCACGACGACCCCACCCGCCACCCGGCCGATCAAGCCGGACCGGGCGACGACCCGGCCCAGCCGGCGGGCGAGGAGACCTGGCGGACCGGCCGGCAGGTGCCAGCACCGCACGTGGCAACCCACCCCGGCGGCAAACCACTACACCAACTCCCCGACCAGTTCCGGCTCGCCGGCTGGGCCGACCACTTCCGGGTACGCCCGCAAGACCTGGTCGAACTCGACGGCGGCGGCCGCCTCGACCACGATCTCCGGAACGGCACCGTCACCCTGCACCACCCCGACGCCGACCCACTGACCGAATACCTACGCCAGACCGCCCGGGGCCGACCCGGCGGCCGGCTCCTCGTCCTGGCCCGCCGACCCGACGCACCACCGCTGGCCGACCTGGTCCGGCTCGTCCTCGGGCTACACCTGACGGTGACGATCACCCTCACCGACCACGTCCGCAACACCGGCGACCTGCGCCTCATCCAGGGCGAAAGCTGGGACGTCACCATCACCCGCCTCGGCGACCCGCCCACCCCGGCCAACCCACCCACCTACCCCACCCCGGAAGCCGCGACCGCGCACTGCCTCGAATACCTCGACCTCGCCACCACCGGCAACATCCCCACCAACCCCCACCAGCCCATCCCGATACCGCAGACCCCGACCCCGATCACCATCGACGACCCACTACCCCTACTCCGCCGACTCGCCTGCCACCACCCCGGCCAGCCCGTCGCCGTCCACTACGACGGCGTCACCTGCCAGATCTGGCTCCGCGAACGCGACGACGTACGCCAACTCGCCACCGCACCCACCCTGCCCGCCGCCATCGGCACCCTCGGCCTCTCCTGAGCGATCACCCGAGCGGCCGCTCGGTCACCGGTGGTGGAACGACTGGCTACGAGGATGTCCATTCGGTCAATCCGAGTTGCCTGTGAATCCGACACACAGGCATGACCAGGGACTCGACTTGTGTCACCGGGGCGCGTAGGGTCATTCCGCACCTACGAGTCGTTGCGGGCCGATGAGGGGAGTCTCGTGCCGAGCGCAACCAAGGATGAGCTGACGATCGGGGCGCTGGTCGCGGTGCGCGGTCAGCGGTGGGTAGTCAGCGACGTCCAGATCGGTGAGCATAACAGCCTGGTGAGCCTCCAGTCCGTCGAGGACGGGCGATACGGCCACACCCTCGACGTCATCTGGGAGGTGGAGGCCGGTCGACAGGTGCTGCCGAGCGGTTCGCTGCCACAGGTTACCGAGGGCAGCTTCGATCCGCCGCAGCGGCTTGCCGCCTTCCTCGACGCGGTCCGGTGGTCGGCGGTCACCTCGGCCGACGTGAGGACCCTCCAGGCGCCGTTCCGGTCCGGGGTGGCGATCGAGGACTACCAGTTGGAGCCGGTCGCCCGCGCCGTCGACGCGCCCCGGGTGAACCTGCTGCTCGCTGACGACGTGGGTCTCGGCAAGACCATCGAGGCCGGCCTGGTCGCCCAGGAGTTGCTGCTGCGGCACCGGGCACGGCGCATCATGATTGTCTGCCCGGCGGGTCTGACCCTCAAGTGGCGCGACGAGATGGCGGAGAAGTTCGGCCTGGACTTCATCGTCGTCGACACCGAGCGGTGCGCGGTCGTCCGACGTACCCACGGGTCGGCGGCGAACCCGTTCCGGGTCTATCCGCTCTGCATCGTCAGCCTGCCGTGGTTGCGTGGGCAGAAGGCGCAACGACTGCTGGACGAGGTGCTGCCGCCGGACGGGCCGGGCATCCAGCGCGAGTTCGACCTGCTGATCCTGGACGAGGCGCACCACGTCGCCCCGGCCGCCCCGAAGCAGGTCTATGCGGTCGACTCGCAGCAGACGAAGCTGATCCGCCGGCTGGCACCGCACTTCACCCACCGGCTCTTCCTCTCCGCCACCCCGCACAACGGCTACCCGGAATCCTTCACCGCACTGCTGGAGACCCTGGACAACCAGCGGTTCCTCCGAGGTGTCCAGCCCGACGAGGCCGCGGTGAAGGACATCCTCGTACGCCGACTCAAGCGCCACGTCGTCGACGACGCCGGCCGGCCGAAGTTCCCGGAGCGGCGGGCCGAGGCGATCCCGGTCAGCTACCCGGACAGCGAGCGGGAGATCCACCGCCTGCTCAAGGAGTTCGCCGAGCTGCGCCGCAAGCGACTCAACTCGCAGCGCGGGCGCAAGGCGACCGACCTGGTGACCCTGCTGCTGAAGAAGCGTCTCTTCTCCAGCCCGGCCGCCTTCGCGCACACCGTCGGGGTCTACCTGGAGACGCTGCGCAGTCGACAGGCGCCGACCGGCCAACCGGGCGCCGACGAGGTGCCGGAGTGGCTGACCGACTTCTTCGACGACGTCGCCACCTACGACGACGAGCAACTCGCCGACGCCGAAGACGACGCACTCGGCCGGGCCCGGCCGATGCAGCCGGACGCCACCGCCGACGAGGTCGCCCTGCTGGAGCGGATGGAGCAGTGGGCGCTGACCCACGAGGCCCAGCCGGACGCCAAGGCCGAGGAGCTGATCAACTACCTGGTGGCGATCTGCAAGCCGGACGAGCGGCACTGGACGAACGAGCGGGTCGTGGTCTTCACCGAATACCGAGACACCCAGCTCTGGCTGGCCAACCTGCTGCGGCAGCGCGGCCTCGGCGGCGACGGCCTGGAGCTGCTGCACGGCGCCACCCCACAGGACGAGCGCGAGCAGATCCGGCTCGCCTTCCAGGCCGACCCGACCGAGCAGCCGGTGCGGATCCTGCTCGCCACCGACGCGGCCAGCGAAGGCATCGACCTCCAGAAACACTGCCACCGGCTGGTCAACTACGACATCCCGTTCAACCCCAACAAGCTGGAGCAGCGGATCGGCCGGATCGACCGGTACGGCCAGACCGTCCCGCCCGAGGTCCGGCACTTCGTCGGCACCGGCTGGGGGCACGAGGTCGACTCGTACGAGGCGGATCTGGAGTTCCTGTCCCGGATCGCCTCGAAGGTCGCCCAGATGGAGGCGGACCTCGGCTCGGTCAACGCGGTACTGGCCGACGCCGTGCAGCGCCGGATGCTCGGCGAGAACGTCGACTTCGACGCCACCACCGGCAAGGCACCGGCTCCGGCGCTGCCGACCGAGTCGAACGTCCGGGAGCAGGTGCGCAAACTCCGTGCCGACCTGGACAAGACCGTCGAAGAGCTGGGCATCACCCCGGACTCGGTCAAGCGGGTCGTGGACACCGCACTTGAGCTGGCCCGCCAGCAGCCGCTGCGCCAGCACGTGGACGACAAACTGCTGGTCGACGGGCTCTACGACGTGCCGCCGCTGACCGGGTCGTGGCAGCGGGCGACCGTCGGCCTGACCGAGAAGCTGCACCGGGAGGACGAGCCGCCGCGCCAGCTTCCGGTCAGCTTCGACCAGGCGGTAGCGAAGGATCACGACGACGGGATCGTGCTCGCCCACCTGAACCACCCGCTGGTCGCGATGTCGACCCGGCTGCTCCGGGCCGCCGTCTCCAACCCCGAGATCGGACTGCACCGGGTGGCCGCGGTCGTCTCGAACGATCCGGCGCTGGAAGATGTGCTGGTCGGGGCGTACTCCCGGTTCGTGCTGGTCGGCGCCGACGGCGTACGCCTGCACGAGGAGGTCCTCTACGCCGGCGGCTGGGCGCCGGAACAGGGCCGGTTCCGCCGCCTGGAGAACCTCGGCACCCTCGGCGCCATCCTCGACCGTGGGCTGACCATCGGCACCCCGGCCTCCGGGCCGGTCCAGGCGCGGCTCGCCGCCCGCTGGCCCCGGGTCGCCGACGGCCTGCTCGCCGCGATCGACTGGCGCGCCGCCGCCCGGCGTGAGTCGCTGGAACGCAAGCTCGCCCAGCGGCAGGAGACCGAGCAGCGCCGGATCGCCGACAACTTCGCGCAGTTCGCCGCGACCCTGAGCCGCAAACTCGACGAGGGCGACGAGCAGGACGCGCTGATCAGCCGGATCGAGGCGCGGAGCGGGGAAGAACTCAGGCAGTACCGCAGAGACCGCGAGTCGTGGGGGGAACGCGTGAAGGGCCTGGACGCCGAGCGGGACCGTGAAGTGAAGGCGGTCGCCGAGCGCTACCGCGACCCGCGGTCGCACCGGTTCCCGGTCGCCGTCGTCTTCGTCGTGCCGCAGCGGGAGGCGACCCGATGAGTCCGCGTACCTTCCGGAACCGGCGCCCCGCCCCCGACGGCGCCGAGCAGCACCGCGAATGGCTCAGCCTGGTCGAGACCAGCGGCCCGTTCCTCAGCCTGCCGGTGCTGCGCGCCACCTGGCCCACCCTGGACGCCCTCGACAGGAAGACCCGGGAGAAGCTGCGGGTCGAGCACGCCACCTGGCAGGCCGACACCGCCGACGGACACCGCGGCTGGATCGGGTACGTCCTGCGCGAGCTGCTCGGCTGGGGCGACGCGCTGCACGACACCGGCCTGGACGCGCTCGCCGTCGAGGTCGCCGAGCACGACACCGAGATCCGCCCGTCGTTCGCCCTGGTCGAGCCGGGGGAGGAGGTCAAGCCCGACAGCGTACGGCTGCTTGGGATGATCTGCCCGCCCGGCAACCAGCCGACCGCCCGGGTGCCCGGCTCGGCCTGGGCCGCCACCCCGGTCGACCGACTCGCCCAACTGTGCCGGCAGCACGGCGTCGAGCTGGGGCTGGTCACCGACGGACGGTGGTGGGCGCTGGTCTGGGCGCCGCGCGGGCTGACCACCACCGCGGTCTTCGACGCGGTCTCCTGGCCGGAGGCGGCCGAGCGGGTCGTCGTCCGGGCCTTCGTGTCGCTGTTGCACCGCCGCCGGTTCTTCGGGGTACCGGAGCCGGAAAGCCTGGTCCCGCTGCTCCGATCCAGCATGGACAGTCAGGAGGAGATCACCGAGGCGCTCGGCGTCCAGGTCCGCAAGGCGGTCGAGTTGCTGGTCGGTGCGTTCGGCCGCTCCGACGTGCGGGACCGGGAGCGGGGTGGACGCGGCCTCCAGGACGTCGACGCGCACGACGTCTACCGGGGCGCCGTGTCGGTGATGATGCGGATCGTCTTCCTGCTCTTCGCCGAGGAGCGCAAACTGCTGCCGGCCGACAACGAGCTGTATGCGACGGCGTACTCGGCCGGGCAGCTCTGCGCGGAGCTGGAGCAACGGGTCATCGAGGGCACCGAGGAGGACCTGGAGCACAGCAGCGCCGCCTGGCACCGGCTGCTCGCCCTCTTCCACGCGGTCTATCGGGGCATCGACCACCCCCGGCTCACCCTGCACGGGCACGACGGTTCGCTCTTCGATCCCGAGACGCACGCCTGGCTGCCGCTCAACATCGACGACCGGACCGTGCTGCACATGCTCCGCGCCGTGCAGTACGTCGAGATCGGCACCGGCCGGTCCCGGGAACGCCGCCGGCTCAGCTTCCGCACCCTCGACGTCGAACAGATCGGGTACGTCTACGAGGGTCTGCTCTCCTTCGAGGGCTTCCGGGCCGAGGACGTCACGGTCGGGCTGATCGGCAAGGAAGGGATGGAGCCGGAGGTCCCGCTCGTCGACCTGGAAGTGCTGGCCGCGCAGGCCGGGCCGGAGGTGCCGGCGTTGGCCGCACGGCTTGCGGAGAAGTACAAGGACTCGAAGGTCGGTTCGGTGGCGGCGCTGACCAAGAAGCTTGCCCCGCTGGACGGAATCGAGCGGGAAGAGGCCCGCAAGAAGCTGCTCGCGGTCACGGGTGGGAACTATCCGTACGCGGAGCGGCTGCTGCCGTTCGTCGGGATCATCCGCACCGACCTGCGCGGCCTGCCGGTGGTGATCCTGCCCGGCGCGCTGTATGTCACCGAGTCGGCGCTCCGGAAGAACACCGGTACGCACTACACGCCTCGGGACCTTGCCGAGCAGGTGGTCGAGGGTGCGTTGGAGCCGCTGGTCTACGAACCCGGTCCGTTGCAGACGGCTGACAAGACGCAGTGGAAGCCGAAGACGAGCAAGGAGATCCTGGCGCTCAAGGTCGCCGACATTGCGATGGGTTCGGCGGCCTTCCTGGTGGCGGCGGCCCGCTACCTCGGCGATCATTTGATCGCGGCCTGGAAGCGGGAAGGTGACGAGCGGGCGCGGGCGTATCTGGAGAACCCGCCGGACCACCGGATCGACGTCGACCAGGACCCGGTGGTCATCGAGGCCCGCCGCCAGATCATCGAGCACTGCCTCTACGGCGTGGACATCAACCCGATGGCCGTGGAGATGGCGAAGCTCTCGCTCTGGCTGGTCTCGATGGACCCACAACGCCCCTTCACCTTCCTCGACGACCGCCTGGTAGCCGGCGACTCCCTGCTCGGCATCACCTCGCTCGAACAGTTGGAGTACATGCACCTCGACCCAAAGCAGGGCCGAAAGCTCCACGAGAACACCATCTTCGACTGGACCTCGGGCGTACGGTCCCTGGTCGGCGAGGTGGTGAGGATCCGACAGCAGATCGCTGAGGTGAACCTCGGTGATGATCTATTGGGCGCGGTGCGACGGAAACGTGAAATCCTGAACGAGGCAGATCGGCAGACGCAACAGTTGCGCCTCCTTGCCGATCTGACCGTCGGGGCCGCCCTTGCCCACGTGAGCAAGGGTGAGCGCGGTTTGGACATTGGCTCGATCGCGGCAGCCAAGGTTGCGAACGACGTGGTTAAGGAAGAGCTACATGAAAAGGCAGCTCGCGAGCAGGCCGCGAAGTGGCTCGCCACAAGTCACCTCATCGGCGCCTTCAACCGAAATCCGCTTCATTGGCCACTCGTTTTCCCTGAGGTATTCGAACGAGGCGGCTTCGACGCCATAATCGGCAACCCGCCTTTCCTGGGCGGTAAGAAGATTAGTGGAGCGAGTGGTTCGGCATATCGCGAGTTCCTTGTCGAAGTCGTCGGGGGAGGGACTAAGGGTAACGCCGATCTTGTGGCTTACTTCGAGCTTTCCGCCCATAAATTACTTAACGGCTCGGGGTGTACCGGGCTGATTGCCACCAATACGTTAGCCCAAGGTGATACTCGGGAGGTTGGACTCGATCAGATCGTTGCGAGTGGAGTGATTATACGCCGGGCGGTCAAGAGTCGCCCCTGGCCATCGAGGTCTGCCGCTCTTGAATATTGTGCGGTTTGGACAAGTTGTCGGCCGCCCTTGAATGAATCGGACTATTTCGTAGACGGGGTGACTGTTCGCGGAATAAATTCTATGCTCGACCCGGTCTCACGAGTATCGGGTCGAGCGAGGCGGCTTGCCGCCAACTCGAGCATTGCCTTTATAGGCAACTTCGTTAACGGAATCGGATTCGTGGTGTCGGATGATGAGGCTGCTGAGATCATTTCGAAGAGTTCAAGGAGCCGGGAGGTTCTGTTCCGGTATTTGAATGGGCAAGACCTAAATTCTCGACCGGACTTTTCGGCTAGTCGTTGGATAATTGATTTCCGAGATTGGCCCCTAGAGCGGGCCTCTCGCTTCCCTGAGTGTCTCGATCGAGTGCGGAGTCTGGTAAAGCCAGTGCGGGATAGGCTTCCAGACTCTAAGCGGGCCACACGTGAGAGGTGGTGGCAGTTTGAGAAGTTGGCTCCAGGACTACGCGAGGCGATCAAGGGGCTAAACAGGGTCGTCGTCATGACGAGAGTGAGTAAGACGGCAATGCCTGTAATGGTTCCCACTGGTCAGGTGATCAGCGAACGAATCGTAGTATTTGCAACGGACGATATGGCAATGTTGGCGCTTTTGTCGAGTTCACCACATTTTTGGTGGGCTGTTCGGTATAGCTCAACTATGAAGGCCGATTTGATGTACGCTCCATCTGACGCATTTGAAACGCTGCCGCTTCCGGTGCCGTCGGAGCCGATGGGGCGAATCGGGGGAAAACTTGATGAGCGTCGAGCTGTGATAATGCTTGCGCGACGGACTGGGCTTACAACTATCTACAATCTCGTCGATGACGACGCTTGCTACGATAGCGACATACTCGAGCTTAGGCGAATCCACTGCGATATCGACGAGGCGGTCTGTCGAGCCTACGGCTGGGATGATCTGGTGGAACAGGGCCTCGATCACGGCTTCCACAAGGCCGGCGCGTACATCCGTTACACCATCGGCCCCGCCGTGCAGCGCGAGGTCCTTGACCGGCTGCTCGAACTCAATCACGAGCGCTACGCCGAGGAGAAAGCGAAGGGCCTGCACGACAAGAAGAAGCCCGGCCGCAAGGCGAGGTCTGAGCAGGCAGGACTTTTCTGAACTTCCGCACCCCCACTCGGAGGTTGTTTCCGTGTTCGTTCGTGGTCATCTCACCCGCCAAGGCGGCGTCGACCCGCGTGCTCTGACGTTCGCCGTCATCGACCTGGAAACCACCGGCCTGCATCCCAACCGGGGTTCCCGGGTCTGTGAGCTGGGGATCGTCCGGATGCGTGGCGACGGCGTGGTCCTCGACGAGTACTCCACCCTGGTCAATCCAGGGTTGCGGATTACCAACGACGAGTTCCACGAGATCACCAACGCCGACGTCAAGCATGCCCCCACCTTCAAGGACATTGCCGGCGATGTGCTGGCCTACCTGGGCGATGCCATCGTGGCGGGCCACAACCTGGACTTCCACGAGAAGTTCCTCGTCGCCGAGTTCGGTCGGCTGGGCGTCACCCTCCAGAACGTCCCCGGGCTCTGCACGCTCGTCACCGCAAGGATCCAGCTCGACCGGTGGGGCTACAAGCTGGACAACGTCGCCAACCTGATTACCGGCGAGTGGCCGTCAGCCCTCCACTCAGCGCTCGGGGACGCCCGCACGCTCGCCGCAACACTTGCGAAACTCATCGGCTCGGCGCCACAGCCGCTCGCCTGGCGAGGGCCGGCCCCAGCGCCGCTGCCCAGCCTGCCGCGTACCGGCATCGTCGCCCCTCGGGCGGCCGGGCTGCGTAAGGGCAGCGAAGGTTGGCTCGCCACCCTGACCGCGCGACTGCCGCAGATGGCGTACCCGCCACCGCCCCGGTCGGACGGGTCGCGGGACTATCGAACGCTGCTTGCCCACGCGCTCTCGGACGGCCGGATCGTCAGTGACGAGGCGGCCCAACTCGCGACCCTCGCCGCCCGCGCCGGGCTGACCCAGAGTACTGCCCGTCAGGTGCACGAGGAGTTCCTCACCGCGGCCCGTGCCCGCGCGGAGGCCGACGGCGTGGTGAGCTCGGCGGAGCTGAAGGAGCTGCAACGGGCCGCGCGGGAGCTGGCCGCCTCCCATCTGATCAGCGACCTGGAGCAGGCAGCCGCCGCGAACCGGGCCAGGAGCACCGGGCCGCTCAAGAGCTGGCGCATCCTGCCGGTCGGCGAATCAGCCAGCATCACCGAAGTCGTCGACTTCGCCGTCGAGCACGGTGCCAAGGTCGCCGTGAACATCACCAAGACCGTCCGACTCGTCGTCAACGACGGTGCCCGGGACGACCATCCCCAGTTGGCGAAGGCGCACGCTGCCGGCATCGACGTCGTACCCCCGGACCAGGCCCGGAAAATCCTGGAGAACGAGGTGGCGAAGCTGCGGCACGGCCTGTTCGCCAACCCGGCCGGTGAGGTGCTCGCCGGCCAACTCGCCGCCGAGCAGGCCGCCGCGACGAGGCCGGCTCGCCCGGAGTGGTACGAGTCCTGGCGGCCACGTGAACTGACCCCCGCCGAATACCACGCGACGTTCGTCCAGCGCCGGAACGGCTGGAAAGACTGGGATGACGAGGACGACAGCGGCCACCGCGAAATCCGGATCACCATCCCCGCCAGCACGCAGCGGGCACAACCGGCCCGCATGCCGGCCGCCAAACAGAACGGTGGCTGCCTCTCCGCCGTGATCCTCATCGGCGGGCTCCTCGTCGGCGTCGCCGAACTGGTCCGGCAGGTGGTCACGTGACGGATCGGAACGGTACGCGGCCGGGCGGGTCACGGCTGAGCAATGCACCGCGACGAGTAGAAAGCGGATGGGAGGTGCGCCATGGAGAAGCAGCTCATCGGGGTTGAGGTGGAGAACTTTCGCAGCCTGCGGAAGGTGTCGCTGCCGCTCGGGCCACTCAACGTGCTCGTCGGGCCGAACGGCGCTGGCAAGACCAACGTGCTGGAGGTGTTCCGGTTCCTGGCCGACGTGATCCGCACCGACCTGCAACCTGCGTTGGACCTGCGCGGTGGCTTCGATGAGCTGGTCTTCCGGGGTGGCGAGGAACAGCCTGCCCACATCCAAATCAAGCTCAGAGCCAACTGGACACCCCACAGCAGCCGGGATGCCCCAGACAGGTACTCGCTGCGGGTATCACACCTACGGCGCGGCCTTTCTCGACGAGAATCCTTCGAGTTCAACCGCAGTCAGGGTCGCGGCCGACGGATCACCCTGCACGGGCAGAAGGTGAGCGTAGTCGATGCCGGCCGAGGTGGCGGCGAGCAAGAGCTAGGCATCAGCGCGATGAGTAGCGGGCTATCAACCCTGCCAAGGCTTACCGACATCCGTGGAGGCAAGGAGGTCTCGGCGCTCGCGCGACGTATCTCCTCATCCCGCGGCCTAGTCCGTCCAGCCTTCCTGCACGACCCATCGGATCGGTTTGATCATGCTTACCCGGCTGCCCATCCCGATGAACTTGAAGTCCACCGTGGCGATGTCGAACACTTTGAGTCGCTCCGCAAGGGCTATCACAGTGGCATCGACGTAACCGAGCGGTGCTGTGACGAGCTGCCGCACCAGCTCGGCTGCTCGACGGCGATCCTCGTCAGCCGGATTCACGATGGTGTAGCCGTCCCCACCGCTGGTAACCGCATCGAGGAATTGCAGTTCCAGCGCGGGGCCGTTGCGCGTGTGGTTTCGGAGGAAGTTGCACGTCTCGCCAAGGACCGGTTCAGGGATGAGAAGCTGTCCGGGCCACTCTGCCAGCAGCCGGAGGCAGGTGGCATGGTGCTGGTCACCTCGGTCGAAGCTTGCGATCAGCGGGCCGGAATCGCAAAGCAGCTCTCTCATGCGCTGCGTCGGACCGAGTCGATCGCCTCGACGATCTCCCGATCACGGCGTGCCTCGGCCATGATCTCCCGATATCGGGCGGACAGCTCGTGCTCGCCGATGTTCACCAGCCCAACCCACGGAAAACGACGCCGGATCGGCCCGTAGTCGATCGAGACAACTTCGTTCATGGGTCAACGGTAGACCAGACCGCCGTGTGACACAGGGAGGACCTGCTGATGCTTGAGCTTCACCGACACATACCCGCAGCCTTGGGTGCGTGACGGGATGAGACGTGACCAGGACAGCCTCTTCTCCGACCCCCGCGGCGAGCAGCAGGCGCTCGACCTGCCCGCCACCACCACCGACACCCCCACCCCGGACCCGCTGCACCCGCTCGACCAGCCGCAGGTCTTCGAGGCGGCCACCTCGCACCAGGTACGCGACGAGTTGCAGGAGTTGATCCGCCGCGACCTGCTCGGCCCCTGGGGCGGCGAGCTGGAGGAGTTGCCGCCCGGCACGATGGGGCCGCGCGAGCGCTACCTGATCGGGATGATCGGCCCCAAGCAGCGCCCAAGGACCGCCCAGGGGCCCACCGACCAGGCGACCGATGTGGACGAGACGGTCCAGGGCGACGGTGTCGAGGCCGAGTTGCCGGAGGTGTTCACCCCGCAGGCGCTCGGCAAGATGTGGGCCTCCTCGATGGGGCTCTCCTTCGCGGTGCCGACCGAGGTCGACGTGCTGGCCGTCACCATCGGCTGGGGGCAGTACCGCAACGTCGAGTCCACCGACGCCGACGGGAAGAAGCACCGGGTCTGGGCCCGCGAGCCGGTCTCGTACCGCAAGGAGGTCCGGCTCGACGGTGACCCGTCGTACCGGATTCCGCTGACGGCCGCGGACCCGAACGCCCCGGGCGTCTGCCTGGCGGTCGACGTCCGCCCCCGGGACGGCCGCCGCGTCGTGCAGTTGGTCCTGGTCAACACCCAGGCCGAGCCGGCGACGCACACCGACACCGCCTGGCTGTTCCAGCCCGGCCTCACCGTCACCGCGCTCGACGGCGCCGCCGCCGTCTTCCTGCCGATCGACGACCCGCTGGACGACGTACGCCGGCTCGTCGACGACCCGGAGGAGGCACACCTGCGGCTGCTCTACCGGACGCAGCGCCGGTACGCCGCCGGTCGCAATGTCGCCGTGCACCCGGAGGTCAGCGACGGCCAGCGGTGCGCGCACCGGCTGACCACCACCTGGCTGCCCTGCTACAACGTGCCGGCAACCGTCGCCGACATCGACCAGGACAGCCCGCTCGCCCAGGTCGAGCTTTCCATGGACAACCTGGCCACCGTCGACATCGACCGGCTCCGCGCCGGTCTGGCGCCGCTCGCCGACGGGTACGCCGAATGGCTCGACCGCCAGGCGGCGAAGATCCCGGAGCTGCCGGAGCCGCTGCGCCCGTCGGCCGAGAACGCCGTCTTTGTCGCCCGGCAGGCGGCGGAGCGGATCCGGGTCGGCATCAACCTTCTCACCGACCCGAAGCTGCCGGGGCACGCCGACGCGCTCGCCGCGTTCCGGTTCGCCAACGATGCGATGGCGTTGCAGCGCCGGCACACCGAGCTCGCCCGACTCCGCGAGGAACACGGCCTGGAGTACGCCGACGCGAAGGCGAAGATTGACGCACGCGGCGCGGCGGCGGCCTCCTGGCGACCGTTCCAGCTCGCCTTCGTGCTGCTCAACCTTCCCTCGCTGACCGACCCGGCGCACCCGGAGCGGGCCGCGGACGCCAGCGCCACCGTCGACCTGCTCTTCTTCCCGACCGGTGGCGGCAAGACCGAGGCGTACCTCGGGCTCACCGCCTTCACCTTCGCGATCCGTCGCCTTCAGGGTGTCGTCGGCGAAGGCGAGGAGTCCCGCAGCGGTGCCGCCGGGGTGGCGGTGCTGATGCGCTACACGCTGCGGCTGCTCACCGCGCAGCAGTTCCAGCGGGCCGCCGCACTCGTCTGCGCCACCGAGGTGCTGCGCCGCGACAACGAGGCGACCTGGGGGAGTGAGTCGTTCCGGATCGGGCTCTGGGTCGGCGGCGGAGTCTCGCCGAACTGGTACACCGAGGCGGAGGAGCAGATCGCCGAGGCCCGGGAGACCGGCGACAGCAAGCGCACCAACGTGCTCCAGACGCTGAGCTGCCCGTGGTGCGGAACGAAGTTGACCGGCCACGAGAACCTGGATCCGAAGGAGTCCGAACGGCGCGTCTACCTCTACTGCTCGCGCGGCGAGGGCGCCGACGCCTGCCCGTTCGCGAAGACGAGATCACCCGAGGGCCTGCCGATCCTCACCGTCGACGAGGAGATCTACCGGTACGCCCCCAGCCTGGTGATCGCCACCGTCGACAAGCTCGCCCAGTTGCCCTGGAAGGGCTACGCCGGCATGCTCTTCGGCCGGGTCCGGCAGCGCTGCCCCCGGCACGGTTACCGGCACGACGATCTCGACGCCAAGATCGCCTGCGGCGGGGCGCACAACAAGAAGGACACCCTGCCGGCGGTACGCAGCCATCCCGTGATCCGGCTCCGCCCGCCAGACCTGATCATCCAGGACGAGCTGCACCTGATCTCCGGTGCGCTCGGCACCACCGTCGGGCTCTTCGAGGCGGCCGTCGCCGAACTCTGCACCTGGCCACTCCCGGACGGTGGCGAGACCGGACCGAAGATCGTCGCCTCGACCGCGACCACCAAGCGGGCCCGCGAACAGGTGCGCGGCGTCTTCGGCCGGGAACTGGCGGTCTTCCCGCCCCCGGTGGTCGACATCACCGACACCTTCTTCAGCACCCAGATGCCGGTGACAGTCGACCACCCCGGCCGGCGCTACCTCGGCATCTGCGCCCACGGCGTCCGACTGAAGTCCGCCGAGATCCGGCTCGCCGAAATCCTGCTGATCGCCGGCCAGACCCTCTACGACCGGTACGGCGACCCGGCCGACCCGTACCTGACCGTCGTCAACTACTTCAACGCCACCCGGGAACTCGCCGGCATGCGTCGCTACCTCGACGACCAGGTCACCAACCGGGTACGCGGCACCGGCCGGCGACCTGAACTCTCCGACCGGATCACCCACCCGACCGGAATGCTCACCATCCAGGAACTGACCTCGCGGATCTCCTCCGCTGACATCAGCGACGTGCTCAAACGGCTGGAGATCCCGTTCGACCAGGACCTCGACACCACACCCCGGCGCCGGGCGATCCAAGACCACGTCCGGGAGGCGCACCGGGTCAAGACCCCGAGCAACCCGAAGGTTTCCTACCACCCGCTCGCCGCGCGGTTCTTCAAACGTGCCGACTCCGGCCGGCTGCCCGTCGACGCCGTGCTTGCCACCTCAATGCTCCAGGTCGGGGTCGACGTCTCCCGGTTCGGCCTGATGGTGGTGACCGGCCAGCCGAAGAACACCGCGGAATACATCCAGGCGTCCTCCCGGGTCGGTCGGGACGCCCGCCGCCCCGGCCTGGTGGTCACCCTCTACAACTGGACCCGCCCCCGGGACCTGGCCCACTTCGAGGACTTCGAGTACTACCACGCCACCTTCTACCGGCAGGTGGAGGCGCTGTCGGTCACCCCGTACACCCGGCGGGCGCTGGACCGGGGCACCGCCGCGACAGTCGTCGCGGCCGTGCGGAACGCGGCGGAGGGCTTCTCCCGCAACACCGACGCGCACGACGTGCACCTGGACGGCCCCGAGGTACGCCGGATCACCGACCGGATGCTGATCCGGGCCGAGGCGATCGGCGGCGAACGCGGTCGGGACTACCTGCGGGAGCGGCTCAACACCCTCAAGGACAAGTGGAACCAGGCGAAGACCGGCTCGACCCGGCTCGGCTACGACGAGGGGATGTTCCGGCAGCAGCGGCTCGTCGGCCTGCTGGAACGGGCCGACGGGCAGCCGTGGGGCGACCTGACCGTCGGGCAGTCCATGCGGGAGACCGAAAACGAGATCAACCTGCTGGTGCCGGCCAGTGACGAGCTTTTCCATCCCCTCTACAACAGCCCGGACTGGGCGTTCAGCCAGGCCGACGAGGGTGGCGGCGACGAGGAGCAGCCGGACGGCGACGAGCCGGCCGAGCCGACCACCGCGACCGGAAAGGACGTCTGATGCCGGCCAAGCATTTCCGACGGGTCGGCGCGGTACGCCCCAGCCACCTGATGTTCACCACCGGGGTCGGCGCCCTCGTCGACCTGCCCAACCTCTCGGTGCTGGTCCGTGGCCTCGACGACTGGAACTACACCGGCATCCCGGACTGGGAGGAGATCAGGGAACCCCGGCTGCTGACGAAGGTCCGCAAGACGATCGGAAAGTCCGTCGAGCAACTGCGCCCGGCACCGTGGCTGGCCGGCACCGACCAGGAGCCGACCGGGCCGGCGTCCCGGATCGGCGTCCCGGTGACCCCCTTCCCGGCCTGGCTGCGCTGCACTGCCTGCCACGAGCTGGCGCCGGTTGACTCCAAGGTCTTCGGCTTCGAGAACGCCAAGCCGCGCAAACCGCACGAGGCCCGGTTCTTCCACGCCGCCTGCCCGCGCAAGAAGAGCGGACGCCGACCGCTCGCCGTCGCCGCCCGGTTCGTGCTGGCCTGCACCTCCGGGCACCTGGACGACTTCCCGTACCCGCGGTTCGTGCACCACGGCGGCGGCTGCGCCAAGGCCAGCCACCCCCGGCTGCGGATGGACGACCGGGGCGGCAACCTCGGTGCCAACGTGCTGATCAGGTGCCTGAGCTGCGGTGACGCCCGGCGCAACCTGCGCGAGGTGTTCGGGCCCCGGGCCGCCGACAAGCTGCCGCGCTGCCGGGGTCGGCACGCCCACCTCGGGGTGTTCGACACCGAACCCTGCAAGGCGGAGCTGAAGGTCCTGGTGGTCGGTGCCTCCAACCAGTGGTTCGCGCAGACCCTCCGGGCGCTCGCCGTGCCACGCAGTGGAGACAGCGAACTGGCGGCCAAGGTGGAGCAGCACTGGGACGCGCTCGAACAGTTCGAGGAGAGCGTCATCTCGTTCGCCCGCAAGGTGGTCCCGATCATGCGGGAGTTCGAGAAGTGGTCCGACGAGGAGATCTGGGCCGCCATCGAACGGCACCGGGCCGGACCGAAGGACGACGACGAGGACGAGGACCTGCGCCAGCGTGAGTGGGAGGTCCTCTCCGCCAGGCGACTTCCGGCACCCACCGACGACCTGACCCTGCGCCGTGACCCGGCGGGCGTGCCGGGGCGGCTCAAGGGCGGCTACGCCGACGTGATCCAGGCCGAACGGCTCCGCGAGGTGCGGGCGCTGATCGGGTTCACCCGGCTCGACGCCCCCGACCCGGACGACCCGGACCTGGTCAGGCGAGCGCCGCTGGCCCGTGCCGCGGCCACCTGGGTGCCGGCGAGCGAGGTACGCGGTGAAGGGATCTTCCTGCGTCTGCCGGAGGAACTCCTGGTCGACTGGACCAGCCGGGTCGAGAACAGCCTTGCGATGGCCGAGCACCGGGAGGCGTACGGCCGGTTCCGGAAGAACCGCTACTCAGGACGGATCGCCGGCCCGTTCGACCCGATGCGCAACTGGCCAGGCGAGCGGTTCATCGCCCTGCACACCCTCTCCCACCTGCTGATCCGAACCATCGCTCTGGAGTGCGGCTACAGTTCGGCGAGCCTGGCCGAGCGGATCTACGCCAAGGACGGCCCTGAGCCGTGGGCCGGGATCCTCATCTACACCGCCGTACCGGACGCCGAGGGCACCCTCGGCGGGCTGGTGTCGCTGGCCGAGGAGGAACCGTTGGTCCGGATCACCCGGCGGGCGCTCGGCGACGCTCTGCACTGCTCCTCCGACCCGCTCTGCGCCGAACGGTTGCCACACGAGCCGGCCGACTTCCTGCACGGGGCCGCCTGCCACGTCTGCCTCTTCGTCTCCGAGACCACCTGCGAACGGGGCAACCGGTTCCTCGACCGGCGGTTCGTGGTGCCGATCGACGACCCGGAGCTGGCCCTCTTCCCCGAACTGCCATGAGCGGGAATCCGGCCTTCGAGGCGGCGGCCGAGGCGGCCGCCGAGCGACTCGGCGCCGAACACCTGCGGGCGCTCGCCGAGCGGCTCGGCGGCGGCTGGCCGGAGGAGGCGGTCCGGCATGCGGTGCCGGTGCCGGGCTTCGCCGAGTCGGCCGGGGCGGTGCTGGCCGCGCAGCGCGCCGACGGCGTACCGGACGTCGAGGCCGCCGCCTATCTGCGCGGGTTGGCCGCCGGATATGGCCAGCGCTCGGCGGCGATGCGGATCGAGTCCGTGTGGAGTGGCCCGAGCAGCCACCCCGTGCCGGTCCGGTCCACCGCCCAGGTGCTGGTCGAGCTCGTCGGCGCGGCCCGGCACGAACTGCTGCTGATGACGTACTCGGCGAAGTCTTTCCCACCATTGTTGGCCGTGCTGACCGCGGCGATCGACCGGAGTGTCCGGGTCACCGTGGTGGTCGAGACGCTGGCCGGTGCGGGCTCCGCGTTGGGCGGGGCCGAGCCGGCGGCGGCCTTCGCCACCGTCGCCGGAATACATCTCTGGCACTGGCCGGTGGATCAGCGAGCCGAGCGAGGCGCGAAGATGCACGCCAAGATCGCGGTTGCCGACCGGCGGTTGCTGCTGGTTTCCAGCGCGAACCTCACCCAGTCGGGGGCCGGGAAGAACATTGAGGCCGGATTGCTCGTCCGGGGCGGCAGCGCGGCACGTCGCGCCGCCGAACATGTGGACGAGCTGAAGGCCAGAGGCGTACTGGCCCGCCTTCGGGTCGGACGGTAGGGAGCGCACCATGCCTGGGACGACGATGGACGGCGAGTCCGGAGCGACAGTGGCCGCCCACGACATCGCCCGTCTCGCCAACGTCGGCCGGGCGGCGGTCAGCAACTGGCGCCGCCGGTTTCCCGACTTCCCCGAGCCGGTCGGCGGCAGTTCCGCCAGCCCGTTGTATTCACTTGCCGAGGTCGAGTCCTGGCTGACCCGGCATGGAAAGCCGTTCAACCTGTTGCCGGGCGACCGGGTCTGGCAACAGGTCCGTGGTGCGGTCGACGACCTGGCGCTCGGCACGTTCGTAGGCCATCTCGGGGCGTTCCTGGTCTTCCTGCGCCGCGAGCCCGGACGGTGGAAGAGCCTGGCCGTGGAGCCGGACGAGGTTGTTGCCGGACGGTTGACCGAGCTGATGGTCGAGGCCGTGCCCGAGATCCCCGGCGGGCTCGTCGACCGGCTCGACGACGGGTGGGTCGGAGTCGTCCGGCTGGTCGCCGAGGCTGCCGACGCGCAGGGAGACCGAGAGCTTTTCGACTTTCTCTGTGACCGCTACCTCCAGGCGCATGCCAGGCGGTACGCCGCGGTCACTCCGGCCCAACTCGCCGAGCTCATGGTGGAACTGGCCGAGGTGCGCGGGAGAACGGTGCTGGACCCGGCCTGCGGCATCGGCACCTTGCTGATCGCGGCGCATGCCGCCGGCGCCACCCGGGTCGGCGGGCAGGAACTCGATCCGATCTCCGCCCGGCTGGCCGTCACCCGGATGCTGCTGCACGACACCGCCGTACGGGTTGTCGCCGGTGACTCGCTGCGTGCGGACGCGCTTGCCGACCAGCGGGCCGACGTCGTGCTCTGCGATCCGCCGTTCAACGAGCGGTCCTGGGGATACGAGGAACTCGTCAGCGATCCTCGCTGGGAGTACGGCCTGCCACCCCGCGGCGAGCCGGAACTGGCCTGGGTGCAGCACTGCCTCTCGCTCGTCGAACCCGGGGGTCGGGTGGTGCTGATCATGCCGGCGAGTGTGGCCAACCGGCGGGCGGGCCGACGGATCCGAGGGAATCTGCTGCGGGCCGGTGCCCTCCGGGCGGTGTTCAGCCTTCCCGGAGGTGGTGCCGCGAGCACCGTCCCGCCGGACCTGTGGGTGCTGTGCCGCCCGGAGAAGGGGGCCAACCCCCCATCGCAGGTACTCCTGGCCGAGGCAGGGGAGGACCTGTCCGCGGTGGTTCGGGCCTGGCGGGCCTTCCGCGCCGATCCGGATGCCGAGGCCGGGACCGACGGGCAGTCGAGCAGGAGCGTTCGGATCGTCGACCTGCTCGATGACGAGGTGGACCTCAGCCCGGGGCGTCACCTTCGGGGTGCCGGGGTCGGCGATGGCCGGACCCAAGCCTTTCCCGCAGCGGCGACGGAGCTGCTCGGAGCGTTGATGGCACTGCCGGAGCGGCTTCCCGGGCTGACCCTTCGGGACGGCTCGGACAGGCGCCCGACCACCAGCGTCGGCGAGCTGGTCCGGGCCGGGATGATCGCGCTGTACCAGGCGCCGCTGAAGATGGTCACGGATGCGGGGCAACTGCCGGTGCTCACCCTCAAGGACCTGGTCACCGGCCGTCCTCCGTCCGGGCGTACCGGAAGTGGGCCGGGCCTGGTCGAGATCGAGCCGGGAGACGTACTCGTCCCGGTCACCTCGACCACGCCGATGGCTCGGGTCGCCACGGAACCCGGTGCGATCCTCGGACCGCAGTTGATCCTGCTCCGGGTCGATCCGAACCAGCTCGACCCCTACTTTCTCGCCGGGTTCCTCCGGGCCGCCCAGAGCTCGGGAGGAAGCCGGACCTCTGCCCTGCTGACCCGGACGGACGCACGTCGTACGCCCATCCCTCGACTTCCACTGGCGGAACAGCGCGAACACGGCGAGGCTTTCCGACAGTTGACCGCTTTCGCGGACACCTTCCGAGAAGCGGCGGCTCTCGGAGAGTTGCTGATCCGTCTAGGCTTCACTGGTTTGGCCGACGGGAGCTTGCAGCCACCGCCATCCCGTACCGAATAGCCGCGATGCCTGGACACGGCGTGCTGGAGGGGCCATGTCTGAACGGACGCTGATCAACGAGCGCTACGAACTCGACCAGTTCCCGATCGGTAAGGGTGGCATGGGTGAGGTATGGGGTGGACGCGACATCCGGCTCGGCCGTGAGGTCGCTGTCAAGTTCATCCGCTACCGGAGCGAGGAGCAGAGCGCCGATCTGGTCCGGCGATTCGAGCGGGAAGCCAAGATCACAGCCCGGCTCGAACATCCCGGCGTACCCGCCGTGTATGACGTCGGCGTCCACGAGGGACGGTCGTACCTGGTCATGCAGCGGATCCGCGGGATCACCGTCGCCGAACTGATCGCCGAACAGGGGACGCTGCCGATCGGCTGGGTCGCCGCGATCGCCGCGCAGACCTGTGCGGTCCTCACCGTGGCGCACCGGGCCTCGCTCATCCACCGTGACCTCAAGCCGAACAACCTGATGCTCGAACCAACCGGTGCGGTCAAGGTGCTCGACTTCGGCCTCGCCGTCGCGGTCGAAGGATCGGACTTCTCTCGAATCACCCGCACCGGGGAGAGCCTCGGCACGCTGCCGTACATGGCGCCCGAGCAGATCCTCCTCGCCCGGACCGACGCGCGCACGGATCTCTACGCCGTGGGTTGCACTCTGCACGAGATGCTGGCGGGGGAGCCCCTCGTCGCCGGTCCCAGCCCTTACGTCATGATGCGCCAACAGGTGCACACGGCGCCGCCACCGATTCGGTCGATCCGTCCCGACGTGCCCGCCGAGCTGGAGCGGATCCTCAACGACCTGCTGCAGAAGAGGCCGGAGGATCGTCCCGCCAGCGCAGACCTCGTCTACCGGCGACTCCTTCCGTTCGTCACCCGGCTCGGACCGCTGCCCGGAGCGGTTGACCGGTCGGCACGGTCGAGCCCGCTCCGCGCGTACGCCCACATTCTGAGCCGCGTCCTGGTCGACGGCGGCAACGGTGCGGAGCCTGGATCGGCACACTCGAACGAGCCCGCACCGTCGCCGACCACCAACCTGTCGTCATCGGCGTCCGAACCTGCCTCCGCGCAGACCGAGTCCAGGGATCTCACCCGGGCGCAGCTCGACCGGGCGAGGAGTGAGGCGAAACGGCTCGTCGAGCAGTCCCGGCACCGACAGGCCGCAGACCTGCTCATCGGTGTCGCCGAGCCGGCCAGTCGGATATTCGGGCCCCTCGACGACGACGTGCTCAGTCTGCGGATGCGGCTCGCCGAGGTGCTGTACAACGGCGGGGACTACCGCCGTGCGGCACCGGCGTACCAGCAACTCGCCGCCGACCTGGCCCGGCGACCCGGGCTACCCCCCGAGGCCGCCTTCGACTGCCGGCGTCAGGCGGCGGCATGCAACGCCCTGACCGGGCGAACCAGCCTGGCGCTGCGGCAACTCGGCGAACTGCGGGACGACGAACGACGTGAGTTCGGCGACGACCACGAGCGGGTTGCCGAACTCGGACGACAGATCGAACTGCTGCGGCCGAGCGCCGGACATCGGTGACAAAGACCCGCGGGCGGTTCTGACGAATTGACGACATACGCCGCCGGAAAAGAGCGGTGTCAAGGAGGAGTGCGAGCATGGAAGAGCCGGTACGGCCGATCGAGCACATCTCCATTCGGGTGCCGTGGCACGACGCCGGATGGAACGGGACCGTTTGCCACGATCCGCAAGGCAACGGCACCTGCGTGCTGCTGGCGAACATCGGGCATCGCCGGCGGGACGCACACGAGCAGGAGATCGCCGGTACCCGTATCAGCGACCTGTCGTTCTCGGACGCACCACCGTGCGTGGGCGAGCGGGCGACGTTCATGTCACCACGGCCGATCCAACACCAGCGGACCCACCCGTTCGTAGAGAAGTCAGCCGCCTACCGGAGCTTCCTTCCGACCCCGCAGCCCATGCCGGCGTACTCCGCCCAGGCGGTGCCGTTCAGGTGGATGTCCCGAAAGGGAGCTCAAAATATTGACGAGGAGCGCCGCATCGACCTCCGGCCGGAGTTGGAGACGCAGGTCGACGCCATCACCGGCTGGAAGGACACCAACTGGATGATGCACGGCGACAACCAGCGGGCGATCCTCGACGCGTTCTTCGAGACGGTACGGCCGGAGCGGAGCCTCGTCTTCTTCTATGCCAAGCACAGCCCGCTCAGCGACGACGCACGTCGTCTGCTCGTCGGGGCTGCGATGGTGAACAGAGTGACGCCGACCGGAGCCTATTTGAGCGACGGCGGGGAGCGGTTCCCGTCGCAGATGTGGGAGACCACCATCGAGCACTCGCTCCGGCCCGGTCAGCAGGAGGGCTTCCTGCTGCCGTACCAGGCACTGCTCGCCGCACGGGACAGCAGTGGGGTAGAAATCGACGATGCGCTGGCATTCGCCCCGGATGGCGGCTGGGAGGCCTTCTCGTACGTCACCGAGCACGTAAGCCACGACCTCGCCGTCGACGCTCTGCTCTCGTTGGGCGCGGCGGGACGGGCTGCCCGGAGGATCCTCGGGGACAGCGCTGGACCGCTCGGCTTCGAGTGGTTGGAGACCCAACTCAACAGACTCTGGAAGCTGCGCGGCCCGTGCCCCGGTCTGGCCAGCACCCTGGCGGCGATCGGCGTGCCCCGCGCGGTGACCTTCGCCCACATGGTGACGGTGGCCTCCGGCGCCGATGTCGACCCATGGTCGACCGTCGACAGAGCGATGGCGGACCCGGACGGGTTCAGCCTCACCGCCCGGGAGCACCTCACCCCGAGCATCCGGAGCCTGTGGCGGGAACTACCCCGGCAGCGGCGGGAACTGTTGGAACTGCTCAGCCGGTTCGCGCTGACCCGTCAGCAGGCGGAGCGCTTCTATCTGACGGAGCAGCGCGATCCGGCGTTGACCGACGAAGGGATGATCGCCAACCCGTACCTGTTGTTCGAGGCGGACCGGCTCCACCGGGACGGCACACCGTTCGCCCTGATCGACCGGGGCTGCTTCCCAGACGCGGCCGTGGCCGGCCAGCATCCGCTGCCAATCCCGAGCGCGATGGCGGATCGACTTGACGCTCGGCGCGTCCGTGCTCTGATCATCGACGAACTCGGCCGGGTGGCAGCCATCGGACACACCCTGCTGCCGCAGGCCGAGGTGGTGACGAAGATCCGAGACCGTAGCCTGAGTGAACCCTGCCCCGTCACCGCCGAGCTCCTGGACGCGCACCGGCTCTCCGCAGCCACCCTGCCTGCCGACGGGGCCGTGCGGGGAGTGACCCTGACCGACGGGGCGTCGGCGCTCCAACTGGGCGAGCTGTCCAGGGTGGGACGCCTGATCCGGGACGAGGTCGAACGGCGGCTGCGCCCAACCCCAGCGAGCGAGATACCCGACTTCGCGCGGTTGCTCGACGACGCGCTGGGGCCGCCGGCCCCCGCCCTGGCCGATGACGAGCGCAGGGCCGAGGAACTGGCGCGACGCGAGAAGGTCGCCGCGCTGGAAACCCTGTTCTCCTCCCGGATCAGCGTGCTGGTCGGCTCTGCGGGCACCGGCAAGACCACCCTGCTGCGGGTGTTGCGGCACACACCGTCGGTTGATGCGGGCGGTGTTCTACTGGTCGCGCCGACGGGCAAGGCCCGGGTGCAGCTCGCCCAGCGGGTTGAGGCGGAGGCGGTCACCCTTGCCCAGTTCCTCGTCTCGACCGGCCGGTACGATCCGTCGACCGAGCGGTACCAAGTGACCGGCGAGGTCCAGAGCCGAGCGAAGAACTATCGGACGGTGGTGGTCGACGAGGCGTCGATGCTGACCGAGGAGCAACTGGCCGCGTTGCTGGACGCGGTCACCGGCGTCGGTCGGCTGATCCTGGTCGGCGACCCCCGACAGCTTCCGCCGATCGGTGCCGGGCGGCCCTTCGTCGACCTCGTGCGGCGACTCGCACCGGACGACATAGCGACCCGTACCCCGCGAACCGCTCCCGGGTACGCCGAGTTGACCATCCCGCGCAGACAGACCGGGCATGAGCGCGACGATCTGGTGTTGGCAAGCTGGTTCGCCGACGGTGAGTTGTCTCCTGCCGCGGATCTGGTCTGGGAGCGGCTGCGGACCGGCGAGCGGATGGAGACGCTGCGTGCGGTGCCATACCGCCGTACCGAACTGTTCGAGACGCTGCTGCGGGTCCTTCGCGAGGAGGTCGCGGAACTCCGCGAGGCGTCCGACGAGGAGTTGGCAAGGGCGTTCGGCCGTAGCTATGGCGGAATGGTCTCGGCCAAGGGCAACCTCTACTTTCCGGCCCAGACGGCAGTAGCCAGGATCGATGCCTGGCAGGTCCTCTCTCCCGTCCGCAGCCGTGCCTGGGGCACCGTCGAACTGAACCGGGCACTCAAGGACGCCTTCTGCGAACGGGCGCTGGAACAGGCCACCGGCCCCCGGCGATACCACGCCAAGCCGATCGGGCCGGAACGCATCGTCGTCGGCGACAAGGTGATCAATCTGCGGAACCACCAGTTCGCGGAGAGGCGGGTCTACCCCAAGCAGGCCGAGCGGTTCGTCGCCAACGGTGAACTCGGCGTGGTGGTCGGGCAGAGTCGCGGCGGCTCGGTCACCTGGAGGCCGAGCAAGACCGAGATCGCATTCACTGGACGCGCCGGGGCCAAGTACGACTACTACGACTGGTCCGACGACGAGAGAGCCCCGATGCTCGAGCTCGCCTGGGCGATCACGATTCACAAGGCTCAGGGCAGCGAGTTCGGGCTGACCATCGTCGTGCTACCGGCCGGCGGTGCCGGGCCGAATCGTGAACTGCTCTACACCGCCCTGACCCGGCAGCGGGAGAAGGTGGTGCTGCTGCACGAGGCAAGCCTAGACGAGGTCGCGAAGCTCGGCTCGGCCGTCAACTCCGACACCGCCCGCCGGCTGACCAACCTCTTCACCCCGTCGGATCCCACCAGGGTGGGGGACACCGTCGTCGACGGTGCTCTGGTGCACCGCACTCGACGGGGTGAGCTGGTACGGAGCAAGAGCGAGCTACTGATCGCGAACCTCCTGGATGACCTGGGCCTGGCATACGACTACGAGCTGCCGTTCGTCGGTGAGGACGGCAGAGTCGTAAGGCCGGACTTCACCATCACTACCGAGTTCGGCTACACCGTGCTCTGGGAGCACCTTGGCATGCTCTCCGACCCCCGCTACGCCACGAAGTGGGCCAGCAAAAGGGATTGGTACGGGCGCAACGGGGTGTTGCCGGTCGAGGAGGGAGCCGGCCGCCGGGGACGACTGGTGGTCACGGATGACCGGGCCGGCGTGGACTTCCCGGGCTGGCAGCAGGTCGCCCGCAAAGCATTCGATCTGTAGGACTTGCTGACCCGGGTAGTCGGGCCGCGTCACGCCTCCTCGTGCAGCGCGGCCCGGTCCTGCCGGGGCACCCGGCGTACCGCACCGACGGCCTCGGCGAGATCGTCCACGGTCCGCCAGACGGCGGGGTCGACCCAGTACCCCGAGTGTCGGGCCGCCGCCGGGGCCGGCTGCCCGTGGATGTGCCCGTTGCCGACCGGGTCCGGAAGCTCCACGTCGATCTCGGTCGGCGGCCGTCCGGCGGGAAAGATCCGGCCGCCGATGTAGTCGGTCCGGTAGGAGAAGTTCCGCCAGGCGTGCAGCGCCACCCCGGCGGCGCCGCCGGTCGGGGTGAGCCCGGCCAGCACGTCTGCGTCGAAGTAGGCCGGAAACGCCCATCCGTACAGTGTGGTCAGAGGCGAGCCGAAGGTGACCAGGGCGACCACACCGTCGTCCGGCCGGTTCTCCCGTTGCAGCAGCGCGGCGGCGGCCAGCACGGTGCCCTGGCTGTGTGCGGCCAGCACCACCTGCCCGCCGCTGTCGTGGATCCGCCACAGCCGCTGCTGCAGCTCCGGTACCGCCCGTTCGGCGTAGGACGGCGGCGCCAGCGGGTGGTAGGCGCGCGGCCAGAAGGTGAGCACGTCCCAGATCACTCCGATCCGGCGCCGGCTGTGCAGGTCACGCCAGCCCCTGCGGAGTACCAGGATGATCATGGCCGGGATGGCGGCCGCGAGGTAGCTGCCGATGGTGAACGTCCACTGTGTGCCCCAGGGCAGCTTGCCGAAGACCCAGTACCGGACCTGGAGGACGATCAGCAGGACCACGCCGATCGCCGCGATGGCGGTGAGCAGCTTGTCGACGTCGCGGAGTATCCGGGCGAACCGGCGGGCCCGGGCCGTCCGGTCCGGTCCGGCCCGCCAGTAGCCGACCAGCTCGTAGCCGGCGAAGAGCAGGATCAGCGCCAGCGGGAAGAGGGTCAGGTAGTGGACCAGCCGGCCGAGGAACGGATAGAGGTACAACTCGACCCGCTCGGGCGGACCGGCCGGCAGATGCACCCGGGTGGAGACCTCGGCGGTGATCGCGGCGACCCGGCTCATCAGGCTGATCAGGACCACGTTGAGCGCGAAGACGCCGAGGGTGAGCGCGACGAACGGTCCGAAGATCACGAAGGTGCCTCGCCGCCAGCCGCCCGGCAGCACGGCGGCGAGCACCACCAGCAGGGTGCCGAGCACCCCGCCGAGGGTCAGTCCCGCCACCGCGCGCATGCCGGGCAGGTAGCCGAACGGCTGCGGGTACGCCGGCTGCACGGCGGCGAACCAGCCGGCGCAGCAGACCGAGATAACCGCCGCGCCGAGCAGTACGGCCGGGACGACCGGCGGGCAGCGTTCGGCGGCCACGAGGACCAGCGCCCCGACCAGGACCGCCACGGCGAGGGCGAGCGCCACCCGGGCCGGCACCGGGGCGTGTACCGATGCCCCGGCCAGCCGCGCCGCCTCCCGCACGGTGTGTTCGAGCACCAGCGCGACGAAGGCTAGCCCGGCGGCGATGTGCAGATAGCCCTGTTCGAGCGCGCTGCGCCGGCCGGTCCAGAAATCCGGGTCGGCCAGCCCGGACCGGCACCGCGCCGCGCCGCGGGACTCCTGCCCCCGATCGGCGCCGGGCGCACCGGAGCCGGCCGCCTCGTAGCGTTTGACGGTGCGTAACGCGAGGACCGCCAGCAGGACCACCATGGCCAGCGGCACCAGGGCGCCGGCCAGGATCCGCCGGGCCGGGTAACCGGCGAGCAGCGGGGCGTGCAGTAGCCGTACCGGCCAGGCGTCGTCGGCGCAGCCGGACTGCCCGCCGCACTGGTAGCCGAGCAGCTCCATCCCGGTCATCGCGGCGATGAGCAGGAGGTTGAGGGTGAGCCCGAGGGCCGCCCAGCGGACCGCCGCCCGGTGCAGCCGGAACAGCGCCGGTCGCTGGTGGGTGGCCGGGCTGCACATCCAGCCGGCCACGTTCGCCAGCGCGAACGGGAAGAGCAGCAGCCAGAGCACCCGGGCGCCGCTGCGCGAGGTCATCCCACCCCAGGAGTACGCCTCGACGTGCCGGCCGGGCAGGTCGGCGGTGCGGTAGAAGCCGGCGATCCGGTCGCCGGACACGCACTGCGGGGCGTCGTCGGCGAGCAGGTCCTCCGGCGTGGTGCCGCCCACCCCGTGCAGCCGGAGTTCGGTGACCCCGGACAGGTCGGCGTCCGGCGGGACGAGCCCGGCCGGGCGCGGTACCGGGGACGTGTCGTGACGCTGCAACGGCATGGCGTACCACCTGGCTGCTCTGGCGTCCGCGGCAGTCGGCACCCCACCCGCCGGCCTGGCCGGCGGGCCTCGGGCCCCCGGAGCGTGATCGGATCCTGACCCTTCACCGTGCTCCGGTCTGGTCAACGGTTGGAGTCGGTTCTCGACACGGCGCCGGTTGCACCCCGATCGGGTGCAACCGCGTCGCAGAACCGGGTGTGTATGCCGCGACGGCCGACGAGGAAGCCCGGAGGTCCGGGAGCGCGCTGGCGAGGATCGATTATTGAACCTTTTTCCACCTGAACCGCGCGGCGCTCACGCACCGCGTCCGACCTTGCGCTCCGACGGACCGCAAGGGGAGGTTGAAAAAGGTTCATTGCGTATGGGTTTCCGATGGATGACGATTGATGTCCGGGGGGATCTCCAAGGAGGCGTCTCATGGCGGAGGCAACCCAGGTCCCGGATCTCCACTCCTATCCACTCGGCGTCAGCCGTCCCCCGCTCGCCGTGGCCGATCTTCCCGAGCCCGAGGAGGTCTTCAAGGTCCGCCGGCTCGGCCCCCGCGAGCTGGTCAAGTACGCTCTCGGCCCCAGCCTGATCGCGCTGGGCATCTCGATCGGCAGCGGTGAGTGGCTGCTCGGTCCGCAGGCGGTCGGCCAGTTCGGCTTCGTCGGGGTCGGCTGGGTCATCCTGGTCTCGGCGGTGCTGCAGACCTTCTACAACATCGAGTGCTCCCGGTACGTGATGGCCACCGGCGAGGCCCCGGTGGTCGGCTGGGGCAGGGTGCCGCCCGGCTACCTGCTCTGGGTACCGGCGTCGGTGTTTCTGGTGATCTTCGCGTTCATTGCCGGCGGCTGGGCGGCCTCGGCCGGCCAGGGGATGTACGCGCTGGTGCACGGCGAGGCCCCGCCGTCCGGGGCGGAGGAGCCACGGCTCTGGGCGATCGCCCTGCTGGTGCTGGTCTTCCTGATCGCCGCCGGGGCGAAGCGGATCAGCCGGGCCCTCGAACTCGCCAACTGGGTGATGGTCAGCGGCATCCTGCTCGCCCTGCTGCTGGTGGCGCTCTTCGTGGTCCCGTGGGACATCTGGTGGGAGGGGATCCGAGGCTTCGTCACCCCGGCCGCGCCGCCGGAAGGGATCACCGCCACCCAGCTCGGCGGGCTGGCCGGGTTCACCGCGCTCGTCTCCGGCCTCAACTGGTACGTCATGGGTCACTACCGGGACAAGGGCTACGGGATGGGCTTCCGCACCGGCTACATCTCCGGGCTCCGCGGTGACCGGCGGGAACTGCTGGCCACCGGGGTCACCTTCCCGGACGACCCGACGAACGCGGCCCGGTGGCGGCGCTGGTACCGGCTGCTGCTCGTCGACATGTGGGGCGTCTTCTTCGTCGGCGCGATGCTCGGCATGCTGCTGCCCACCATTCTGATGGCACGGGCGGTGCAGCTCTCCGGCGAGACGCCGACCGCGGCGAACGTACCGACCTTCGTGGCCACCGCCCTGGAACCCGACTACGGGCCGATGATGTTCTACGGCATGCTGCTGGTCGGCGTACTGGTGCTGTTCAGCACCCAGCTCGGGATCTTCGAGGGAATGGTACGGGTCAGCACCGACGCCGCGCACGCGACCAGTCCCCGGTTGCGCCGGCTGCTGGAGGGTGACCCGCGGAGGTTCTACTACCCGTTCATGCTGCTGCTGTTGGTGATCATATCGGTGGTGCTGCACCTGGCGGTGCCGGTCAACCTGGTGCAGTGGTCGGCCAACATGTCGAACCTGGGCGCGTTGCTCTACCCGTTCCTGCTGATCTACCTGAACAGCCGGCTGCCCCGGCCCGCCCGCCCGCGCCCCTGGCACTACGTGCTACTGGTGCTTAACGTGCTCTTCTTCGGCTTCTTCTTCGTCAACTTCATCGCCGACTTCGTCGGTGATCCGTTGATCACTTTCTAGGATGTGCGCGGAGGGGTCCCGGTCGCCGAAAAGCGAGGCGAGGGCCCACTCCCGCCGCAGTCGTCCGAATCCTCCTTTCTGTAAGCCCGAATTTTCCTTTCTTCAGGATCGGCATCTCGTCAACGGTATCGAATCGCCCCCACATTTACTGGAACCCATGCGATGATGACGAGCCGTCATCTCCGACTTCCGGTTAGCGGCGATTCTGATCGGGGAGATCCTCCATGCAGCTGCTTCTGGCGTACGCATTCGATCGTGTCGAGGGTGCGTCCGATGTGCCACTCCGGCTCGGTCGGGTCACGGACTACTACACGTCCCGGTGGCGCGACGAGACCCGGCGGAGTGGCCTGGACGTCGGCCGGATCGGACTGCACGTGTGGGACGTCGATCCGTCGCCGTGGCGCTGGCCGTCCTGGCAGCGGGAAGCCGATCTGGCGGTGGCCACCCTCTATCTGCCCGTCGACTACCAGCGGCTCGTCGGCGCCGTGGAACCCGCGCGGGCGGCGGTGCCACTGGCCAGGGCCCTGATCGAGCGCCCGTCGTCGGTGCTCGAGTTGACCGCGCCGTTCGTGGTGGCCTCGGTCGACCCCGCCCGGGGCCGGCTGCGGCTGCACACCGACGGGATCGGGCTCGGGCGGCTCTACGAACTCCGCTTTCCCGGCGGCTGGGTCTGGTCGAACCGACCGGCTGCGGCCTGCCGGTTCGCCGGAGTCCGGGCCGAGCCGGACCGGGACGGCTGGCGGATGTTCGCCGCCACCGGCTGGTTCCAGGGCGACCGGACCCCGTTCAGCAACGTGTACGCCGTGCCGGGCGGGGCCACCATCGGCTACGACCCGGCCGGGCCGGGCCGAACCCTCAGCGTGGTCGACGCCCTGGCGACCTGGTCGGCGGAGGGTCGGGGCGACGGTCTCGCGGCCGACCGGGTCGAGGAGGTGGCGGAGTCCCTTCGTCGGCTCGCGCTGTCCCTCGATCCGATCTGGTCGGGCAAGGTCGTTCTGGGACTCAGCGGCGGGCGGGATTCCCGGCTCTGCGCTGCGGCGGTGCTGGCCGCCGGGCTGGAGGTGCAGTTCGTGACGAACGGCGCCGAGCCGGGCGAGGCCGACGTCGCGGAACGACTCGTCGCGGCGCTTCCGGCCGCGATGGCCGGGCGGGTCAGCCACCGGATCGATCGTCCGAAACCGAACGGCCCGGCCAAGCCCGAAGGCCTGGCGTTGCGGGCCCCCGTGCTGCCGAACGTGCTGGCCTGGCACCGGCTGCAGGAGGGACTGCGACCGGAGAGCTACCTTCCGACGACGGCACCGGGCCGAATCGCCCCGGCACCGCACCTCAGCATCAGCGGGGCGGCAGGCGAGATCGCACACGGCCACTTCTATCCACCGGACCACGCGGAGTTGGCCGAGATCCGGTACCCCGAGCGGCTCGACGCCTTCACCGAGCGGTTGGCGGGCCGGATCGTACGTCGGCTGGGGCTCTCGGCCGCGGCCCGGCTCACCTCGACGGCGCAGATCCGCCGTACCCTGGACACGGCGTTCGTCAGCGGGCTGGGCGACGCCAAGGTGCTCGACTACTTCTACCTGGCGGAACGGCTGCGCCGCTGGGGCACGACGGCCGACCGGGCCGGGACGATCGTGCCGCTGCTGGTGCCCGAGTTCATCCGGGCCGCCTTCGACATCACCCCGGCGCAACGACGCGACAACGCGTTGCACCGCGCGGTCACCACACGACTGATTCCACAGTGGCGCGACGAACCGTACTACCGGCGTCCGGCCGGGCTGGTGCCGCCGGTCTGGGTGCCCCGGCTGGGCAGGGCGGTGGACCGGGACCTCATCACCGCGATCGTCGCGGACCGGGACGTCTGGGCGGACGCGCACCAGCCGGCCGTGGTGACCGCCTCCTGGCAGCAGTTGCTTGCCGGGCGCGGCGGGCCGGGCGACGAACGGCTACTGCACCGGGTGCTCTGGCGGGCCGTCTTCGCGGACTATCTCGCCGAGGTCAACGAGGAGTCGACCGAGGCCCGGATACCACTGCCCCGACTGCCGGGTCCGGCGGCGCCGCCACCCCGGACGATCGCCGACGCCGCCGTCCGGGGCCGACGGTTCGCGGCTCGGGGGCTGCGCCGGGTCGCCCGAGCGGTCGACCCGACGGCCGCCGTGCGGAGATGACCGTGCGGAGATGACCGTGCGATGCGGGCGTAGGCTGTAGGGCAGGCATCTGACGGGGGAGGTCGAGATGGTCGCACCGGCCGGTCTGCTGGAGGTCACGTCCGAGGCGGAGTTGCGCGAGCTGCTCGGCGAGCCGAAGCCCCGGGCGGTGACCAAGGAGCGGGTACGACTGCACGAGCTCGACCGCGAGTGGCTGGCGGCCTCACCGTTCTGCCTGCTGGCCACGGCCGATCCGGCCGGCAACTGCGACGTCTCGCCCAAGGGCGACCCGCCCGGCTTCACCCTGGTGCTCGACGACACCACGATCGCGATCCCGGAACGCCCGGGCAACCGGCGCGCGGACGGCTTCCGCAACATCCTGGGAAACCCGCACGTCGGGTTGATCTACCTGATCCCCGGGCGGGGCGAGACGCTGCGGATCAACGGCCGGGCCCGGCTGGTCCGGGACGCGCCGTTCTTCGACCAGATGATCGTGAAGGGACACCGCCCCGTCTTGGCGGTGGTGGTCGAGATCGAACAGATCTTCTTCCACTGCGCCAAGGCGTTCCTGCGGTCGGCGCTGTGGCATCCGGAGAGCTGGCATCCGGAGGCGCTGCCGCCGCACCCCCAGATCGTCAAGCGGATCCAGCAGACCGAGGAGTCGCTGGAGGACCTGGAGCGCTACTACGGCACCGAGTACGCTCGCCAGCTCTACCAGGGCTGACCACCGTAGGTCCGCTCCGGCGCCTGCGCCCGGGGGGCGCCGACGCGGCGCGGAACCGCCGTCAGCCGGGGGAGAGCAGCCGTTCGACGGGCAGCCGCCGGATGGAGGCGTCCAGCACCTGCGCGGTGTGCGCCACGGCGATACCACCCGCGCCGGCCGGCCGTGCCGAGGCCGTACCGCCGAGTCGGGGGATCGCGGCGGCGATCTGCATCAGGCAGCCCGGATTGGCGGTCACCAGCAGTTGGGCGCCGGTGGCGAGCACGTCCCGGGCCTTGCGTTCGCCGAGCCGGGCCGCTGGCTCGGGGTTGAGGATGTTCCACACCCCGGCCGAGCCGCAGCACAGCTCCGGGTCGGCGATCTCCCGCAACTCCAGCTTCGGAACGGCCCGCAGCAGCTCCCGGGGCTGGCTGCGGATCCCCTGGGCGTGCCCGAGGTGGCAGGCGTCGTGGTAGGCGACGCTGACCGGCAACGGGTGTCGACGGGCGACCGGGCCGAGTTCGACGAGGAGTTCGGCGAGGTCCCGTACCCGGGCGGCGAACTCGGCGGCCGGTTGCGCGTACGCCGGGTCGTCAGCGAGCAGCTCGCCGTACTCCTTGAGGGAGGAGCCGCAGCCGGCGGCGTTGACCACGAAGTAGTCGATGCCGGTCTCGGCGAAGGCGTCGATCAGGTCCCGGGCGAACCGACGCGCCTCCGTCAATCGTCCATTGTGCACGCTCAGCGCGCCGCAGCAGCCCTGCCGGGCCGGGTTCAGCACCACCTCACAGCCCTCGGCGGCCAGCACCCGGGCGGTTGCCGCGTTCACGCCGGGAAAGAACGCGCTCTGCACGCAACCGGTGAGCATCCCCACCACCGCCCGGCGCCGCCCGTACGCGGGCACCCGGTCGGGGGCCTTCGGTGCCCGGGTCAGCCGGGGAGCCAACGACTCCAGGGTCGCCAGCGTCGGCGCCAACCGGGGCAGCAGCCCACTCCTGGCCACCAGTGCGCGCAACCCGCTGGCCTGGTACGCCCGCAGCGGCCCGCGCAGCAGCCGCAGCCGTCCCGGGTAGGGGAAGAGCGCGAAGACGGCAGCCCGGAGCGCCCGCTCCCGGGCGGGGCGGCGATGCCGGCGCTCCACCTGCTGCCGGGTGTTCTCGATCAGGATGTCGTAGCGCACCCCGGACGGGCAGGCGGTGACGCAGGCCATGCAGCCCAGGCAGGCGTCGAAGTGCCCCACCATCGAGTCGCGCAGCGGTTCGCCCTCCAACCCCTGCCGCATCAGGTGGATCCGCCCCCGGGGCGAGTCCATCTCCTCGCCCCACAGCAGGTACGTCGGGCAGGTCGGCAGGCAGAATCCACAGTGCACGCAGTCGGCGACGACGTCGGACGGCGGTGGCCGGTACCCGTCGAAGGCCGGGCCGCCGGACGTCGGCCCGAGCAGCCCGAGCACGTCCCGGGGCACGCTGGCCGGCCGGGTACCGGCCGGCGACGGCGGGTCGGGGGTGCCGGCCGGCGACGGCGGATCGGGCGGGACCGGGTCGGGTGTCGACATCAGATACCTCCCACGAAGCGTCCGGGCGCCAGCCGCGCGTCGGGATCGAACTGCCGCTTGACCCGGCGCATCAGCTCCAACCCCTCCACCGGGCCCCAGAGGTCCACCCGGGTGCGGACCGGCTCCGGCGCGGTCAGCACCACCGCGTGCCCGCCGGCCTCGGTGGCCGCCCCGCGCAGTTCCTCGACGACCCGGGCCACCCGGTCCGGTCCGGCCGCCGCCGGCAGGCCGGCGTAGAGGACGCCGGTGCCGGCCGAGCCGCGTACCGCGATCGGCACATCGTGCCGGTCACCCGCCGCCCGGGCCGTGGCCAGCAGGTCGGGTACCCCGGAGAGCACCGCCGTGAGCTTGAGGCCGGTGTCGCCGGGCTGCCACGGGTAGCGGCCCCACCATGGCGGTGCCGCTGGGCCGTGCACCGCGTCGGCGCCGAGCAGCCGGGTGGCCGCCTCGGCCCGG
Source organism: Plantactinospora sp. B6F1 (assembly GCF_040120695.1). Taxonomy (NCBI): domain Bacteria; kingdom Bacillati; phylum Actinomycetota; class Actinomycetes; order Micromonosporales; family Micromonosporaceae; genus Plantactinospora; species Plantactinospora sp. B6F1. The sequence goes on along the minus strand of NZ_JBEEAC010000017.1, from coordinate 14,750 downwards.
CCGGCCACTCCGGCCGGGGTCCCCTCCAGCAGCAGCACCGTCTGGTAATCGCCGCCGGGTGGCGCGTCGACCTCCAGGGCGGTCGGCACGAGTTGGGCCCCGAGGACGGTACCGAGCAGCCGGCCGACCCGTTCGGCACCGGCCGTCCCGGCACCGGCCGTGCGGCAGCGGACGTACGCCCGGGCGGCCGGCACCGGGTGCAGCCGGAACACGCACTCGGTGACCAGGCCGAGGGTGCCGTACGCCCCGGTGACGAGTTTGCCCAGGTCGTAGCCGGCGACGTTCTTCACCACCCGACCCCCGGCGTGCGCCACCACCCCGTCGGCGCGGACCAGGGTGACCCCGATCAGCAGGTCCCGGACGGTGCCGTAGAGCATCCGGCGCGGGCCGCTGGCGTTGCACGCTACCGCGCCGCCGACGGTGGCGCCGCCGACCGGGTCGTCCAGCCCGAGCTGCTGGCCGGCCGGCGCGAGCGCGCGCTGGAGCTCGGCCAGCGGGGTGCCGGCCCGGACCACCACGATCAGGTCGCCGGCGGCGTGCTCGACCACGCCGCGCAGCCGCCGGGTCTCCACCAGCAGGTCGAGGGCGCGCGGCGGGTTGCCCCAGTCCGACCTGCTGCCGCCGCCCCGGAAGACCACGCTCAGCCCGAGCCCGGCGGCGGCCCGCAGCAGCGCCGCCGCCTGCGCGGTCGATCCGGGAGCGGCGACGATCCGGGCCGGTACCCCGCCGACCGCGTCCGCCGGCCCGGCCGGCCGGACCGCCGCCGAGCCGGCGCCGCCGTCCTCGCCGGCCCTGCCGTCCCTGCCGGTCTCGTTGCTTCTGCCGGTCTCGCTGTCCCCGCCGGCAGTGGCGATCGCGGCCCGGAGGGCGTCGAGTTGCGCGGTGGTGTCGGGTCGGGGCATGGGTCAGAACACCTCCGCGAGTCCGGCCTCCTGGAGCGGATGCGCACCCTTGCGCCGGCCGGGCACCTCGCCGCAGAGCCGTGGAGTGGGGAAGATCTTGCCGGGGTTGGCCAGCGAGCGCGGGTCGAAGGCGCAGCGCAACAACTGCATGGTGTCCAGGTCGTCGTCGGTGTACATCCGGGGCAGGTACCTCGCCTTGTCCATCCCGACGCCGTGCTCCCCGGTGATCGAGCCGCCGTACGCGACGCAGAGGTCGAGGATCGCGCCGGAGAGTTCCTCGGCCCGCTCGGCCTGCCCGTCGACCGCGTCGTCGAAGAGGACCAGCGGATGCAGGTTGCCGTCCCCGGCGTGGAAGACGTTCGCCACCCGGATGCCGCGCTCGGCGGCGAGTTCGCCGATCCGGCGCAGCACCTCCGGCAGGGCGGTACGCGGGATCACCCCGTCCTGCACGATGTAGTCCGGGCTGATCCGGCCCACCGCCGCGAAGGCGGACTTCCTGCCCTTCCAGAAGAGTGCCCGTTCGGCGTCGTCGGTGGCGACCCGGATCTCGACCGCGGCGTTGGCCCGGCAGAGCCGCTCCACCTCCGCGAACTGCGCCTCGACCTCGGCGGCCGGGCCGTCCAGCTCGACGATCAGCACCGCGCCCGCGCCGGCCGGATAGCCGCAGTGCACCGCCGCCTCGGCCGCCTCGATCGCGAGCGCGTCCATCATCTCGACCGCCGCCGGCACCACTCCGGCGGCGATGATCGCCGAGGTCGCCGCACCGGCCGCGTCCGTGCTGGCGAAGGCGGCCAGCAGGGTACGCACCGTCTCCGGCAGCCGGACCAGCCGTACGGTGACCTCGGTGGCGATCCCGAGGGTGCCCTCCGAGCCGACGAAGGCGCCGACGAGGTCGTAACCGGGGCTGTCCGGCGCCGCACCGCCGAGCCGGACGAGGTCGCCGTCCGGGGTGACGACCTGCAGTCCGAGCACGTGGTTGGTGGTGAAGCCGTACTTCAGGCAGTGTGCCCCGCCGGAGTTCTCCGCGACGTTCCCGCCGATGGAGCAGATCTGCTGGCTGGACGGATCCGGGGCGTAGTAGTAGCCGTACGGGCTGGCGGCCCGGGTGACGGCCAGGTTGATCACGCCCGGTTCGACCACGGCCCGTTCGTCGGCCGGCGACACCTCCCGGATGGCCCGCAGTTGGGAGGTGACGATCAGCACCCCGTCGGCGTGCGGCAGCGCACCGCCGGAGAGCCCGGTGCCGGAGCCCCGGGCCACGAACGGCACCCGGGCGGCGACGCAGGCCCGGACCACCAGGGCGCATTCCTGGGCACTGCGCGGCAGCACCACCAGCGCCGGCATGACCCGGTACTGGGCCAGCCCGTCACACTCGTAGGTCCGTAGCCGGGCCCGGTCGTCGATCACCTGCTCGTCGCCGAGGGCGTCGCGCAGCTCGCCGGTCAACCTCTCGATCTCGGGTCGGGCCATCCGTCGACCTCCGGTCTCCGCTCCGGTCAGAGCCTTTCGTCAGTTGCCGGTCAGGGCCTTTCGTCAGCTGCCGGTCCGGGCATCGGTCGGTGCCGCCCGGTCACGGCATCCGTTCGTACGCGGGCAGGGTGAGGAAGTCGACGAACTCGTCCGCCACGGCGACCTCCATGAACAGGGCCCGTGCCTCGGCGTACCGGCCCGGGTCGCCGCCGAGCCTGTCGATCTCCTCGTCGGCGATCCGCTCCACGAGTTCCCGGGTCACCCGGGCGCCGTCGGCCAGCGTGACGTCGTTGTGCAGCCACTGCCAGACCTGGGAGCGGGAGATCTCGGCGGTCGCCGTGTCCTCCATCAGGTTGAAGATGGCGACCGCGCCCGAGCCGGCCAGCCAGCTCGCCAGGTATTGAATGCCGACGCTGACGTCGTTGCGCAGTCCCGCCTCGGTCGGCGCGCCGGGGGTGGCGGCCACGTCGAGCAGTTCGGCGGCGCTGACCCGTACCTCGGCTCGGGTCCGGTCGAGCTGGTGCGGCCGGTCGCCGAGTACGCCGTCGAAGACCTCACGGCAGACCGGCACCAGGTCCGGGTGGGCCACCCAGGAGCCGTCGAAGCCGTCGTTCGCCTCCCGGGTCTTGTCCTCCCGGACCTTGGCCAGCGCGGTCTCGTTGACCTGCGGGTCGCGGCGGCTCGGGATGAAGGCGGCCATCCCGCCGATCGCGTGCGCGCCGCGCCGGTGACAGGTCCGGACCAGCAGTTCGGTGTACGCCCGCATGAACGGCGCGGTCATCGTCACCGCGTTCCGGTCCGGGAGCAGGAACTCCGCCCCCCGGGTGCGGAACTTCTTGATCACGCTGAACATGTAGTCCCAGCGGCCGGCGTTCAGCCCGGCGGAGTGCTCGCGCAGCTCGTAGAGTATTTCGTCCATCTCGAAGGCGGCTGGCAGGGTCTCGATCAGCACGGTGGCCCGGATCGTGCCGCGCGGGATGCCGAGCCACTCCTGGGCGGCCAGGAACACCTCGTTCCAGAGCCGCGCCTCCCGGTGGCTCTCCAGCTTGGGCAGGTAGAAGTAGGGACCGGAGCCGGCGTCGAGCTGCGGCCGGGCACAGTGGAAGAAGTAGAGGCCGAAGTCGACCAGGCTGCCGGAGGTGCGCTCGCCGTCGACCAGGATGTGCTTCTCCGGCAGGTGCCAGCCGCGCGGCCGGACCACGATCGTCGCCAGCTCGCCGTCGTGCAGCCGGTAGTGCTTCCCCTCCGGTGTGCGCAGCTCCAGCTTGCGGGCGATCGCGTCCCGGAGGTTGAGCTGCCCCTCGATCACGTTGCGCCAGAACGGGGTGTTGGCGTCCTCGTGGTCGGCGAGCCAGACCTTGGCGCCGGAGTTGAGGGCGTTGATGGTCATCTTCGCGTCGGTCGGGCCGGTGATCTCGACCCGCCGGTCGACCAGTCCGGGTGCCGGGTCGGCGACCCGCCAGTCACCGGCGCGGACCTCGGCCGTCTCGGGCAGGAAGTCGAGGGTGCCCCCGGCGGCCAGCGCCGCCGCCCGCTCGTCGCGCAGCGCCAACAGCTCCCGGCGGCGACCGTCGAACGACCGGTGCAGCCGGGCCACGAAGTCGAGCGCATCGCCGGTGAGTATCTCCTGGTAGCGGTCGTTGACCGGTCCGGTGACCCGGACGCCCTGCGGCAGCTTCATCGCCGACCTCCTCCTAGGTGATCCCCGTGATCAGGGTACGGCGTTCCGGTTGTTCCGGCCCGACCTGATCTGCCCCGATCACGGGGATCGCGGTGCCGTACCGTCAGCGGATCTTGCCACCGTTCTGCCGACAGGTGTCCCGGACGTGCCAGAACTCGTGGAGGTAGTCGTCGTGGATGCCCCGGCCCATTACCCGCAGCATCGCCTCGTCGGCCTGGCGCAGCGCGGAGACGGCGTAGTTGTGGCTGCCGGTGAAGACCCGGGGCACGATGTCGTCGTCGTACGCTCCGTCGATCAGCATGTACTTGTTGTGCGTGCGGATGTCCCGGCCCGGTCCGACGTTGTAGTTGCACTTGGTGAGTTGGATGTCGCTGCCCAGCGCGTTCAGCACCCCGGCGTTCGCCTCGGTGTAGACGACGTCGACCCAGCAGCCCAGCTTGCTCAGCGCGGTGAGCTTCTTGGCCACCTCGGGGCGGTTGAACGAGTACACGTTGACCCGTACGTCGGTCTGCCGCCTGGTGCCGTTGTCGTCGTAGAAGCAGGCGGTCACCGAGTTGAGCGAGTTGACCACGGTGTCGGTGGCCGGGTCGCTGATCGGCTGCCCGGAGCGCTCCCGCCGGGGGAAGAAGTACGCCCGGTACGCCGTACCGGTCGGGGTGCCCCAGTAGTAGTTGTTGTTTCCGGCCGAGCTGTAGCGGTACGACCGCAGGTCCTCGAAGTACTTCCGGTACGCTTGGTAGATGGTGGCATCACTGAAGGTCAGGCCGTTGTTGTAGGCCTCGTTCGCGTCCCACCAGCCCAGGTTCGCCGAACCCTGGAAGACCACGTTGGACACCGTGGAGCCGTCGTTGAGCACGATGCTGGACGCGATCAGGAACTTGTTGTGGTTGTAGGCCGTCACCGACGAGTTCGTGTAGTCGATCTTCCGGGTGCCGATGCAGCCGCGGTCGGCGCTGGGAAACCTGTCCGCGCAGTGCACGATGTACGACCCGGCGGTGTCGTTGCTGCCGAGCACCGGCAGCAGTCGCTGGTACGGCCGCCCCTTGACCTGCTCGTGGTCCAGAATGATCTTTACCTGCACTCCCCGCCGGTGCGCGTTCAGCAGCCGTCCGGGCAGGTCCGGAGTGGTCGCCGAGTCGGTGACGTCGGTGACGCTGAACCCGAACCAGGACATCTGAATCTCGCCGCCGGGCGGCACCCGGTCGATGATCCGGGCGAGCTGGATGAAGATCGCGTTCTGTTGTGCGGCCGAGCCGGTCGGCCGGTTGAAGACCGCGTCGTTCATCGTCGGATCTGGCTCGGCGGCGCTGGCCGACCCCGCCCCCAGCGTCGGCATCCCGAGGGTGCCGGCGGTGAGTATGAAGACGAGTGCCGACCGAGCGGCCAAGCGTGGCGAAAATTTACGTATCCGCATGGCTAGATGATGGCATCCGATTGTGACCAAGGAAACCTCCGTTTCCGGTACCGATCGGTCGCCGGGCGGGGTTACTCCGGTAATGAGCGCGCGGGACGTGGACGTCGTGGTGATCGGAGCCGGTCAGGCCGGACTCTCCGCCGGCTACTTCCTGGGCAGGAGCGGATTCGCGCCGGAAACCGGCTACGTGCTGCTGGACGGCGGCGCCGGACCGGGCGGCGCCTGGCGGGACCGCTGGCCCACCCTGCGGATGTCCGCCGTGCACGGCGTGCACGACCTGCCCGGCCGGCCGCTCGGCGAGGTCGACCCGGACCGGCCGGCCGCCGAGGTGGTCGCCGGCTACTTCGCGGCGTACGAGCGTGAGTTCGGCCTCCCGGTGCACCGCCCGGTGAACGTGACCGGGGTGCACGACCGGGACGACGGCCGGCTGGACGTGCGGACCGACGCCGGCCGATGGCGTGCCCGGGCACTGGTCAACGCGACCGGAACCTGGCGGCGCCCGTTCTGGCCGTACTATCCCGGCCAGCGCTCGTTCGCCGGCCGGCAACTGCACACCGCCGACTACCGGGGCCCGGCCGAGTTCGCCGGTCGCCGGGTCGTGGTGGTCGGCGGCGGCACCTCCGCCCTCCAGTTGCTCGACGAGATCGCCACCGTCGCCGCCGAGACCCGCTGGGTCACCCGCCGGCCGCCGGTGATCGTCGAGGGCGCCTACAGCCCGGAATGGGGCCGGGCCGCGGTGGCCCGGGTGGACGCCCGGGTACGCGCCGGCCTGCCGCCGGCCAGCGTCGTCGCCGCGACCGGTCTGGTGTGGACGGAGCAGCTGCGCCGGATGCGCGAACGCGGGCTGCTGCACCGGCTCCCGATGTTCGCCCGGATCACCCCGGACGGCGTCGTCTGGCCCGACGGCGGCACCTTCGCCGCCGACGTGATCCTCTGGTGCACCGGATTCCGGGCGGTACTCGACCATCTCGCTCCGCTGCGGCTGCGCGGGCCGGGGGGCGGGATCGTGATGGACGGGACCCGGGTGGTCGCCGACGACCGGGTGCACCTGATCGGGTACGGGCCGTCGGCGAGCACGATCGGCGCGAACCGGGCCGGCAGGTCCGCCGTACGGGAGATCCGGCGATTGCTCGACGCATCGGCGACACCGGCCGGAATACCGCGCTGACCTGGTGAAACGTCCAGTTGGACAGGGGCGGGCGAGCTTCTAACACGTCCCGCCGGGCGGCTCACCGCATTTGACGAATCGGGTTGGAGCCGGCAACGTAGGGCAAGTACGGCCCGTCGCCGCGAGCGCGGGGGACCGGGTGCGAGGTGCACCGGCCGTACCCAGGCGTCAGCCCGGTCCGCGCAGCGCGTGGGCCGATCAACAGGCTGGCTACATGACCGATGGCCGCCGCGATGTCCGAAGGCGAAGTTGGCCTCACGCGGGTGCCCGGGACGCGCCCGCTGGATGGGCGTACGGGCCGAGCACACGAAAATCCACGAGGAGTCTGCATGCTCACCATGACCGAGAACGCCGTACTCGTGATCCGGGACCTGACTGCGCAGCAGGAGGTGCCGGACGGCGCCGGCCTGCGTATCGCCAGCGACATCAACGCCGGGTCGCTCAACCTCACCCTGGCCGAGAGCCCCGCCCAGGGCGACCAGGTGGTGGACAGCAACGGGGCGCGGGTCTTCCTCGACCCGCAGGCCGCGCAGATCCTCGACGACAAGGCCCTGGACGCCGCGGTCGACGCGCAGGGCGCGGTGCAGTTCGGCTTCGCGGAGCAGGGTCCGGCGACCTGACGGGCGTACCCCGCGAGGACGTGGGCCGTCCGCCGGCCGGGATTGCCGGCGGGCGGCTCGGTGCCGGTCCGGTACAGTCCAGCCGTGCACCATCGCTTCCCCATCACCCCGCCGCCGCGCTCCTGAGCGGGGCGACGACCCCAGCGCATCGTGCCGATCCGGCCGATGCGCTGCTTCCTGTCGGGTGATTCCTGGGTTCGCCCCGCTTCCGCGACCACCTTCCCTCTCGTCGCAGGAGCGCGAACTCCCATGCACACCTCTTCCGCACCACCGGCTGCAATCGCATCACCGGCTGCCGCGCGTCACCGGTCCGGTGCCGGCCTCTGGTTTCTGATCATCTCCGGCACGTTGTGGGGTACCGGTGGACTCACCGGCAGCCTGCTGGGCCGGCACACCGGGCTCTCCCCGGTCGCGGTCGCCGGATACCGGCTGGCGGTCGGCGGGATCCTGATCGTGGCCTTCCTCGCCCTCACCGGACGCCGCCCGCCGCCCGGCCGGGCGGCCTGGACCCGGATCGTCGTCCTCGGGGTGCTGGCCGCGCTCTACCAGGTCTGCTACTTCGGCGCGGTGTCGCTGACCTCGGTCAGCCTCGCCACCCTGGTCACCATCGGTGCCGCGCCGCTGCTGGTCCTCGCCGCGGAGGCGGTCGCCGGCCGGCGCCGGGTGGACCGCGGTACGGCCGGAACCTGTGCCCTGGCGGTGGCCGGGCTGGTGCTGCTGGTCGGGCTGCCGGCCGGTGGCTTCGGGGCGGTCGTGGTGCTCCTCAGTACCCTGCTGGCGCTGGTCTCCGCTGCCGGATTCGCCGCGATCACCCTGGTCGGCGCCCGGCCGGTGCCGGACCTCGACGAACTCGCCGGCACCGGCTACGGCTTCACCCTCGGCGGGCTGCTGGTGGTGCCCCTGGCCGCCGGCACGGTCGGGCTGGGCTTCCAGCCCGGTCTCGCCGCCCTCGGGCTACTGGTCGCGCTCGGCGTCGGGCCGACCGCGGTGGCGTACCTGCTCTACTTCCGCGGGCTGCGTACCGTCCGGCCCGGTACCGCGGCGCTGCTGGAGCCGCTGGTCGGGGCGGTGCTCGCCGCGCTGCTGCTGGGGGACCGGCTCGGCCCGGTCGGCCTGGTCGGCGCGGCGCTGCTCGGCGCGGCCGTGGTGCTCGCCGCCAGGTCGCCGGCCGCCGCGACCGATCCTCCAACCCGCTCGCCGGCCGCACCGGCGTAGCCTCGCGGGCCGGACGCCCATCGTCGCAACCGCCGGCCGGGGACCGCCGGTCCGGCGGAGCGGGCCGCAGCGGTGAACCGGACCAGCGCCGGCAGTACCCGGCCGAGCGGAGCGTCGATGGTCAGCTCGGCGTAGTCGTCACCCCGGGTCCGTCTGCCGGTCGGTGGTCTCGGCACAGCCCAGGCAGACCACCCGGGCCAGGCTGCCGTGCAGCTCGACCACGGAGCGGGCCCCGCCAGCCTGGTGCAGGCCGTCCACGTTCTGGGTCAGGATGCCGGCCAGCAGCCCGCGCCGGTCGAGTTCGGCGAGCGCCCGGTGCCCGGCGTTCGGGGCGGCCCGGGCGATGGTCCGCCAGCCCAGGTGGCTGCGTGCCCAGTAGCGGCGCCGGGCCAGCGGGTCACCGACGAACGTCTGGTACGTCATCGGGGTGTGCCGGCGCAGCGCCCCGCTCGGCCCTCGGTAGTCCGGGATCCCGGAGTCGGTCGACAGCCCGGCACCGCTGAGCACGACGACGTCGCCGCCGGTCAGCAGCCGCGCCAGCCGGGCGTAGCGTTCGGCGTCGGGTTCGTTCACCCGTCCATGCTGCCTCGCCGTACGCGCCCCGGCGAGAAGCCTCAGCCGTCCGCGGCGAGAAGCCTCAGCCTTCCTCGGCCGGCGGGGTGTGGAAGGTGAGCGGTTCCGAGAGCGGACTCAACGAGTAACCGGAGCCGGGCAGCGCGGCGGCGCGTACCGCCACGGTGTATTCGGTGCCGGGCGTCAGGGCCACGAAGGTGACGGTGTTGAACGGCATCGAGGAGAAGCCCTGCCACTGACCGTCCACCAGTCGCAGCATCGAGTAGCGGAAGACCGGGCCGGCGGGCGGCGCCCAGGTCAGCCTGGCACCGGTCGGGGTGATGTCGGTGGCCACCGGTTGGCCGGGCGGCGGCAGCGGAATCAGCGGGTCGGCCTGCGCGGGAGCGGCGGCCAGCAGGGCCAGGCCCAGGGCCAGGGCGAGGGCGGCGGCGTGCAGCTTGCGTCCGAACATGGCGAGAGCCTTTCTGGGGGTACGGGGTACGACTGCGTCAGCGCCTGGCATCCATTGATAGCTATCGAACTACCTCGGTGCCGTGCTGTCCAGGGCGCTGCTCTTGCCCGGTCCGGGCGGGTGTCCTCGATCGGACAGGCGTACTAAGTGTGATCGAATGTGGACGGAGAGTAATGTCGACCTGGGCAGGTACCGCCCCCGGGGCTCGCACCACTCACCGTGGCCACGCCCGCAATCCCTCGTCGACGGGCCGGGAACGGCCCGACCAGCAAGGAGTACCGCCATGTCCGAGACCAGTGAATCCAAGCACGCCGCAGCCGACGAACAGCCGGACGTCGCCATCGGCGAACAACCACCCACCGAGGGCATCGAGGCGGACGGAATCGACGTCGCGGCCGTCCCCGCCACCGCTGCCGGACTCCCGGCCACCGCGCAGGGGCACTTCGCCGTCGTGAACGCGAACGGGACCCTCGCCCGGGGCTTCGGGGTCGTCTCGTCCAGCCGGCTCGCCGTCGGCCAGTACCAGGTGGTCTTCATCCAGAGCGTGGCCCGTTCGGCCTTCACCGCCACCATCGGCCTGACCGGCAGCCTCGGGGCCTCACCGCCCGGCGAGATCGCCGTGGTCGGCCGAGCCGGCCTGGCGGCCGGAGTCTTCGTGCAGACCTGGAACAGCTCGGGCGTGCCCGCCGACCGCGCCTTCCACCTGCACATCTCCTCCTGAACCACCCGCCAGCGACGCCGGCCGGCGCGCCACCGGCCGGGCGTTGCTCGGGCCAGGCGACACCGTCTGGCCCCCGGTCCCCGCGGCGCGGCCCGGCGCCGCGGGGACCGGTCCGCTCCATCGACGAGCACCCGCCGCCGGCCGGGCCGACCCGGCCACGAGCGCGCGGCGCCGCCGGTGGAACGTGGCGTCGCCGCGCTCTGGCCGTCTCCCGCCCACGCAGCCCATCGGCGGTACGCCCGCGGGGACCTGGCTCGGCCGGGACGGCGCGTCGGTCGTTCCGGCTGTGTGTGGGGTTTCCCACCCCGACCGGAAGCAAACCCGGGGCCGGGCCGAACCTGGTAGGGGGCGGCCCGGCCGTTCGGGGGTCCCAGCAGTCACTCCTGCCTCGCGGGCGCCGAATCAACGCCCCGCATTCTGGGTAAGGAAGAGGCATGGAGCACTTCACTATCGCGACCGTCGCCGAACAGAGCCCGGACTTCCGCCGGGTGTTGTGGACCGGCAAGCACTCCCAGTTGGTCATCATGACGATCCCGCCGGGCGGCGAGATCGGTGAGGAGGTGCACGACGACATCGACCAGATCCTCACCTTCGTCAGCGGCACCGGCGAGGCCCGGGTCAGCGGCCAGACCCGCAAGGTGACCCAGGGCGACCTGGTGGTCGTACCGGCAGGGCGGAAGCACAACTTCGTCAACACCGGCCCGAACCCGTTGGTGCTCTACACCATCTACGGCCCCCCGGAGCACGCCGACCAGGCGGTGCACCACACCAAGGAGGAGGCCGACGCGATGGAGGAGGCCGGCAAGGACGAGCCACCGACCGGCTGACCGGGTTACGGCCGCGCTCTCAGCCCATCGGCTCGGCCTCTCAGCCCATCGGCTCGGCCTCTCAGCCCATCGGCTCGGCCTCTCAGTCCATCGGCTCCGCGAGGAGGTCGAGGGTTAGTGCGGCCGTCCAGCTGAACGCCGGAGAGCCGATCCCGGCACCGCTGCCCGGGTGGAAGTACTCGTAGTGGCCGGAGCGGCGGGCCAGGTCGAGCAGGGCCGAGCGCAGCACGTCGGCCAGCCCGTTCTGGCCGTGCGTACGCAGCCCGGCCAGGAGCAGCCAGTTGATGTTGAACCAGACCGGGCCGCGCCAGTACCGCAACGGGTCGAAGTCGACGGCGGAGCGGTCGTAACTGGGCACCGGCATCCGGGGATCCACCCCGAACCGGGCCGACTCCAGGACGGTCACCAGGCTCGTCAAGTGCCCGGCCGGCAGTCCCGGCAGGACCAGCGGCAGCAGCCCGTTGACACACCGGGCCGGGCTGTGCCGGCCGGTCCGGACGTCCCGGGCGTGGAACATGCCGGTGGCCGGGACGAAGAGCCGGTCCACCAGCTGACGGGTGATCGCGGCGGCCCGGTCCCGGTGCGGAGCCGGGTCGGCGCCGACCACCTCGGCTATCCGGGCCAGCGCCAGCTCGGCGGCGCCCCGCAACGTGTTGAACCCGGGGCACTCGACCAGGAACGGGTGTCGTAGCGCGAGGGCTTCGTCCCGATACCCCCCGTCCCGGTACGACAGCGCGATGACCAGGTAGCGGGCGTAGTCCTCGTCCGTGGGACGGTGGTCGGAGGAAACCACCAGGTTGTCCCGGCGGGCGTACCGGCGCAGCACCTCCGCCACCACCGGTACCGCGGCGAGCGCCTCGTCCCAGGCCGGGCTGTTGTCCAACCCCGACTCCCACGGATGCACGATGGCGGCGAGGCCGGCGCCGCCGACGTCCCGGGCCGTGGCCAGGTACTCCTGCTGGGCGACGAGACGCGGATAGAGCCAGCCCAGTTCCGCCGCCGCCACCTCGTCCGGCACCCGCCGGTAGACCTCCCAGGCGCCGATCGCGTGCACCGGTGGCTGCACGATCCCGCTGGTCCGCCTGGCCGACCGGGCACCGTTGCCCGGAGCGCCCACCCCGCCGTGCGTCGGGCCGCCGCTCGGGCTGGGCGGACCGCCGTGCGTCGGACCGCCGACGGGACCGGGCGGGTCGCCGCGCCAGAAGGCCGGGCCGGGAAAGTAGTCCCGTTCGGTGACCCCGGGGTCGAAGACGATGTGCGGAACCCGCCCGTCCGGCCACTGCGCCTCGAAGAGGCTGCGCAGGTCCCGCCAGGCCCGGTCCGGCGCGACGTGGGCCAGCCCGACGCTGATGAAGCCGGCGTCCCAGCTCCACTGGTGCGGATAGAGGGTGCGGGACGGCACCGTGTGGGTACCGGTCCAGTTGGTGGCCAGGATCGCGGCCGCCTCGCGCCAGGTCTCCGCGTCGGCCCCGTCGAGGTGCTTCGGTACGTCAACTGGTTCGCTCGATCCGGTCGCCCGGACCCGATTCGCGGCGTGAGACATAACCACTCAACGCCTAGTACCGTGAGGCCGTCGTTGTCAAATTCCGGTCCGGTCACCGGCCCGGGTGGTGAGAGCCACGCGTTCATTCTCCGCCGATCCGGTGCCGAGTGTCGGAATGCATGGCCAGGGCCGGTCCGGGTAGGAAACCACCATGACCTCTGCGATCGACCAACCCACCGTTCAGTTGCCGAGCGAGGTGCGGATGCCGACGCTCGGCTTCGGCACCTGGCAGCTGAGCGGCAGTCACGCCTACGACGCGGTCCGCGAGGCGCTCGACGTCGGCTACCGGCACCTCGACACCGCCACGATGTACGGCAACGAGGAGGAGGTGGGCCGGGCGATCCGGGACAGTGGGGTACCCCGGGAGGACGTCTTCGTCACCACCAAGCTCCCACCGGAGCGGGCCGGCCGGGAGCGGCAGACCATCGCGGAGAGCCTCGCCGCGCTCGACACCGGGTACGTCGACCTCTGGCTGATCCACTGGCCGCCCTCGTCGGACCGGGCCAGCATCGCGAGCTGGCGGGAACTGCTGGCCGTCCGGGACGAAGGGCTGGCCCGGGCGGTCGGGGTGAGCAACTACCACACCGGCCAGCTCGACCTGCTGATCGAGGCGACCGAGGAGGCTCCGGCGGTGAACCAGGTCAGGTGGGGTCCGGCGCTGCACGATCCGCGCCGGCTCGACGAGCACCGGGAGCGGGGTGTGGTGCTGGAGGGGTACAGCCCGTTGAAGACCACCGACCTGCACGAACCGGTACTCGTGGAAATCGCGCGCGGCCATGGGGTCACCCCGGGCCAGGTGGTGCTCCACTGGCACCTCGACCACGGCATCGTGGTGATCCCGAAGTCGGGTACGCCGTCCCGGATCCGGGAGAACTTCGACCTGTTCGGCTTCTCGCTGAGCGAGGGCGAGCTGCGCCAGCTCGACGCGATGGGCCGTTGAACCCGTCGCGACGGCCGTCGAGCCCGTCGAGCCCGTCGCGCCGCCGGGCGGCTACCCTGGCCGGTGGCGACGGGAGGGTGCGGGATGTACGACCAGCTACTCGGCGGGGGCCTCGGCCAACCCGGGCCGGGGGAGGACGGGCCGGAGCCGGACTTCGTCACCTGGCTGCTCTATCTCGACCGGGTCGAGGATCCGGGCTGGCTTGGTTCGCTTGCCCGCTGGTGGCACGACGAGGTGTGTCGGGTGCTGCTGCCGTTCGTACACCCGGCCGGTGCCGCCGCCCCGGCGACCTCGTTGACCGCGTTCGAGCAGAATCCCGGCGGGCGCGGGCGGCGGCGCCGCCCGGAGCGCTGGGTGGACGGGATCACCCCGGACTTCGCCCAGCTCTCGGCCCGGTGGTTCGACGTCGCGCCGACCTCGATCGCCTCCGAGCTGGACATCTTCCTGGCCCGATTCGCCGGTGGGCGGCACGTCCGGTTGCAGATCTCGATCGGCTTCGAGGGACGGCCCGGCGGGCTGCCGCTGGTGCTGCCGGCGCTGGTCGAGCTGGCCGGGCTGGTCGGTGACGCGACGGACCCGGCGTACGGCGAGATCGTGGCCAACGCCGGGTTGCTCTCCCCGGCGACGATGCTGGATGCGGCGCTCGGCCGGACCGCGGAGTCCTCGGCCGAGCAGAGCCGTACGCACCTGCGCGGCTACGAGTGGGTGACGGTCTGCCCCCGGGAGTTGGTGCCCGGGCTGGGTGGCGCGGAGCGGCTCCGGACCAGCGGTGCCTTCGCCGAGGTACGGCCGCTGCGGCACGGCGGAGCACTGCTCCGGGCGACCGACGATCCGGCCGACTACCGCGCCGACCGGGTACGCGCGGCCTTCCGCGCCCTGGCGCCGGTACTCCCGCCGGGCCGGCCGGGTGCGCTGCCGACGGTGCCGCCGGCCGGCTCGGCGATGCTGTCGGCGGTTCCCGGGGTGCTGGCCGGCGACCCGGGTGGGCACGACCTGAGCCGGGTGGTCTTCGCCGACCCTCGCACGGTGCACCGGCAGCTTCCCGGCCAGCGCCTCGACCTCGGCCCCGGGCTCGCCACCCGCTGACCGCCGCCCTTCCCTAGCCCCGCTTTCCGCACGTCGGTGATCGTGGGTGGGTTTCGGCGCGGCGGGTTGGTGATGAGGGTGACCGGTGGCAGCGTGTCCGGGTTGTGAGAGAGCGTGCGCGGTACGGTGTGGTGCCGTC